>NZ_QAJO01000012.1:193086-266908 GCF_003852415.1 Chryseobacterium sp. KBW03 | reverse complement strand
CCATATAGAATTCGCGCAAGTTTAGAATTTTTAGGGAACAGAATTTATTTTTAGCGAAGAGATCCAGGTCTTGAATTTTTGTTTCTTTTGTTTCAAGACAAAAGAAATTAAAAACAAAAAAAGAAACTGTTTCATCAATAAAACAGCTTCTTTTATATTTCAACGGTTAGTACGTCATCTAACTTCTAACCTCTAATATCTAACTTCTTATTTATTTCCCATCCTGAGCCCCAAAAACCTTCTGCAAAATACTTGTCGTTCTCATGGCAGGTGTATCTCTGATTCCGCTCTCTTTATCGGCAACCATTTTGAATACTCCGTTGATTGTTTCTGTCGTCACATATTCGTTAAGGTCAGTGGTCACAGATTGTCCTGTAAACGTATTGTATTTTGAAATCAGATTTTTCCAAAGCGTATCAGCACCTACTTTTCCTAATGAAGCCTTTACTTTAGGCTGGAAAGCATTAAACAGCTGAGTCTGGGTTTTCCCCTGAAGATAACTTGTTGCAGCATTATTACTGCCTAATAAAATATTCTTGGCATCCGTGATTGTCATGGAAGTAATAGCGCTAGTGAAAATAGGTGCCGCTTGTGTTACGGCATCTTCAGCAGCTCTGTTTAAAAGTTTCACCCCTTCATCAGCAAGACTTCCCATACCGATGGAACGTAGCGTGGTATCAATTTTTCTTAACTTTTCAGGCATTAAAATTTTTACAGCCTCATTTTTGAAAAAGCCATCCGTTACAGCCAGTTTTTTTACACCATCTGTTACACCAATGTTTAAAGCCTCTTTTAAGCCTGAAGAAATTTGAGTGGAAGTAAGATTTCCAAGATTAGCAGATGAGTTGCTGGTGTGACCTGTAGTGGTAGTAGTAGAAGTTGCAGTACCGTTATTTTTTACCGGAACATTAAGATCTACACCCGTTTTGTTTTTAACGGTAGATTTTATGATATCTAAAATTTGTGCTTGTGTTGATATTGAGAATAATAATCCCGCTGCCAGAAAAATGTTTTTTTTCATCGTATTTTTTTTACAAATTTAATTGTTTTAATCTTTTAAGTCGTCTAAACTTATCAAAAAACAAACCATAATGAGCAGAATACAATAGAACAATTTCTAGGAACATGGTTTAAAAAACTGTAAACGATCCATTTCACAAGAATCTAAACGATTGAAGACGCCTAAATTTTGTTTTTAAAAAGGCTTAAAGAGTTTTGAAAAATAATTATCTTAGCTCAAACCTTAACCACATCTAATGATACGGACTTTTTTAGTATTTTTTGTATTGATTTCAAACGTAATTTTTGCCCAAAATAAATTGAATCTAATTCCTTACCCTCAAAAAGTTGAATTTTCACAGGGAGAATTTATAATCCCTGAAACTTTAATGTTAAGTGGTGATTTACCAAAAGCAGAAACGGAATATTTCAAAAAACATGTATCTCAGTTTACATTTAAGGATGTTCAAAAGGGTGGAGGGATCCATATAACGAACGCTATAATTCCTCCGGCTTCGGCAGCAGATGCTGAACAGAAAAAAGAATATTACTCAATAGAAATTTCTCCAAAACAGATTCATGTAAAATCTTATACCAAACAAGGATATTTCCTGGCTCTACAAACTTTGATTCAGGTTTTTGAACAATATAAAGATGCTAAAAAAATTCCGGCCATGAAGATCGAAGATCAGCCGAAGTTTGCATGGAGAGGAATGCATCTGGATGTCTGCCGTCACTTTTTTACCGTAGAAGAAGTGAAACAGTATATCGACTATCTGGCAATGTACAAGCTGAATACATTTCATTGGCATTTAACAGATGACCAGGGATGGAGAATTGAGATCAAAAAATACCCAAAATTGACTCAAATAGGTTCAACACGTAAAGAATCCATGATTGGGGCTTACGTTGACAATACATTTGACGGAAAGCCTTACGGACCCTATTTCTACACTCAGGAACAGATAAAAGAGGTGGTGAAATATGCTCAGGACAGACATATTACGGTAGTTCCGGAAATAGAAATGCCGGGGCATGCGCTGGCAGCGTTATCTGCATATCCTGAATTGGCATGTACAAAAGGACCTTTCGAATCCGCTACAAAATGGGGCGTTTTTGATGATGTTTTCTGCCCGAAAGATGAAACGTTTACATTTTTGGAAAATGTTCTGGATGAAGTGATTAAGTTATTTCCATCCCAATACATCCACATTGGTGGTGACGAGTGCCCGAAAACAAGATGGAAAGAATGTGCGCACTGCCAGGAACTGATCAAGAAAAATAATTTAAAAGATGAGCACGGTTTACAAAGTTACTTTATTCATCGAATTGAAAAATATGTCAACAGTAAAGGACGAAAAATAATTGGTTGGGACGAAATTTTAGAAGGCGGTTTGGCTCCGAATGCGGCTGTAATGAGCTGGACAGGGGTAAATGGAGGTATTGAAGCTGCAAAATCAAAACATTTTGCCGTAATGACCCCAGGAGCATTCTGTTATTTCGACCATTATCAGGGAGATCCGCAGTCAGAGCCTAATGCTTTTGGTGGTTTTACTCCTTTAGACAAAGTTTACTCTTACAATCCTATTCCTTCCGAACTGAATGCAGAACAGGCTAAATATATTATGGGTGTTCAGGCCAACTTGTGGACAGAATATATTTTAGACTTTAAGCAGGTTCAATATATGATCTTTCCAAGATTAATGGCACTTTCTGAAGTAGGTTGGGGAACATCAGATCCTAAAAATTATAAAGAATTTGAAAACAGGGTGATCAATCAGTTTAAAGTTCTGGATAAAATGAAGGTAAACTATGCAAAAAGCATTTATAACATCACCGGAAAAGTAATTCCTTCGAATAACGGAATTGCCTATGAACTATCAACTTCACAGAATTCAAACGGGATCAGATATACGTTGGATGGAAAAGATCCTTCGATCAATTCTAAAACCTATGAGAAAGCAGTTCAGATTCCTAATTCTTTAACAATAAAATCTGCTTATTTTGAAGATGGTCAATTGAAAAGCGCTGTTTCTACCCAGCAGTTTACGATTTCAAAGACAACAGGAAAAAACATAAGTCTTGAGCAGCAGCCAAGTGAAAACTATTCTTTTGGAGGTGCTTTTACCCTAGTAGACGGTATTATCGGAAATGTAAAGCAACTGGGCAAAACATGGCTGGGTTTTCAGGGAAAAGATGTGGTGGCAACCATAGATTTTGGTCAGAAAACAGCCTTTTCAGAAGTTTATTTCAATACTCTTGAAAATAAAGGAAGCTGGATTCACCTTGCCAGATCGGCAAAGATTTTTATTTCTGATGACAACAAAAATTTTAAAATGATCAAAGAAATTACCGCTGCAGAGATCCAAAATGCCAAAGGGAAAATCAGATTAAATGTAGGAGCACAAAATACAAAATACCTGAAGATAAGTATTGAAAATGCAGGCATTATTCCGGCTGGGAATCCCGGTGCAGATTCAAAAGCATGGCTGTTTGTAGATGAAATTGGTGTAAATTAGCTCAATTAGAATAATAAAATGAAGGACGACACCATACTTTCTACCGAATTTTCATCATCACCGGATCTGGTAGAAAAACTGTATCAGTATGGTACAACCAAAAACTATCATGAAGGAGATATTATTTTAGATGAAAATGCTTCCATCCGCTCTATTCCTATTGTGATGAAAGGAATGCTGAAAGTCATCAGGACTGAAGAAGACGGACGCGAAATTTTACTGTATTACATCAAAGCAGGAGAAAGCTGTATCATGTCTTTCCTCGGTGGGATGCACAATGAAAAAAGTATTGTAAAAGCCGAGATTGAAGAAGATGCCGAAATCCTTTTTCTACCCGTAGATAAAGTGTCTTTATTTATCAAAGAACACCCGGAATGGCTAGACTATATTTTCAGACTCTATCATAAAAGATTTGAAGAACTATTGGATATCATCAATGCAATTGCTTTCAAAAAAGCAGATGAAAGACTTCTGAATCTGTTGCAGAAAAAATCAGAGCTTACCCATTCTGAAATCATCAATACCACCCATGAGCAGCTGGCAAATGAGCTGGGAACCGCAAGAGTAGTGGTATCAAGACTTCTAAAACAATTAGAAGAAGAAGGAAGGCTGAAGCTCGGCAGAAACAAGATTACCCTCCTGAGAACTCTCAACTCATAAACCCCATCTCAGTTTAATAAGAGGTACTCACATTCCCCACCTTTGGAAGGGTGGTCAACAATCATCGCGAACCCTAGGGGAAGCAATTCTAACGCTCTTTATAATAACTTCTCTGTGTCCTTTGTGAACATATTAGTGTCGATTCGTGTTAAAAAATCCCCTTATGTAACAAAAGTAGCTGTAGCTTTCCTTCCACATTCCCATTTTTGCATCAGAATTATTTGAATAGTGAAATGGAAATTATAGGATATACAGCAGCCGTTTTAATAGGAGTTTCTCTCGGTTTAATTGGGGGTGGAGGAAGTATTCTCACCGTTCCCGTACTGGTTTATCTCTTTGGTATCGATGTCTTTCTGGCAACGGAATATTCGCTTTTTGTAGTGGGAATAAGCAGTCTTGTAGGATCGGTGTCATATTTTACAAAGGGATTGGTCAATTTTAAGATGGCACTGGTATTTGGAATTCCTTCCGTTGTTTCTATTTTTCTGACCAGAATATACCTTCTTCCCTTAATTCCTGAGGAAGTCCTCAGAATAGAGAACTTTACTGTTACCAGAAACATTTTTTTATTATTAATTTTTGCAGGATTAATGGTTCTTGCTTCTTATAAAATGATAAGAAACAGCACTTCTGAAAGACCTTTAGAAAGTACTACGGATAAGAATAATGCTTTGCGGGCAGCAGGACAGGGTTCAATGGTTGGTGTTTTAACCGGATTGGTGGGCGCTGGAGGAGGTTTTATGATCATTCCTGCATTGGTCAATCTTTTGAAAATTCCAATGAAGGTCGCGATAGGAACTTCTTTAGTCATTATCTCCTTCAATTCTTTGATCGGTTTCGTGTCTTCGGTAAACCATGTAAAAATAGAATGGAAACTATTGATTTCTATTACAGCTATTGCCGTTGCAGGAATTATAATAGGCTCACAGTTGTCAAAAAAGATTGACGGAAGGAAGCTGAAGCCGGTATTCGGATGGTTTATCCTGATCATGGGCATTTATATTATTACCAAAGAGATATTTCTTTAAATTTCTTATGTAACAAAAGTAGCTGTAAAGGAAAAAAGAAAGGGGGAGATTTGTATCAGATAATAACATCAAAAAAAAATACAATGAAAATAGAACAGATTTATACAGGATGCCTGGCGCAGGGAGCTTATTATATTACCTCAGCCGGAGAAGCTGCAATCATTGATCCGCTAAGGGAAACACAGCCTTATATCAATAGATTGGAAAAAGATGGAGTAGAATTGAAATACATTTTTGAAACCCATTTTCATGCAGATTTTGTCAGTGGACATCTTGATTTAAGCAATGAAACAGGTGCTCCTATTGTGTATGGACCGACTGCAACTCCTGAATTTGAGGCCATCATTGCAGAAGATTATCAGATATTTGAAATAGGAAATATTAAAATCAAAGTTCTTCATACACCGGGACACACTCTTGAGAGCTCATGCTACCTCTTGATTGATGAAGATGGCGTTGAAAAAGCACTTTTCAGCGGGGATACTTTGTTCCTTGGAGATGTAGGCCGTCCGGATCTGGCACAAAAAGGGGCGAATATGACTCAGGAAGAACTGGCCGGACTTTTATATGATAGTTTGTACCATAAAATTTTGCCTTTGAACGATGATATCACTGTATATCCAGCTCATGGAGCCGGTTCAGCCTGTGGTAAAAATATGCAGAAAGAAACGGTAGATACACTCGGAAATCAGAAGAAAACCAACTATGCCCTGAATCAGAAAGACAGACAAAGTTTTATAAAAGAAGTGATAGACGGACTTCTACCTCCTCCAGCTTATTTCGGGATGAATGTCATGATGAATAAAAAAGGATACGGAAGTTTTGATAAAATCCTTTCTCGGGGCCTGAATCCTCTTTCCCCGGAACAGTTTGAGGAAATTGCAGAAGTCTCAGGATCTTTGATTTTAGATGTAAGAACCAACCGTGAATTTGCAAAAGGTTTTATCCCAAAGTCAGTAAATATAGGATTGGATGGTGATTTTGCCCCTTGGGTGGGAGCTTTAGTTGCTGATGTAAGCCAACCCATTATGCTGATCACGGAAAATGGAACTGAAGAAGAAGCTGTAACAAGATTAAGCAGAGTAGGATTCGATCATATTTTAGGATTTTTGGATGGTGGTTTTGAAGCCTGGGAAAAGAGCGGAAAAGAAACAGACTTTGTCAACCGCATCTCTGCAGAACAGTTTGAAACTGAAATAAAAGAAAAAGAAGCAAAAATTATCGATATAAGAAGAGAAAGTGAATACAATGCAGAACATATTCATGAAGCTTACAGCATGCCTTTAGCGTATATTAATGAATGGATTAATAAGTTACAGCCCGAAGAACATTTTTATATGTATTGTGGAAGCGGCTATAGAAGTACAATGGCTGCAAGCATTCTTCAGGCAAGAGGATATAGGAATTTTACAGAAATTGAAGGAGGTTTTAGAGCTATTGCATTTACAAGTATTCCTAAAAGTGATTTTGTGTGTCAGACAAAAATTTTAAATAAATTAGAGTAAAAAAAGAAGATATGTTGGAGATTATAAAAGAACCGTGGCCATGGTATATTGCAGGTCCGCTGATCGGTCTTA
This sequence comes from Chryseobacterium sp. KBW03, assembly GCF_003852415.1. Taxonomy (NCBI): domain Bacteria; kingdom Pseudomonadati; phylum Bacteroidota; class Flavobacteriia; order Flavobacteriales; family Weeksellaceae; genus Chryseobacterium; species Chryseobacterium sp. KBW03. Next base: position 260,125 of record NZ_QAJO01000012.1, on the reverse strand, counting down.
CTGTCCCTGCCCTATTGATAATGGGAAATAAATCCTTTGGGATAAGTTCCTCACTAAGGCACCTCTGTGCTGCCTGTATCCCGGCCAATATAAACTTTTTCAAATACGACTGGAAAAAAGAAGCCTGGAATTTATTTTTTGTACTCGGAATCTTTTTCGGAGGAATGATTGCAGCCAATTTTTTGCTTAATCCTGCCGAAATAACAATTAACCCCGATTTGAAAACCGAACTGGCAGGTTACGGAATCACAGATTACAGCAACCAGGTGCCTATACAGCTGATGAACTTTGAAAGCCTGTTGACCTGGAGAGGATTGATCACAATGGTAATTGGCGGATTTTTAGTAGGCTTCGGAACAAGATACGCAGGAGGATGTACCAGTGGTCATGCTATCATGGGCCTTTCCAATTTGCAATGGCCTTCTTTGGTCGCAACGATCTGTTTTATGGTAGGAGGTTTTTTAATGGCCAACCTTATTCTGCCTGTTATCCTTTCCCTGTAAGTTTAATTTTTAAAGAGAATTTTGAAATAATGATAAAAGAAAAAGAACAGGATATGCATCATCAGGATGCTGTGTGTGTGAACGAAAGCGCTCTTACCCATCAATGGTATCACAACCTGAAGTACCTTGCTGCAGGGATTATATTCGGAATTATATTTGTGAAAGCAGAAGTGATCAGCTGGTTCAGAATACAGGAAATGTTCCGTCTGCAGTCTTTTCATATGTACGGAATTATTGGAAGTGCCGTGTTGGTGGGAATGATTTCAGTTGGATTGATCAAAAAGTTCAAGATAAAAACAATATATGGTGAACCCATTACACTGACTCCTAAAAAGTTAAATAAAGGTCAGATTTATGGCGGATTGATATTTGGTTTTGGCTGGGCTATTACAGGAGCGTGCCCCGGGCCTCTCTTTGCACAGATCGGAACAGGCGCTTTAGCAGTATCTGTTACCCTTCTAAGTGCAATCGCAGGAACATGGGTATATGGATATTTCAGAGATCAATTGCCTCATTAATACCTTACAAAAAAGACTGTAGAAAATAATCTGCAGTCTTTTTTAAAGTATAAAATTATGAGTAAATGAAGTTCTCTGCCCCTAAAGCCATATAAAGATTAATGCGCTCTATTCTGCACTGAAGTTCAAGATTGATGAGGTTCATTTCATTTTTCAGGAGATCCCTTTGCTTACGGATCAGTACAAAACTGTTGCTTGTGCCTATCTTTATTTGTTTCTCGGTGAGAGCAATATTATTTTTCAGTTCATTGATGGCCTTAGTCGTATAAATAACTTGTTTTTCAATAGAACGAAGATTGGCTAAAGAAGATTCCACTTCGTTCAAAGCATTCAGAACTGCTTTTGAATACTCTTCAACGACTTGTTTCTGCTGGGAGGTTTTTATTTCCACATTCTTCTTTAGCTTTCCGCTGTTGAATATCGGAGAAACTAATCCGCCACCCACTTTTAATAATGGATTGGAAAATAAAGAATTGATAGATTCTACATTACTTCCGGCAGTCCCCAGTGATGAACTGATGCTCAGTGAAGGAAGCCTTGCCGCTTTTGCCTGCTGTACTTCATAAAAAGCCTTTTCAATCTGAAAATGACTAGCCTGTATATCCGATCTGTTCTCTAAAAGCTGAAGGGGAAAAGATTCAGGAATACTATTAGTGGCAGGATTAAAAAAATTCTGGGTCGCAAGTTTTCCTTCCGGATACTTTCCGGTAAGCAGTTCCAGTGATCTTCTGGATTGTGTATTTGAGTTTTTTACCTTTTCCAGATAGCCCTGCAGGGAAATAATCTCTGCTGTTATATTGGAGATGTCCAATGCATTAGCCGTCCCCACTTTCTTTTGAATGACATAAAGTTTCTCCAGATCTTTAGACTTCTGAATATAACTTTCAATCTTATCTTCCTGAATATTTCCTGCGATATTAAGAAAGTACGCTTTTGCAATCATCCCGGCAATAGATTGATACAGAAGGGTATTCTGGTGTTTCGCAGAAAAATAATTGCTGGTGCTTGCCATCTGTGAAGATTTATTTTTGCCCCAAAGATCAATTTCCCAATTGGCTTTTAACGCAAGACGTTTGATTTGAGTATCACTCACCAAATTATTGGAAGTATTGGCTACTGCGCTTACACTGGGATAAAGATCACTTCCTGCAATTTCCATCGCCAGCTCAATCTGATTCAGCTTTTCCTTTGCAATAATAAGATCGGCATTATAAAGCATTCCTTCATTGATCAGGGTTTCCAGTTGAGGTGTTTTAAGATCATCGATCCAGTCATAGGAAATTGATCTTGAATTTGCTTTTCTATCAAAGATCCATTCGTCCGGGATTTCTATATGAGAAGCAATTTCACTATTTTCTTTAAGCTGATTCATATTTTCCTGTGTAGGCTCTTTATAACCGATGCACGAACTTAAGCTTACGGAAATTAGACTCAGTAAAATTATTTTTTTGTACATCTTAATGAAGTTTAGGAATCAGATAGTTGATTTTACTGTTGACACGCACCATTACTTTTCGGATAAGATGGAGAGGTTTTATATGATCAGAATAAATAACAGCCGTTCCTCTTGCCCCTACGGTGAGCTGTTTCTGACTATCTTCCAATACAAACTTGGCAATAAGTTTCCCGTCAGTTTCGGGTAATTGTCTGGCGGTATCAGGAAGTCCGGCCGTAGAGCCATTTCCTCCCAGCATTCCTCCTGCATTATTCATGATTCCCTGGCTGGTAGCATCAATGACATATTCGAGTCTGGCTTTTACCACCTTTCCCGGTTCTGTTTTAAGAGCCAGCTCCACTTCATTACCGTTTTTTACTGTCTCCAGTTCGTTCTGAGCAAAAAATCCAATCACAGACTGTTGCTTTTGAATCAGAACAAATGCAGATTTGAAAGGGGCCATGATTGCTCCTTCATTCAGCTGAACATTGGGAATTACTCCATCTGTAGGAGCCAGAACAACCGTTTGGGAAAGATTCCATTTTGCCTGTTCCAGCTTTGCCTGAATTTCAGATACTGATGAATTCTCTCCACCATATGACGCATTGGACTTGGTTTCCAGAGACTGCTGTTGTGATTGTGCAGCGCTAATTCTGGATTGAAGATCCTGTACATTGGTAATAGCCTGTTCAAGATCAAATTTATTGGCCGCTCCGGCTTCCACCAATTCTTTGTATTGAGCTGCTCTTTTGTTTGCCAGATCCAGCTGTGACTGTAAACCTGTAATGTTTTTTCTGGAAGCTGAGATATCTGTATCATAAGAACTTACAGTAGCTTTCATATTGCTTAGCTTGGCTTCCAGAGACTTTATTTCCTGTACATAAGGCTCTCTGTCCAGTACAAATAAGGTATCTCCTTTCTTTACTTCCTGATTGGTGGTGACATATACTTTTTTCACCTTTCCCAAAACCTGGGTGGTAATGTCCACACTTCTGTTTCCTACCTTTACATCGGAGGTGATAGGGCAGTAGTAATTTAAGCTTAAGATTAAAGCAATAGATCCGAAGATAGGCAATGAATATACCACCACCTGTGTGGTAAATGTCCAGGGGATCAGTTTTAATTTTTTAATAAGAAGCCAGCATATTCCGGCATATATTGCGACGAGTAATTCCAGCATATTTGTTAATTTTCGAGGGTTTTAAATTCTTCTTCCGTGATTTCTATGTCTTTTTCAGGAGTATTTTGACTGCCATAATCATAGTTGGCCCAGATCAGGGCAACCGGCCATAAAAGGCCTCCAAAAACAAGGGAAAGGAGGCACATACTTTTTATGGCGTTCAGTTGAGGGTGTTTCTTTTTTTCTGCTACTTTCTCAGGATAAATGTGAACTTTCCAGAAGAGATAAATACCTGCAAGAGGTAAAACAAGTAGAATTAGCCATGAAGCAGCATTTGCTATATTGTCTTCTAAATTGCCTGTTGATGCCTGAACAAAATTGCATGATAACAGCAGGCAAAGAAGTAAGGATGTTCTTTGCATAAAATAATTGTATAAGGTAATAATGAAATGTAAACAAGGTGGTAACCCGGCTGGCCGTATTTATCTGCCTGGTTACTGTGAATCTTAAGAAAGATTAAAGATGATTCAATAGATAAGGTGTTTTTCAGGTGGTATTTTTCTCATTTTGCTTTTAATTAACTGTGTAATAGTATTTTGATTAAGCAAAAATAGAATGAATAAAGTGAGAAAAAGTATTCCTAAGTTATTTTTTTCTTTCGTTCCTTTTTTTATGAATGCGCGCTGTCATCCTCGAAAGAGAGTTGGGAGTAATACCCAGAAAATTGGCAATATATTTTCTGTTGGCATTCTGGGAAGTAAAAGGGCGCGTCTCCAGAAACTCCTCATAACGGGAATGTGGAGACGTAGAGCAAAACTGTTCCGTACGTACTTTTAAGATACTGATGATCTGTTTTAAAGATTTGAGATATACATTATAAATACCTCTGTTCTGAAATGCCACTTCCTCAAATTCACTCTTATTGAACAGGAAAATCTGGCTTTCCAGTACGGCTTCTATAATATATTTTCCCTCGTTTTCATTGGAGTAAGACTCAGGGCTTTCCATAATGGCAGCTTCCTTTTCAGAAGGGAGAAAAAGATTGCTTTCAACCCCGTCTTCATCATCAAAGAAAAACCTTAATAACCCATGAGAAAGAATGAATAATTGATTGAAAGGCTTACCGGGTTCTGCCAGCTTTTCCTTTTTCCGAAGCAGTTTGGGGGTGCTGATATTCACCAGAATAGTAATTTCCTCATCAGAGAGTTCCTGAAAAAAAGAGATATTCCTGAAAGTTTTAAATGAGTCCATTACAGCAGTAAAGATAAATAAAAATAATACACGGATATTAGTGGAGCCGCCATGAGGATTTCATAGAAGTTTTTTTTAGATTTGTGGGTATTATACAATTTGAGATACCATGAACAATAACCGAAGAAGTTTTATAAAAAAACTGGGAATTGCAACTGCAGCACTTGCCGTAAACCCACTGGATTTAATGGCTGCCGAATTACCTGAACCTACTGTCAAAGCTGTAAACAAACCGATTGTCCTTTCTACCTGGAATTTTGGATTAAAAGCCAACGAAGAAGCATGGACGATCCTTGGAAAAGGAGGAAAGGCTTTGGATGCAGTTGAAAAAGGAGTTCGTCTGGTAGAATTAGATCCTAAAGAAAGAAGTGTTGGGTATGGAGGCCGTCCGGACAGAGATGGGAGAGTAACGCTGGATGCCTGTATCATGGATGAAAATTATAATATTGGTTCAGTAGCATGTCTTGAGCATGTGAAAAACCCAATTTCCGTTGCCAGAGCTGTAATGGAAAAAACGCCTCATGTTATGCTGGTAGGAGACGGAGCGTTGCAATTTGCCCTTTCGCAAGGTTTTAAAAAAGAAAATCTTCTTACTCCGGAATCCGAAAAAGAATGGAAAGAATGGTTGAAAACCAGCCAGTATAAACCTATTGCCAATATTGAAAATCACGATACCATAGGAATGATTGCGTTGGATGCACAGGGAAACCTTTCCGGAGCCTGCACTACGAGCGGAATGGCTTTTAAAATGCATGGCAGAGTAGGAGATTCCCCGATCATCGGAGCAGGTCTGTTTGTAGATAACGAAGTAGGAGCGGCTACCGCAACAGGTCATGGTGAAGAAGTGATAAGAACAGTAGGAACCCATCTTGTAGTGGAATTGATGAGACAAGGCAGAAACCCGCAGGAAGCTTGTAAAGAAGCTGTAGATAGGATTGTAAAGATCACTCAGCGCAGAAACAAAAATCTGAAGGATATCCAGGTTGGTTTTATCGCAATTAATAAAAAGGGAGAATATGGTTCGTATTGTATTCAGGACGGATTCAATTTTGCCGTTTATGATCAGAAAGGAAACCGCCTTGAAACCCCGGAATTTGCTTTAAAGTAATGGTATGATGGAAGCTACATTACAAAGAATTATAAATACATTTTATCGGAAATAAAATCGTTGCACCTTAAAATACTTTAGGGAAAATCTTTGTGCCTTTGCGTTATTCCAACAAAAAATAATTAAAAATTCAATAGGAATGGACTTTAGTCCATTTAAACAAACCAATGACAGCCTATTGGTTTTAGCCAAAACATAGATCAAAAAATATGAAAAGAACGATTATCGCTTCCCTATTTCTGATTATTGCATGCAAGGAAGAAAAGAAGGAGATGAAAACTGCCGTAGAACCACAGCAGATAAAAGAAAAAGTAGTGTTGAACAATGATGCCAATGAAGGAGAAGAAGCCCAGAAATGGTTGAAGACAAGTATTGTAGACTACTTTAAAGCTGATCTCGGAAGTGAAGAAAAGAATATGCAGAAGATGACAACGAAAGATTATTTCGAGTATAAAACGGATGCTACAAATGTAGATATGGATATCGATGGAAGCCTTACTGAAAAAGAATTTGAGGATAAATGGAAATCCAAGTTTGATACCCAAAAAGCAGGAATTGGAGTTGGTTTTTTAATCACAGCACAGGATTGGAATAAGATTGAAGTTGGAAGCTGTGAATTAAAATCCTCTTCAAAAGATGAATATATTTTCAATGTCGTGTTGAGAGATGATGGTTTTAAAGCCCAATATCCATCAGTAATAAAAGTAGTAAAAGAGAACGGTTCCTTTTTGATTGCAGATATATTGCAGGGTGAATCGAAATAAAACCAAATAGATAATAATACAATGTCAAAAATAGAAATAGCATGTTTTAACCCTCAATCAGCGGTTATCGCTTTTGAAAATGGAGCTGATAGAATAGAATTATGTGATGGACTTAATGAAGGAGGAACGACTCCGGATTTTGAAACCATGAAGCAGCTTCGTGAAAAAATCACGATCCCGATTTTTGTAATGATCCGTCCGAGAGGTGGAGATTTTACCTATTCCGATTCAGAATTTGAACAGATGAAAAATGACCTGGTTCATTTGAAGTCTTTACATGCTGACGGTTTTGTATTTGGCATTCTGGATGAAAATGATGAGGTTAATATTGAACAGAATAAAGCTTTAGTAGAATTGGCGTCACCACTTCCGTGTACATTTCACCGTGCGTTTGACCGCGCTGTAAGCCTGGAGGAATCTTTAGAAAAAGTAATAGCATGTGGCTTTACAACCATTCTTACTTCCGGCCAGAAACCCAATGTGTCTGAAGGAAAAGAAAATCTGAAAGAACTGGTTGAGCTTTCCAATGGAAGAATTGAAATACTCGTAGGAGGTGGGTTACGTTCATCCAATATCGAAGAAATAAGAGCTGTTACAAAAGCCGGTTACTTCCACTCTTCAGCTATTACTGACGGTGGAGCTTTTGCCAGTCCGGATGAAGTGGTTGCATTGAACAGTAAATAATATGAATCATATTTTTAAACGCAAAGTTTAAAATAGATGTACATTATGTTAGAGAAGGCAAAGGATTGCGGCGATGCCGCTGATGAAGCGAAAGGATAGCCAGTATGCTTAGAAAGAATCAATGAAATTGATTCCATTTTTGCTCCCTTAGAATTAAAAAAAATATCGTAAAACTTTGCGTTTAAAAACCACGCAATTAATATAAAAACTACACAAATGAATGACAGAAAACGAATTATCCTACAAAATAATAGGAGCTGCTATAGAAGTACATAAAAACTTAGGAGTTGGCCTTTTAGAAAATGCATATGAAACAGCTTTAGCTTATGAATTAAAGATGTTGGGACTGAATGTAAAGCAACAGCTATCTTTACCTTTAAAGTATAAAGAAGTATATATAGAAAATGCATACAGAATTGATTTGATTGTAGAAGAGAAAGTCATTGTAGAAGTGAAATCTGTATTGGAATTGCATCCCATTTTTCACTCACAGGTATTGACGTATCTGAAACAGACTAATATAAAATTGGAATTGCTTATTAATTTTAATAATGAACTTATTAAATATGGAATCCATAGAATTGTAAACAAAATTATTGATGAATAGAACGATCCTTTTTACTTTCCTTTTCATGCAGAATATCCTTTTTGGACAGTTTTCCCAAAGAAGTTTGTCTTCTGAAAACTGGCAGTTCAAAAACTCAAAAGATCAAAACTGGCTTCCTGCAAAAGTTCCGGGAACCGTTCATCTGGATTTAATGGATAACAAGATGATTCCGGATCCTTTTAAAGATGAAAATGAAAAGAAAGTACAGTGGGTAGAAAATGAAGACTGGGATTATCAGACTGCGTTTATGGTTTCATCTCAGGAATTAAAGAATGAAAATATTGATCTCGTTTTTAACGGACTGGATACGTTTTCAGAAATTTATCTTAATGGTAAGTTATTAAAGAAAACGGATAATATGTTCAGAAAATGGAATGTTCCTGTGAAACAATATCTGAAAGCAGGTAACAATACATTACAGATTAACTTTAAATCTGCTGTAAATACCGGAAAGGAATTAGCCAAAAAAGTTCCTTTTACCATGCCGGAATCCCCAAGAAGCTTTGTCAGAAAAGCTCAATATCAATTCGGCTGGGACTGGGGACCAAGACTCGTTACTGCAGGAATTTGGAAAGACATTCAGCTTGAATTCTGGAATAATGCCAAAATTATTACCGTTAAGAATATTCAGAACAAGTCTGCCGAAGATGTACGTTTTGAAGTAGAAATTGAAGCTCAAAATGCTGGAGATTATACATTGGATCTTAATAAAATCCACAAAAAAATCTCTTTGAAAAAAGGAACTCATACAATAACGATTCTTTATAATAAAGGAGGAATGGAACTTTGGCAGCCTAACGGACGTGGTGAAGCAAATCTCTATAATTTTGAAGTAAAACTTTCAAAAGATCAGAAAAACATTGATACTAAAAATATCAGGATAGGAGTAAGAACTGTTGAGTTGGTACAGGAGAAAGACGAAAAAGGAAAATCGTTCTACTTTAAAGTGAATGGACATCCTTTATACATCAAAGGAACGAACTGGATTCCGGGAGACAGTTTTTCACCTAGAATGGCCAAAGAAAAATACCAGAAACTGATCAAAGATACCAAAGATGCGAATATGAATATGATCCGTATCTGGGGTGGAGGTATTTATGAAGATGATGAGTTCTACAAAGCCTGCGATGAAAACGGAATCTTAGTCTGGCAGGATTTTATGTTTGCGGGAAGTTTTTACCCTGCAGATGAAGCATTCTTAAACAATGTAAAGGAAGAAGTAAAAGATCAGGTCAACAGACTTCAGAATCACCCGTCTATTGCCATATGGTGCGGAAATAACGAAATTGATGAAGCAATCGTTAACTGGGGCTATCAGAAACAGTTCAAATATTCGAAAAATGATTCTCTTCAGGTTTGGAAAGACTATAAAAAGCTGTTTCATGAGGTAATTCCGAAAGCATTGGCAGAAAATCTGAAGTCTGATAAAAATATATATTGGCCAAGTTCCCCGTCAATCGGTTGGGGGCACAAAGAAAGCCTTACAGAAGGTGATTCCCATTATTGGGGTGTTTGGTGGGGTGAACAGCCATTCGAAATTTATAACGAAAAAGTGGGACGTTTCATGTCTGAATATGGTTTTCAGGGGACGCCCAGTCTTGAAACGACAAAATCAATGTTTTCCGGAACTCCGGATTTAAGTCTTCAGAATCCAACAATAAAAGCGCATGAAAAGCATGCTAGAGGCTGGGACATCATTAACGAATATCTGAAGCGTGATTATAAAATTCCTACAGACTTTGTACAGTACAACTATGTTTCACAACTGTTGCAGGCAAGAGGAATGCAGATCGCTATTGAAGCTCACCGCCGGGCAAAACCTTACAATATGGGAACATTATATTGGCAGCTTAATGACTGTTGGCCCGTAGTTTCATGGTCTTCTATTGATTATCTTGGAAACTGGAAAGCGTTCCATTATCAGGCAAAAAGAAGCTTTGAACCGGTACTTATATCAGTCGCTGAAACAGATAAAAATTATGATGTTTACCTGATAAGTGATTTGTTGAATGAGCTGAAGCTTGATACAAAATTTGAACTCGTTGATTTTAAAGGAAAAATACTCTGGAAAGCCAGTCAGTCAGACGATGTAAAAGCTGATGTTAGTAAGAAGATACGAGCTATCAGTAAGTCAGAGCTGGCTCAGTTTGACCTGTCGAAAGCCGTTTTAAAGATCAGCTCCGGAAAGGGTACAAAATTTGAAAAGCTTTTCTTTTTTAATAAGCCTAAAGATTTACAACTTTCAAAACCTGAGATTAAAATCAGAAAGATTTCACCTACTGAAATTGAAATATCAACAGATGTCCTGGCAAAAGATGTTTATCTGATTGGAGACACCCATTTCAGTGATAACTTCTTTGACCTGTTACCGGGGACTTCCAAAAGAATTACCCTTTCAAAACCTTTGGATAAAGTTGAGGTAATGAGTCTCTGGGATGTAACGGAAAACTAGAAAAAATACTTAACTGAATATTCAGCTTAAAGGATTGGCCAATAGCCAGTCCTTTTTTTGTGGGCAGATCGGAAAATCAGATTACGGGAACCCGTAAAAATTCACAGAGGCTTTTTTATAACATTGTAAAAAATTACTAATATCTATCGTATGTATAACGAAAAATTGGAAAGGCTTATCGAGTTTGCTTTAGCCGACGGAGAATTAACCGAAAAAGAAAAGCAAGTGCTTTTTAAAAATGCCGAAGCTGAGGGAATAGACCTTGATGAATTTGAAATTGTTTTGGAAGCAAGGCTTTTTGAGAAAACAAATGATAAAAATTCGGAATCAGCAGCTCCTAAATCAGATAAATTTGGAGACATCAAAAAGTGCCCTTCGTGTGGTGCTATAGTAGAATCTTTTTCAACCTGTTGTTCAGACTGTGGATTTAATTTTATTAATGTTGGAGCGAATGAATCTATTCAGAAATTATTTGTAATGATTAATGAATTAGAGTCTAAAAGAACAGAATCTAACCCTTTAACATCTTTTCTGTCAAAATCATTTAGATTGGGAATATTAGATCGTATTGATTCTCAAAAAAGAGAGCTAATTTCAAATTTCCCGGTTCCGAATACAAAGAATGATATCATTGAGTTTCTTACACTAGCATTACCCAAGGCAAAAAAGGCTGGAAACTTTTTTACATCAGGAGCATTTAATAGTCCAACTAATGATATAAATAGAATTCACAATGAATTTGTTCCGGTTTGGAGATCCAAATGTGAGCAAATCATAATGCGAGCAAGATTTTCTATGAAAGAGGATAGAAAGACTTTAGAAGAGATTGAAAATTATGCAAAACAGCTAAAAATAAATTAAAACAAATGAGACTATTTGGAAATAAAAAAGAGGGTGGTATGATGGATGTGATCCGTTGTGATGAACCGGAATATCTGGTTTGGAAATGGAGACCTTCCGGATCTGCCGACTCTACACATAAAGAAAACAGTATCCGCTATGGAAGCAGTTTGAGGGTAAAGGAAGGCGAACTTGCTGTTTTTTTTTACAAGCAAAATGACGGAACCATTCAGGATTTTATACAGGGGCCTCATGATCAGATCATTCAGACTGCAAATTTTCCTGTTCTCACAAATATAGTGGGAACGGCATTTGGGGGAGGCTCGCCATTTCAGGCAGAGATCTATTTTATCAACCTTTCCGGAAATATACAGATCAAATTTGGGATTCCTTATTTCGATATGTATGATCCGAGGTTTATGGATCTGGGAGTTCCTTGTGCTGTACGCGGAACACTGACTTTTAACCTGACTGATTATAAGAACTTTATTAAATTAAACCGTTTAATCAATTTTAATCTGGATGATTTTAAGGTACAGATTAAAGACTTTTTTCAAAGAAAAATTAAGTCAGTGCTCATCAGTGCTCCACAGGATTATAATATTCCTGTCATGCAGATTGAAAGAAAAATTGATGAGGTAAGCGATATCATAAAGAATAAGTTAAAAGCTGAATTGGAAGAATATTTTGGTGTTAATTTGAAACGCTTGGATATTGGAACTATCGAACTTGATAAAGAACATCCACATTACAAACAGCTTAAAAGAGCAACGGCTGACCAGCAAACGAAGTTTACAGAAGCCAAAACAAATATTGAAATTGAAAACCTTTCTGAAGTAACCAGAATCCAGCGAAAAGATATGGAACTGGGGGTAGAAGGGAAACATTTTGCGGTTCATCAGCTGAATCAGCACGCCGATGTTCTGAAAACAGCTGCTGCCAGCCTTGGAGGAATGGGCCATGTAGATCTAGGGCATGGAGATGGATTGAATGCTGCAGGACTCATGGTGGGAATGGGCGTAGGCGCTTCTATGAGAACTCAGCTTGGAGGCCTCATGGATAATATGACAAATACACCACCACCTTTTCATCCTGATCTGATGTTTCATATTGCTATAAACGGACAGCAATCCGGTCCATACAATTCTGAATCGCTTAGACAGCTTGTACAGTCGGGACAGTTTTCAATGAATCATCATGTCTGGAAAGAAGGAATGCCAGGCTGGGAATTAGCCGGGAATGTCCCTGAAACTGCCAGATTATTTAATATAACACCACCACCGCCGCCAATTATTTAGAAATGATGAAATTAGATTTTATAAAAACCACGATTGCCATTGCTGTCAGCTGTTTGATGGCTTATGGATTCTACTCATTAAACACGACTCATAACAAAGAATTATTAACTGCTGGCAGTTTGATTTTTCTAATCCCTACTTTAATTCTGACAATTGGAGTTAGGTTTAATCTGCCCAGAACAACTTCGCTGGTAAAAACTGTTTCTGCCGTATTTTTCGGATTGGCCATTGTGAGTAACCTTGCTTTTTCATTGATAGGCTTCAGTGATCCGGCATTGTATATTATTATAAGTGGAGTTCTGTTCTTAGTTTATATTTTGATTGCTTATTCGATCTCTAAAGCTAAACAATAGGATTTGAGTAGTTTATAAAAAAGTGGATCAACCTTATAGGTTTCAAAAACCTATAAGGTTTAAAAATAAAAAAAGAAATTTCTTCATTCCAATACTTTGGGATTGAGTGGTAATTCTACTCAAAAAAATATAAATTTTACCCTTCCAACTCAAAAATCAGCCGTAAATTTGCTGCATATTTCTTTATAGTTATGGTAAATTTTGTTCTGATTGCAGTGTGCATTATTGCAGGAATGATATTCAAAGCAACAAAATTTATCCACCCCGATGCCCACAAAGGTATCAATACATGGATTCTTTATCTTGCTCTTCCGGCAGTTTCGTTTAAATATCTGCCTAAAGTAAAATGGACAGCTGAAATGTTATTTCCAATTGTGGCCACATTTTTAGTTGCGGTGTTTTGTTTCTTCTTTATGATGTTTTACAGTAAAAGTAAGGGATATTCAAGGCGGTCCAGAAGTACCTTAGAATTGGCAAGCGGTTACAGCAACACATCTTTCATTGGATTTCCCTTAGTCAGTGCCTTTTATGGAGAAGGGCTTTTAAGTATTGCCGTTATTTGTGATCAGACCATGTTTTTCTCTCTTTCTACACTGGGAATTATTGCCGCAGTGAAAGGAGGAAGTAAATCCGGAAAAGTAAGTGCCTTATTTATTTTAAAAAGACTGGTCACATTCCCTCCATTAATTGGTTGTATTTCTGCATTGGTATTGTCACAATTCATTGATTTTACTGCTGCAGAGCCATTCTTTGATAAATTAGCCTCAACAGTAAGCCCTTTAGCTCTATTTTCAGTCGGATTGCAATTGAAGTTTAACGGATGGAAAAAACTGATCCCGCAAATGTCTATGTCAATGCTTTATAAGCTTATTCTGGCACCGGCCATTGTTTTGGGAATAGCTTTATTATTAGGAATAAAAGGAGATGTTGCAAAAATCACCATATTTGAAGCCGCAATGCCAACATTAGTGACCTCAAGCATTATTGCAGAACAATTCAAACTGAATACAAAACTCACGAATCTCATCATTGGAGTCAGTATTATTGTAGGATTTTTTACGTCCGCGTTTTGGTATCAGATCACGGAACTTCTTTTTTAAGGACAAATTAATACTGTTCTTCTATAGCGTTGAGGTTTGCAGTGATTTTACATCTGCCAAAGGGCAGGAAAGAATCTCTGCAAAGTTGCAATTCTCTAAAGAAAAATCTAATTTTACACTTTAAATATTTCCCTTGCAATACGCTCAAATTGTTTTACCCCTGAACCTGAAAGGATCTTTTACGTATAAAGTTCCTGAAGAAATGATGTCTGAAATCCAGCTTGGAATGCGGGTTTTGGTCCCATTTGGCGGAAAGAAGATCTATACGGGAATTGTATTTGAGCTTCATGATAATGCACCGGAAAACTTTACAGCAAAGGAGGTAATCAGCATGTTGGATGACAAACCGATTATGCCCGAAGAACAGATCAATTTCTGGAACTGGCTCTCGGAGTATTATCTGTGCAGCCTTGGAGAAATTTACAGGTTTTCATTTCCTTCTTCATTAAAACTGGAAAGTGAAACCTATTTAAAACTAAAACCGGGTGCTGTTGTTGATTTTGAAAATCTGGATGTCAATGAAATGTATCTGATTCAGGCACTTGAAGTACGACAGCTGATCAATCTGACAGATATTGAAGCATTTATTCCCAAAAAAGATATTATCAAAACCATCAACTCATTGATTGACCTTCAGTATATTGAGATTGATGAAAAAATTGCTGAAAAATATAAAGCTAAAGAAGTAGCCTATGTAAGAATTAATGATGAAATTTTAGTCAATCAGAATCTTACAGAAATTCTTTTAAAACTGAATAAAGCACCCAAGCAGAAAGAACTGTTCCTTCTTATTTTGGAAAAGCAGACGGAAAACCCTGATATCCCCATCAAAAAGGCCGAGCTGTTTGAAAGTGGTTATTTTGGGAGCTCGCATTTCAAACCTTTGGCAGATAAAGGTCTTGTTGAAGAGTATTACATGCAGAAAGACAGGATTGAAAGTTATGAAGGCGAAATTGAGGAGCTTGAAGAACTTTCCGAACAGCAGAAATTAGCTAAAGCCGAGATTGATGAAGCTTTTGAAGAAGGGAAAAATGTCCTCCTTCACGGTGTTACATCATCTGGAAAAACCCATATTTATTTAGAGAAAATCGATGAATGCATCAAAGAAGGAAAAAATGTATTGTTTTTGCTTCCTGAAATTTCTCTTACCAAGCAGATTACCCAGAGGTTAGAAAAAAAATATGGAAGACAGCTGGGCTTCTATCATCAGAAACTCACAGATTTTGAAAGGGTAGAAGTATGGAGAAGAGTGAAGCAAAATGACATCCATATTTTGATAGGGACTCGTAATGCATTGTTTTTACCCTACCAGAACTTAGGGCTTATTATTGTAGACGAAGAGCATGATTCGGCATACAGACCACGGGAAGTATCTCCTTATTTTAATGCTAAAGATGCATCTTTGGTATTGGGAGGCTTTTATAAAGCAGGGGCGATCTTAGGATCGGCAACCCCTTCCGTTGAAAGTTATTACCGGGCCAGAAAAGATAAAATGAAATATGTCTTCCTGAATGAAAGGTTCGGGAATGTTAATCTGCCGGAATATGAGCTGATCAATTTCAAAGAAGCCCAGGAATCTAAAAAGGTTTCAGGAAACTTCTCGCTGAAGCTCATTGAGGAGATCAAAAAGACCATAGATGAAAAGAATCAGACAATTGTTCTTCACAACCGCAGAGGATATTCCAATGTCATAGAATGTGAAAGTTGCGGATATGTGAATTACTGCTCCAATTGTGATGTGGTCATGACGTATCACAAAGCAGCCAACGAAATGAAATGCCATTATTGCGGCCAGAAAGCTTCAAAACCGAAAACCTGTCCGAAATGTCATTCCGAAAAGCTGAACGAAAGAGGAGTAGGGGTAGAGCAGATTCATGAGGAAGTTTCCAAGCTGTTCCCGGAAAATGAAGTGGATAGAATGGATGTAGATTCCATGCGTAAGAAATTTGCTTACGAAAAGCTGTATGAGAAGATTGAAGACGGAGAAACAGATATTGTAGTAGGAACACAAATGATTTCCAAAGGGCTTGATTTTGATCATATTGAGCTGGTGGCTATTCCAAAAGCCGATTCCTTATTATATGTACAGGATTTCAGAGCGGAAGAAAGGGCCTATCAGCTTATCACACAGGTTTCCGGAAGAGCAGGAAGGGTTTCAGGGAAAGGAAAAATCCTGATTCAGACCTATAATCCTGATCATTCTGTATTTCAGCTGATCAAGATGAACAATCCTGCGAAGATCTATAAATACATTCTTACAGAACGTCAGAAATTCCATTATCCTCCATTTACAAAGCTGATTATGATTGAGTTGAAGCATATCAGAGATGAAAAAGTGGATCGTGCTTCTCAGTTTTTGGGTTCCATCTTAAGAAAATATCTTCCTGAAGATTGTGTTTTGGGACCGGAAAGAGCCCAGATTGCAAGGTTAAATAACTTGTATCAGTTCCAGATTATGCTTAAGCTTCCCCGTGGTAAAAACTATGAGAAATTCAAGAACATGGTTTTGATAAGTTTGAAAGAATTTGACGAAATTACTGCTTATCAAAGTGTTAAAAAAGGGGTTTTTGTAGATTTTTAACAATTTTTAACAAACTT
Organism: Chryseobacterium sp. KBW03; assembly: GCF_003852415.1. Taxonomy (NCBI): domain Bacteria; kingdom Pseudomonadati; phylum Bacteroidota; class Flavobacteriia; order Flavobacteriales; family Weeksellaceae; genus Chryseobacterium; species Chryseobacterium sp. KBW03. Next base: position 243,494 of record NZ_QAJO01000012.1, on the reverse strand, counting down.
TACACTCTTTTATAAGGTAATAGTGGTCTGTTATATGACAATAATTTCTACTTTTGGACGTTGATTAAGTGTTTGGCTTTTAAATTGAATGATGTAACCTGTCATTTTTTATAGAGTCAAAACTATAAAACAAAAAGAAGATAGATGGTAAATTTCAGAAAATATATTTCAAGTGCGGCGGTGTTGGCTTCTGGTCTTTTCCTGGCTCAATCTACCGTTTCTACCGTTCTTTATTCTCAGAATTATGACAATCAGAAAAGCAGCTTAAACCTGCCTTCGCCCGTTAGTTCGGTCGTGGAGAGAACTGTTTTGTCAGCAAAAGAACTTGTAGACATTAATGTAAACACAATGATAGCGGATCCTGTGCTGAAAAATGCAACCTGGGGATTCGTAGTGTACGACCCGAAAACGAAGAAAGTAATCTCTTCGTACAATGAAAATACTCCTTTAGTACCTGCTTCTACGACAAAGCTCCTGACAACGGAAACAGCGTTAAACATGCTGGGTGAAAACTACCGCTGGATGACGCAGCTGGAGTACTCAGGAACTATAGATGAAAACGGAGTTTTAAATGGAAATCTTTATGTCATAGGAAGCGGTGATCCTTCTTTGGGAACAAACAAAGCAGGTGCAGGATCTTATAGAGACATTATTTCAGATTTCGTAGGTGGAGTTTCAAGAGAGGGAATCAAAAAGGTAAATGGTGATATTATCATTCAGACAGCGCTTTTCAAAGGCAATATTTCAGTGCTTCCGGAAAATGTTGTATGGTTAGAAAACAATAATTACTACCTGCCTGTAGGGACAACTCAAGGGATCAATCCAGCCAACGAAAAACTGATCGTGAAGAAAGGAGGATTTTCTCCGGAAAAGAAATTTTTCTATGTCTCACCTTACAATCATCAGATGGTATATGCTGAAAAGTATGATGGCACTGGGACTTTAACAACCAAACTTCCTGATGCTCCGGCTTACCTTGCCAATTCTTTCAGAACAACACTGGTAAAAAGCGGAATTCCTGTTACCGGAAAAGTAAGTCCGAAAATGACAGACGCAGCACCGGATAACAGAAAAATGCTTTCAGCATACAAATCCCCAACTTTAGGTGATATTATTTATTATACCAATCAGCACAGTGATAATTCATTGGCAGAAGCTTTGCTAAGAACTGTGGGTTATCAGAAAATGGGTGATCAGACTTCAGAATCAGGAAGAATTGTGGTGACAGGTCACTTAAGAGATGCCGGTTTTGATATGAATGGTCTTAACTATATTGATGGAAGCGGACTTTCAAGAAGCAATAATGTAACTCCAATTTCTCAGGTGAAGTTTCTGACTTCTCTGATGGAGCAGAAATACTACAGATCTTACCTTACTTCTCTGCCTATCGGAGGACAATCCGGAACTTTAAAAAGAATGTTCATCGGAGGAGGTAACGGACAGGTTTTTGCTAAAACAGGAACTTTGAATAAAGTAAAAACATTAGCAGGCTACCTGAAAACAAATTCCGGAAAAACATTGGTTTTCTCTTTAATGGTAAATAACTATTCCGGATCAGTAGATATGGTGAAAAAAAGAATGGAGAAAATTCTTGAACCGGCACTGGATCTTTAAAAATTTTTTATTTTATATATTATAACAGCCTTTTAATCATTGATTAAAAGGTTTTTTTTTATATTTGATTAAATTTTTCTAAACATGACAAAATTGTACCTTTTGGTGCTGGGATTGTTACTATCTCAACAGTTCTATAGCCAAAAACATGAGCAAAACACCGATATGAAGGGGTTAATTGAGAAGGAGAAAAAATCCTTTACTCAAAAAATGAATATTGGGAATACCAACCCAAATACCCTGAATTATGACTTGCAATACCAGAGAATGGATGTCAGCCTGGATCCTGCGGTGTATAATATCTCCGGATCGGTGACTTCTCATTTTAAGCCGACACAGAGTATGGGAAGTATTTACTTTGATCTTTCCAATTCTTTAACCGTTTCTCAGGTAAAATATCACGGAACCAATATCACTAGCTTCCAGCAGCTTCCTTCAAAAGAACTGAAGATTGATTTTCCGGCTTCTATTCCCGCCAATACATTAGACTCTCTTACCATCTATTATGCAGGAGCACCGTCTACAAGTAATGATGCTTTCAAAACAGCTCTTCAGAGCGGAACTCCGGTTCTTTCTACATTGAATGAACCTTACGGGGCGCAGGACTGGTTTCCGACCAAGCAAAGTTTAAATGATAAGATCGAAAGATTTGATTTTAAAATTACAACGCCATCCAATTACAGCGTTGCAGCCAACGGAAAGCTGATGTCCGAAACTTTTCCTACAGGATCTACTAAGCTTACCTTCTGGAGAACGATGTATCCCACACCAGCTTATCTGATTGCACTTTCGATTACTAATTTTGTCAAGCTTACTGATACCATTGGAAACCCTCCGTTTCCTTTTGTGAATTATATTTATCCGTCTACTAATTCAAATGCTACCAGTATAGCAAATATCAACTGGACGAAGCAGATCATGAATACTTTTGAAACCTATTTCGGAACTTATCCTTTCCGCAATGAAAAATACGGTCATATGGAATTTATGTATGGAGGAGGTATGGAGCATCAGACAATGTCTTCTATGGGAGGCTGGAGTAAAATACTTATCGCTCATGAACTTGCCCATCAATGGTTTGGGGATAAAGTAACCTGCGGTGCATGGAATGATATCTGGCTGAATGAAGGATTTGCTACTTTTGGAGAGCATGTTGCCAATGAAAAATTGCTGATGACCAACACGGAATTTATGAATTTCCTGCAGGGTCAGGCCAATTATATTATGGGAAGTTCGACAGGAAGTGTTTATGTACCGGACAGTGGACTTTCCAGCATCAATAGAATATTCGACAGCAGACTGACGTATTCTAAAGGGGGCTATATTTTGAGAATGTTGAAATGGGCTTTAGGTGATGCCGCTTTTTATCAGGCACTTAAAGATTATCATGCAAGACCAAATCTGGCGTACAGCTATGCGCGTACCAGTGATTTTAATGCTTCTTTGCTTCAGTCAACAGGAACAGATTTTACAGAGTTTTTCAATGACTGGGTGTATGGAGAAGGATATCCTACGTATACTATAAAATGGATGCAAGGCGGGAATCAGGCTTTGTTCAAGGTTTCTCAGACACAAAGTAGTCCTACCGTAAGCTTTTTTGAAATGCCTTTACCTATTAAGGTGACAGGAACTGCTGGACAAACTGCTTATTTTGTGCTTAACAATACTTCAAACAACCAAAGCTTCCTGCAGTCGGTAACTTTCCCTATTGCAAGTGTTCAGTTTAATTATGAATATCAGATTCTTGAGAAAAACTCTACCGTTACTCAGGACAATACTTTAAGTATTTCTTCTGTTGAAAAGGAAAATTTTGGATTATATCCGAATCCTGCAAAGAATGAAATTAATCTGAAAGGAATTAACAGACCTGCAGATTTCGTGATCCATGCTATTGACGGAAAACTTGTAGGAAAAGGGATCTATCAGCCAGGTAAGGCAATCGGAATTTCAGAATTAGTTCCGGGAGCGTACATTATTACTGTGGATGAGAAAAATATCAAATTCATCAAACATTAAAATAGCAGTAAAGAGTAAGTAATTGCTCTACTGATTACATTCATCATAAAAAGAAGCTTTCAGATTTGAAAGCTTCTTTGTTTTCTTGCAGCTCGGGCTCCTCTAGCCCGAGCTACTTTTACCTTATACTTAAACCATTTTTCTTTAAATACTTTACGCATAAAATTATCAAAGTGTCTGGTGATCATTAAGTTTTTGAAGCCGCGCCATTTTTCTATCGGACTTGATGGGAGGGCTCTCAGGGACACAGAATATCCTTCAGTATCATATTGTATGTAATGCCACCAGCCAGACGGGATATAAAGGGTTTCACCGGGATGAAGGACTGCTTCATAACCGTTTAAATAAAGTAGAGCCGGGTATTTTCTGTAATCAGGTTTTTTTATCTGAGTGAGACTGTGGAAATTGAAAGGGAGCTTGTACATAAAATCTGATTGTTCCCAGGGAAACAGCCAGATCCTTTTAATACCTTGAAATTGGGTAATAAAAACATGAGACATGTCAATATCAATATGATTTCTGGTAACAGAACCTTCACCTCCAAAAAACATAAATGGAAGCCATTTTAGTATTTTACCATCCGTAATGTCATTGTATATAATATCGTTTTTAAGTTCAGGCTTTATTTTCAATAGGTTAAATAAGAAAAGCCTGTGCTCAGTGGGAGTAGATTGTATCAGATCAAGATATTCTGAAAATGTAGATTGTGCTATAGGATCACTTGCTACTCTGTCCAGGGAATCCAGTTCACTGCCGTATATATTCACGATATGATCTCCCGCAATTTCTTTGAAATAATTATAATTCCACTTTTTGAAAGCCGGGCTCTCCGGATGTACAAAGTCTTTAAGAATAATGGGAATTCTGGGCTTCATATGGCTGCTAATAAAGGTTGCAGAATCAATTGTCTTTATTTTTTGTACCGGCTTTAACTTCATACTCTCGAATTTTAAGCAAATATAAATATTATCCTACTAATTTTGTAGACTAATAGTGTTAAAAGTGAAAGTGATAGCAAATTTTTAGAATTAAGCTTATAAAAGGTTTTATTTTACTGCCTTTTTAGTAAATTAGCACATCTAAAAAATTACTAAAAATGATCTCTGAAAAATACCTTCAACATTTACAGAATGAACTTCAGAATATTGAGAATGACGGACTTTACAAAAGAGAAAGAATCATCACTTCTCAGCAGAGTGCAGAAATAGAAGCGAACGGAAAAAAGCTTTTGAACTTCTGTGCAAATAATTATCTGGGATTATCCAACAATCCGGAAGTTATGAAAGCTTCCCAGGAAATGATCCAGTCTCATGGATATGGAATGTCATCAGTACGTTTTATCTGCGGAACACAGGATATTCACAAGGATTTGGAGAAAAAAATTGCTGATTTCTTAGGTCTTGAGGATACAATCCTTTATGCAGCTGCATTTGATGCTAATGGTGGTGTTTTTGAACCGTTATTTACAGAAGAAGATGCTATTATTTCAGATGAACTGAACCACGCATCGATCATTGACGGTGTTCGTCTTTGTAAGGCAGCAAGATACAGATATAAGAATAATAATATGGCGGATCTGGAAGCTCAATTGATTGCAGCTTCTGAAAAGAATCACCGTTTCAAAATTATCGTTACTGATGGAGTTTTCTCTATGGATGGTATCGTTGCTGACTTAAAAGGAGTTTGTGACCTTGCTGACAAGTATGATGCTTTGGTAATGGTAGATGACTCTCACGCAACAGGTTTCATCGGAAAAACGGGTCGTGGAACTCACGAAGCTAATGAAGTAATGGGTAGAGTAGATATTATTACGTCTACATTAGGAAAAGCTTTAGGGGGTGCTTTGGGAGGATTTACTTCCGGTAAAAAGGAGATCATTGATATGCTGAGACAGCGTTCCAGACCTTATTTATTTTCCAACTCTTTAGCGCCTGGAATTGTAGGAGCTGCTTTAAAAGTATTGGATATGATTTCTGACAATACTTCTCTTCGTGATCAGGTAATGGAAAATGCAGACTATTTCAGAACAGAAATGAAAGCAAAATGCTTTGATATTCCAGATGGAGATGCTGCGATTGTTCCGGTAATGCTTTACGATGCTCCACTTTCTCAGAAAATGGCTGAAAAGCTTATGGATGAAGGAATCTACGTAATCGGATTCTTCTATCCTGTAGTACCGAAAGGAAAAGCAAGAATCAGAGTACAGTTATCTGCTGCTCATACCAGAGAACATTTGGATAAGGCAATTGCTGCTTTTGAAAAAGTTGGAAAAGAATTAGGAGTGATCTCTTAATCGTTGAATTGGTTACAACAATGAAAATATAATGTTCGGCTCGGGCAGCTTTGCTGCCCCGAGCCGAACTATTTTTTATATAAACCCCATTTTGATTGGATTTTCCTGATCAAAAGAAATTTATTTTTAACAATTATATAATAAGCTTATCTTTGCTGTTAATTTTTTCTGAATGCTTTATACAATAATCAAAGCGCTGCACATTATTTTTATGGTAAGCTACTTTGCGGGAATTTTTTATCTCGTAAGGATTTTCGTGTACTATAAGGATACCGATGAATTTCCGGAAGAAAAAAAGAAAATTCTGAGAGAGCAGTATACCTTTATGGCCAGAAGGCTGTGGAATATTATTACCGTTCCGGCGGGAGTAATTATGACAATATGCGGATTGGTCATGATATTTTTAAATCCGGGTCTGATGAAAATGGGATGGTTTCATTTGAAACTGACATTCCTTATCGGGCTTGCAATTTACCATTACTGGTGCTGGAAAAAAGTGCTTCATTTGAAAGCATTGAATGGAAATACACTGCCAACTGCCAATATCAAACTGAGACAGGCCAATGAAATTGCTACATTCATTTTGTTTCTGGTTGTATTTACGGTCATTTTAAAATCTATGGCAATTGAATACTGGTGGCAATTAATTACAGGATTTTTCGTTCTTGTATTTCTGATCATGATGACCGTGAAACTGGTTAATAAAAATAAAAAAAACAAATAATTGTAGAGGAGGGCACATGTCCTTTTTACATCTTACAAAAAAACTATGATTGCAATTTTAAAGAAAGAACTTTGGAGTTACTTCGGGAACTGGAGCGCATGGGTGATCATTGCTGCTTTCAGTTTGATAGCGACTCTTTTCCTGTTCTTTTTCGACAACGATTCTAATATTTTTGAGATCGGAATGGCCTCTTTACAGAGCTATTTTGTATTGGTTCCATGGCTGTTGATGTTTATCATTCCGGCCCTTTCTATGAAAACTTTTGCAGAAGAACAGCAAACTGGAACATTAAACTGGCTTTTTTCACAGCCATTAAGAGTTTCAGAATTGGTCATCGGAAAATTTCTTTCCGTATGGGTTGTTGGTATTTTATGCCTTATTCCATCACTAATTTACCTTTATACGGTATATGTGCTGGGAGTTCCTGCAGGAAATATTGACCTCGGAATGACTTTCGGAAGCTATCTTGGGCTGATTATTTTAATTGCAGGATTTGCTGCTGTAGGTATTTTGGCTTCTTCACTATCACAGAACCAGATTATGGCTTATCTGTTGGGCGTTTTCATGTGCTTTATTATGTATTTTGGAATCGAACAGCTGGCGAGCTACAAACTATTGGGAGGAGCAGATTTTATCCTTCAGAATATAGGTTTCTACCAGCACTTCCTAGGCTTTACAAGAGGGCTTATTGATTTTAAAGATGTAGCTTATTTTATCCTTGTCATCGGAGCATCATTAGTATTGTCTAATCATTTTATTAACAAAAAGAAGTAAAAACATGAATAAGATCAATGCTAAATCTCCACTGGGAATTTTCTTATTTGCGATTGTTCCTTTGGTTATTATCCTGACATATTCGGGAATCAGATTAGACTTAACAAAAGAAAAAAGATATACACTTTCCGATAACACGATCAAAGTACTGGAGTCTGTAAAGAAACCTCTGACTGTTGAAGTGTATCTGGAAGGAGACTTTCCGGCAAGCTTCAAACAGCTTCAGAGCGAAACGAAATTCATGCTGGAGGAATTCAGAAAAATTAATCCGAAGATTGATTTTAAATTCATCGATCCTATTAAAACAAAAATGTCTCAGGATAGCCTGATGGCAATGGGCATGCAGCCCTCTATTCTTCCGGATGTAAAAGATGGAAAGATCTCACAGATCACCCTTTTCCCATACGCAGTCCTCAAATATGGAAATGATGGGGTTTCTATTCCGTTGGTTGTACAGCAGGCAGGAATTGATGCAGATCAGCAGCTTACAAGATCTATAGAAGGGTTGGAGTACAATCTTGTTTCCAACATCAAAAATATTGCAGCCGCAAAGAAAAAGAAAGTCGGAATTCTGGTTAATCATGATGAATTGAACCCGGATGAATTTCAGGGATTTGTACATCTGGCCATGGAAAACTATGATGCAGGCCCCATTATTCCTAGAAACCAAACCGAACTTTCTTTAGAAGATATTCCATTATTGAAGCAAATGAGCGCTTTGGTGATTGCAAAACCAAGAAAAGCTTTTACAGATAATGAAAAAGTGATCCTTGATCAGTATATCATGAACGGTGGGAAAACACTTTGGATGATTGATGCGGTAAATGCTGAAATGGATACCTTAACAAGATCCAAAAAAGTGATGCCTTTCCCGGTGGACATCAATATGACAGACTTCTTTTTCAATTATGGGATAAGAATCAATCCTGCTTTGGTAAAAGACGTCAAAAAGTTTGCTTTATTAAGACTTGTAACAGGTGAAGTAGGAGGGAATCCTCAGTACACAAGCTTGCCTTGGCCTTATTTTCCATTGGGAATTGCAGAAAATAACAATCCGATCACCAAAAATATCAATCCTGTAAAATTTGAATTCCCGACTTCTATCGATACTTTAGGAGGAAGAAAGAATATCAAAACAAAAGTTCTTTTCGAATCCAGTGAAAGAACATTGCTGAAACAGGTTCCAAACTATGTAGATCTAAAAGAGATTGCAAGCGTAGACAGCCTTGGGCAAATGGAAAAACCGAGTACACCGAAAATCTTCGCTGTAGCTTTGGAAGGAAAATTTAATTCTGCGTATGCGTCCAGAATTGAAAGGAAATCTTATCCTGGATTCAAAACATCAAGTCCTGAAAATAAAATGATCATTATTGCAGACGGAGATGTAGGAAGAAATAAAGTGATCAAAGGAAAACCGCTTCCGCTGGGAGTAGATCTGCTGACGAATGAACAGTTCGGAAATGAGCAGTTCCTTAGAAATGCTTTAGACTATTTGCTGGATGACAGCAATCTGATGGAGCTGAGAAACAGAAACATTGAAGAAAGACTTCTGGACAGACAAAGAATTACTGAAGAAAAAGCCAACTGGCAGTGGCTGAACTTACTGCTTCCACTGGTAATTATCGGTCTTATCGGAGGATTGTTCTTCTGGTTGAGAAAAAAGAAATTTGGATAACATAAATAAAATCCCGGAAGAGAGCTCTTTCGGGATTTTTGTTACTATTGAACCTTGTCTTATCTGAGTTAATTCAGTTTAATAATTCCTGAAGAAGGTGCTCCACCACCCGCAGGAGGAGGACCGCCGGCAGAAGCCTGATCTGATAACATACGGTACTGTGATGTTCCTTTTTCAGTTTTGATCGTTCCGGAAACAGTATACAGATAAAGATCCCCGGAAACGGAGTAACTGTTTGCAGAATTGTTTACATAAAAATTAATTTGCACTGTTGACATTTTTTTTGCCATTTCTAGGAAAGTATCCATCAATGTGGTGATCTGAGCCTCATTAAGTCCTTTTGACTTCATCAGACTTTTTGTTTTTTCATAAGATGCTGAAGCACCTCCGCCGCCAAAAAACCATGTCCATACAGACAGATTGGCGCTCGCGGATGTTTTTTCAAACTCCTTGATTTCTTCTTTGGCAGTAATATTCAGCATTCCCATAGCAAGGTCGTTAAGCTTTTTTACATCATCGCTTGACATCGCATTGATCTGAAGTTTTGCTTTGATTCTGCCTTCTGTATGAGCGGGCACGGTGTAAGAAAGTCCTGTAAGCTGCCCCTGTCCTGCAACCTCAATAGAATAGGATTCTGTAGATCCTCCGGTCATACTTAATAGTTCTTCGGAAATAACCCTTTCAAAAGGATCATTAATCCCCACTTCGGTTCTTGTGATTTCAATTGTTTCCATTTTGTTGTTTTTTGGTTGTTGATTAGTTTTTACCCTCGTTATAATGAGTCGGTAATTCCCGGGAATAGAATTCTCAATCAGTTATTCGGAGATAATAATTCTCTTCTGATCTTCCTGATTGAGGAACTCAAAGTAACAAAGAAAAAAAGAGCAATGGTAGAGTATAAACAACCAAATATTATCTTGCGTTAAAATACCTAACGGTCTGTTTAGTAAGTTTTTAATTAATGTTCTGTAAAGTAGATAGCGACTGAATTCACAGCTTTGTTTGATACTTCTCCGGCATATTCCAGATTCCATAAAAAGCATCATTTCCTTTTTTATCAGAGAAATTGGTGTTGGAAATTATAATCTTTCCCAGATTATTTTTAAGATCAAAAAAAAGCAGAGACACCAGACCTTGTTTACTCGGGAAGTGGATGTTTGTGATAAACCTACCATCCGGATAGGTCTCCAATAGAATCAATAATATTCTATTTCATAAATGTATTCATAAGGATTTACAGATATATCAGGACCTGAAGCCTCATAAATTTTATTGTTGAATTTATCGTATTGAAACTTGGTAGATCCCGATGACTTGCTGACAGGATTTTCATGGTAAAAGTGGGTTATGTAACCATTTTTGTCATATGACTTTGTACTTACATCCCATGTTTTGCCGATTCTGATATTGACTTCTTTAGTATTCCGATGCTGTTTATCGTAGCTGTAAAAATAATTGTATTGGTGGGATTTCCTGCTGATCAGATTGTTATTTTCAGAATAAATAAATTCAACATTGGCTTCCGGGAATAATTTTCCGTTGCTGTACTCTTCAGATTTAACTTTATTTCCATCATACTTAATCTTCCTGACAAGTATTGTTTTTTGATCAGGTTGAACATAATTCACGAAAATAGAATTGTTTTCAGGTTCATAAATGATAGCCCAATGAGCATCTCTGCGTTGGCCTTTTTCAAAATGAGACTCTCTATATTCAGTAATCTGATTTTTATTGTTGTAAGAGTATTGTCTTATATTTAAGGTGTCTTTGTCTCTTATAGTTTCCTTTCTGATCAGTCTGTTTTGAATATCATAATGATAATGAACATTTGTGAAAACCATAAAATTTACTTTTTCCAAAAGACCTTTGCTGTTAAAATAATGAATGTCAGCAATTCGTTTTTCCTTAGGATATTTATAGAATTTTGTTATTTTTTTTATTTTCCCGTTTAGGGTATGGTTTTCATATTGATTAGGAAGACTGGTTTTTGCCTCAGGAATAAAATTATCTGACATGCGGTTAAAATCAATAGATGGATTTAAAAACGTATGCTGAGGGAGATAAACTTCTTTAAAATTTGCAGGCTCGTAAACATTAACTTTTGCATATATACTATCCGACTGTGCATATCCCTTTATAAAAAATAGCAGGATAGATAAAAATGATAAGGCTGTTTTGTTAATTTTCACGGTAACTATAATTTCAAAGTTATAAAGAGTCTTCAAATATATAAAAAACAAGACAGGTCTATAACAAAAAAGAAACCCGAAGGTTTCTCTGTTTTATTGTTTCAGTAGAGCTGTTTTGCAGCTTTAGATTGTATAGTTTTATCCACTCAATACTGATGTAAGTTTTCTGCAATGATTTCTCGGAATGATGGTGAAAAGCCAGTCACTGAGATTTTATAAAGGAATTTCTACATAGCCATCCATCTGGATCTATCTGAAGATATAGATAGATCGGACAGGTTGGCATTGATACACTTACCATTAAAAAAAAATTGATATTTATTTCATGTACTAATTTTGATGTTATTGGTATAAAAAAGAATAAAAATTATTGTTGATAGGCTTCTGTTGGGAGCAAAGCTGCTGTTTTATAATAACTGATATCGGTTGGAATTTGCGACTGAAGGTCTTGGAAAGTATCATAATCATAATGGGCCCAGCTTTCATCATCTTCAGGATCGGAGGTCTTTTTTATAGCCAGCTCCAGTTTACCGTCTTCCTGATAGCTGCATTCTATCGCGGCATATTTTTCACCATTTTCGTCTGTGGTATACCAGCATTTGATGGTTCTTTCAAGTTGGGGTTGGTGAGTTTCATTATCGATAACCTGGGAACAGATAAAGTTTTCAGGATCATCTGTTTTGAAAGCCGTTTTAGAAATTAAGGGCAGATCGTCTACGGATAAGGAATATAATTTATTGGTGGAAATAATAAATCCGTCGGTAGATTCTTTTTTTTCAATATCAAAAAAATCTGACTTTTCCTTGAGATAATCTACTACCTGCGCCTCGTCTTCATCGTTACTTAGAAAATAATTGATATTGTAAACACTGTCTTCGTTGATAAATTCAATTTCTTTCAGGAAATCGGACCCTTCTTCATAATAATACAGATGATATTCGTTTAGCTTCACAGCATTATTTTTGGAAATGACCTCTCCAAAAATGTTTTTGTACACTTTTTTCATTTTTAATCATGTTAGTTAGTTTCATCTATTAGTTTAAGTGGTGGTCGCAAAGATAAGTTTTCTTTTTTATCTTAGCTTGAAGCGTAAAATAGTATTTATTTCGCAGGTATATTATATATCCTTTATAAAATCCTCATATTCGTAATAGAACCTTTCAAAACCGTCCATTTTGTCTATAAAGAATTCAAAAATTTCTTGCCAGGTGTTTTTGTTAAAAATAGAAACATTGTGTTTTTCTATCCATATTCTGCTGATAATCTTGCCGTTTTCAAGAATAAAGTGTTCATCTTTCTGAAAATCCCCGACAAAATCTTTTAATATATCTTCCAGTGACCAGATTTTTTCATAGTAAGCGTTTCTGAAGATTTCGTCTTTCATTTCGATATCAAGAGAAACCTCTGCTTTTTTATTGTCGGCAGAAAATTTAAATGCCATGTCCTTGATTTTGGTATCATAAAGAATCCATTTTCTGGGAAATGATCTTCCAAAAGCGGTCCAAAATTCCTTTTTTAATTGCTGTGCCTCTTGTTTACTGAACATATGGCAAACATAATGATTTAATAGGAGAAAGGCAAAAATGTGGTATTGAAAACCGTAAAATTACGGATGTACAAATTTCCATTTTTACTCTTTTATAATTTCATTCTTCCACCTTTTTTCAAATATTAAACAATTTTCTTACTTTTGCTGTAATGCTTTCAAAAAAATCTCAATATGCGTTTAAGGCACTTTCATATCTTGTAGAAAAAAGAAATGAAGGTCCGATTCTTATTTCTGAAATTGCGGAACACAAAAGAATTCCTTTAAAGTTTTTGGAAAATATTCTGCTTGAATTGAAAAAGGCAGACATTCTTGACAGTAAAAAAGGAAAGGGTGGTGGATATTTTTTAAAAGAAAATCCTGAAAATGTGAAACTGGCAAAAATTATTCGTCTTGTAAACGGACCTATTGCCATGCTTCCTTGTGTAAGTCTGAATTTCTATGAAAAGTGTGAAGACTGTAATGAAGATCACTGCGGACTTCACGATGTTTTGATAGAGGTTCGGGATGCTTCACTGAATATTCTGGAAAGTAAAACTTTAATGGATCTGGTCGACTGACCTGATCCTTTTTTTTGAATTAATAGTCTACTTGTTTTGTAGGATAAATATTTTTATCAGATATTTGCATGACTTCAAATGAATAAATTATGATTTCAAAAGAAGAAGCATACCCATCACAAAAGCTTACATCTTTCATTTCTGCAGTACATTCGGTAACTGCTCATACTGTATCTGAAAATAATTCTGTACTCAGAGGTCAGAAATACGATCAATCATCATGTGTTTTTAATATCAAAGATGCTGATAATAAGATAATAGAGATTAAAACGACTGTGTGATATGGTGATTTCAAGAAAAATTCAAGTAAGGCTTAATGTCCTTTTTGTGACGGCTGTCACGATATCGATTGGCGTTTTTTCAATGTATGAACTGGGATATCTGGATGAGCTCCTGAACATTTTAGCAAAAGATAATTACATTTTTTACTGGATGCTTCTGGTAGGAGTTTTCGCAGAAATCGTAGCGGGATCAATGGGCATGGGATATGGAGTCATCTGTACAACGACCCTTATGCTTCTGAATATTCCGCCGCATATTGTAAGTGCAAGTATTCATTCCGCTGAAAGCTTTACGACAGCTGCGGGAAGTATCAGCCATATCAGGTTGAAAAATGTCAGTAAGAGCTTGGTGAAGAAACTGGCTGTGCCGGCAGTTATTGGAGCCATTATTGGAGCTGTAAGTCTTACTTACCTTGGAGAATATTATGCGAAGATCACCAAAACATTGATTGCTTTTTATACTTTATACCTGGGGATTCAAATTCTTTCGAATGCTTTTAAAGAAAAACAAAGTAAGGCATTGAAAAGAAAAACCAATCTGACCAGACTGGGAGTGATAGGTGGGTTTATAGATTCTTTTGCCGGTGGGGGATGGGGACCTTTGGTAACCGGAACCTTGATTAAAAACGCTTTTACCCCTAGATTTGCTGTAGGAAGTTCTACCGTAGCCAAATTTATTCTTACCATAACCGCTGCTGTTACCTTTTTCTTTACTCTGGGAATCCAGCACTGGAATATCATTCTTGGACTTTTAATAGGCGGAATTATTACGGCACCGTTTTCAGCAATGCTTACTGCAAAGCTTCCCGTGAAGAAAATGTTTGTGATTATAGGAACACTGGTGATCGTAATGAGTTCTATAACTATTTATAAATCAGTTTTAAATTAAAAATTATGCTTGGTGTGGAAAAATAAAAGCCTTAAAAAGATATTCAGTTTTGAAAATATTTTACTTTTACATCACTAAATATTAGAACATGAATTTACATATCATTGCACTTTTTAAGTTTAATGAAAATTATCTGATGGATGCCGTAGAGCTGTTTCAGAAGCTTGTGAAAGAAACAAGAAAAGAAGAAGGTTGTCTGCAGTATGACCTTATTGAAGATAAAGATAATAAAGGAACTTTCTTCCTGATCGAGCTTTGGGAAAGCGTTGAACACCACAACAGACATAACGGTGAGGACCACCTTTTAGATTTCCGCAGAGATGCTTCCAAAATGTTGGAAAGCTCAGCAGAAGTGTATAAAGGATTTAAAATATATTAATGTAATTGAAAGATTAAAATATTTGAAAATTGAAAGATTTACGAGTGCTGCACAGCTACTTATTTTAGGGGTAATTCCTAAGTCTTTTTATTTAAATCTTTAATTATTAAAAAATAAAGGGCGGTTTCATAGCATTGAAACCGCCCTTTTATTAGAAAAAATAGAAAGTATTAAAATAAAAATATCTTATTTTACGATCAGCTTTTTCGTCTCCGATTGGCCTCCGTAAGTAATTTTAACAAGGTAATTCCCTGATGTAAGCGTAGAAAGATTCAAATCCTGTTTGTAGAATCCTGCCTGGTTGCTGAGTTCCGCAGAGTATACTTTTTTTCCGGTAAGGTCATATACCTCTACACTTCCTTTATTACCTGCTTTTTCTTTAACATCAAAAAGAACAGTTACTTTTTTATCAGCTGTAGTTGGGTTAGGATAGATCCCGAAAGATGCTTTTTTCCCTACCTCAGTAATTCCTAAAGTCTCCGTGATTTTTTTGTATTTGAAATACATATTTCCTGTAGTTGCCCCACCGTTTGTAGTGAAGTACATTCTGTAGTAATCACTTCCTTTTTTGATATAGTATACCACATCATTTTTCACTGTTCCGATCCCTTTCCAGGAGTGTCCTACTGTTGTAATAGCGGATGCAAAACTTGCACTTGCAGGCATTGTATAGGTAGCTGTTTCCTGAGTTTCAGGCTGTGCCATAGCCACTTTTATATTCGGGCTTTGGATTGCTCCTGAAAGTGGATACATCTGTACGCCCATATAGAAAGTATAATATTTTGTAAATACAAAATCCCATGCTGTTTTGGATGGCTCTAAACTAGGAACTTTTGCGCCTGTGTCAAATGAGAAATAATTGAAATAAGAATCATCCGTTCCATTAGCGATTGTTCTTGTTTCTGTAGCTCCCCATGATGTACCGTTCCATTTTGAATATCTGAATGTGTATCCTGCAAAAGCATCTTCGATGGCAAGTTTAACATAAGCTCCAGAAGCATATTTTAAAACAAAAATGGCTTTTCCTTCAATATGGTGATTTATTGGATTGTATACTCCCCATCCTGTTGAAGGAATATTAGGGTTTGAAGAAACTACAGGTCCTTGCTCGAAAGCTCCCTGAGTCCAGTCAGTCGTCTGGTCTGGGTTATAAAGAGGGGCTCCCCAGGAAGTCAGATTGTTGATATTGATATTATCCCAGTCTGCTAAGTTTGTAGAAGCGGTGTATACTTCTATATCTTTTGCATCATTTATTCTTGTTCCGGCTGTATAAGGTGAATTTCTATAAAAAGCAATATCCCATGTATTGGCAGGTTGAGAAACCATATTACCATCTGCAAGGTTTACAAAAACTCGGTTTTGATATCCGCTTCCCATTGTCATATTTACCTGTGAGTACCCCAATGCATCAGTCTGGGCCAAAACAGTCTGCTGAACAGACATTGCCAATACTGAAGCCAATAATAGTTTTGTTTTCATAACTTATTTTTTAAATCCTTATTTAGAATGATTCTACAAAAGTATATAATTATTTTTAATCAGTCTAAATAAAAACATGATTTTTATCGTGTTTTTATTTTAATTATAGTTTTGAAAAGATAAATTGAGAGCATGGAAAAGCCGGCAGAATTACTCATGCCGGCTTTATAAAGGCTATAATAGTCTAATAAACCTTATTTTTTGATGAATTTTGATTGGATCAGTTTTCCTTCTGCAGTTTCAACATTCATGAAATATACTCCTGTTTGAAGTGTGCTGATATCAAATCTTTGTCCGTTCAGTTTTCCTTCTGCTGCTTTTTGTCCTGATGCAGAATAGATCTGGATATTCTTTGGATCTTTTTTTACAATAAATTCTAATGCTGAGTGATCAGAGTTTAATGCAAATCTGAAATTTTCTGTTGACTTATTATGATCAGATACCCCTAAAGAAGAAGTGGTATTATAAACAACATTATCAACCTGGATTGCAGTGTGTGAAGCTGTTGGGGTAAATTTAAATACAATATATGATCCTGTAGAAGCCGGAATATTCACACTTACATTCTGAATCGTTCCAATCGTAGTCACGCTTATTGGACTTCCTACAGCTACAAATGTTGCCATATCTGCCGGATTGGAGGCCACACCTATCTGGATTGTTCCCGTACCTGGAGACTGAACAACTAATGTTGTATCAAAAGTTAATGTTTTATTTCCTGTAGGTGTTTCAATTTGTGGAGTAATCAGGTATGATGTTCCCGTAGCGTTATTTCCTGCGTAAGACTGAACAGCTCTGTTAGTATCTCCAGCTACAATCATTCTTGGAGGTACAGGAGGAAACTCACCTGTTATAGGGGCAACAATGGCAGACCATCCAGACTGTGGAAAAGTAGTGTTCCCAATAGTAAAATTATTAAAATTTTCATTGATGTTAGACAGCTGAGCGTTTGCAGTAATGGCTGTAAGCATCAGGGTTCCTAAAAGTAATTTTAATTTCATGAGATTATTTTTATTTAGAATTATTCCACAAAAATATACATTTATTTTTAATGATTCTAAATAAAGTTTTATATTTGTCGAAAATTTGTACCCTTATGAAGAAGAAAGTGCTTTCCGTTCTATCATTATCCGTGGCTTTCTGGATGAATGCACAAGAAAAGGATTCTCTTAATCAAAAGAAAATTGAAGAAGTTGTTATCACAGGACAGTATATGCAGCAGTCCATCAACAAATCTATCTATAAGGTTGACGTTATTGATGCCGAGCAGATTAAAAATATGGCAGCAACCAATGTTGCCGAGGTTTTAAATCAAAGTCTTAATATACAGATTACTCCAGATTCACGCTCAGGGAATTCTACCGCCAAAATAATGGGACTTAATGGTGACTATGTAAAGATCCTTATAGACAATATCCCAGTAGTAGGGGACACAGGATTGGGAAGTAATATTGACCTTACCAAAATTGCTTTAAGCAATATAGAGAGAATTGAGATTGTAAAAGGAAGTATGGGTGTTGAATACGGAAATGGCGCAGTTGCCGGAGTAATCAACATTATTACAAAAAAGAGCAGTACAAAAAAGGTCAGTGTAAGAGGCTCATTGCAGGAAGAAACAGTCAGAGACCAGTATGATCTTAAGAAAAGAGGAAACGGAAGACATATTCAGAATCTGAATGTGGATTACAATATCAATAATGAATGGTTTGCAAGCATCAATTTCAACCATAACCAGTTTATGGGATATGAAGGAGAGAGCAAAGGTTACAAATACTTCGGACAGGATAACCAAAGAGGATATGAATGGAATCCGAAAGATCAGTATGATGCTTCTGCATTATTAAGATATACAAAAAATAAAACGACATTCTTTTATAAACTGTCTTATCTGAATGAAAAATTCAACTTCTATAATCCGGAAGTCAACAGAAATCCTCTTAATGATGGATTGGGTGGAGTAGCCTATGAAAGTAGAGACAGACAGTACAATACAGATCGCTGGGTTCACCAATTCAATATTCAAACCAATCTGGGGCACATCCGTTATATGGGAGATTTCTCCTATCAGAACCAGGATAGAAAATTTTCCGATTACAATTATGATATTCCGAACAGAACTGTGAAAAGCAGACAGGAAGAACGATCTTATTATAAAACAGATGTTATCTATTCAAGAGGAATGTTCAGTAATTTCCTGGATAGTAAAGTTTTTGACTTCCAGTTAGGATATGAATTAGACTATACTAACGGATATGCTGCATTGATTGCAGGAGACTTCTTTGGTGAAGCAATAAAAAGAAAGATATTTACGTACTCCAATTTCCTTTCTGCAGAATGGAATGTTTCAGACAAATTCTCCTTAAGACCGGGAGTAAGGCTTTCTTTGAGCGAGAACTTTAATAATCAATACAACTACTCTTTATCTGCCAGATATAAAACTTCTGAGAATTCAAACCTTAGAGCAGTCGTAGGATCGGCAAATCGTTTCCCTAAATATGAAGAGTTGTATACGTATTTTGTAAATATCAATCATGATGTGCAGGGAAATCCTGACCTAAATCCTGAAAAAGGATTCTCCGCCGGACTTTTCTGGAATCAGAATTTTGCTGCTGAAAATAACTGGAAAATCGCTTATGAAGTAGATGCATTATATCTTGACGTGCGTGACAGGATTGAAATGGTGATGGTAAAAGAGCCGTCAACCTATAAATACATGAATTTTAATAATTATAAGAATCTATTGGTTTCAGCCAATGTAGATTTTAGAAAAGATCAGTTTGCTTTATCTTTAAGAGGGTCTGTAAGCGGAACATCTGTATCTATGAATGATTTAAAATCTTCTTCTCCTACAGATTTTCAGTATTTGGTACAGGCAGGGGCTTCAGCAACCTATAAACTGAAAAGTACCGATACCAACTTTTCCCTTTATTACAAATTCACAGGTCCGGACAGACTGTATGTATCAGACGGAGCCAATGATTTCCGCCTTGGAAAGATAGACAGTTTTCATATGATGGATTTCATTGTGAGCCAGCCTTTCTGGAACAAGCATTTTGAAATTTCTGCAGGGGTGAAAAATATATTTGATGTAACACGATTAAACTCTACTGCAGTTGCCGGAACAGCCCATACAGCAGCGAATGGTTTTGTGAATTTATACTACGGCAGAAGCTATTTTGCCCGACTCATGTTTCAATTTTAAATAATAATTTACTATTATGAAGTATTTAAAAATATTTTCTATTCTTTCTATCATGGTGGCCACACAGTCTTGTCTTTCTGCAGATGAAGATCCGGTTCCGGTTCCTCCTATGACAGGATCTGAAGTAAATGTAAAAATCGGAGGCCCTACTGAGCCTAATCAGGTTTGGATCGACTTAAGTGACTATACCAATCCGGCTGTCAACAGCAGAACAGCTTGGGATCTTGGTTTTTATAGCGGTGATGCATACAGAGTTACTATGAATGGATCTATTGCCATGACAGTAGTTAAAATACCCAATGCTACAGATATCAGCAAAGTAAAAGAAGCTGATGTAGCAAGTTTGAAAGAAACCGCTCAGGTGGGAACATTTGATGCAGCAAATATGAAATATGTTGACAATCCGAACGGAAATTTCTTAACTCAGACTTCCGGGATTGATGCTATAAAAGAAAATGATGCTGACAACCCTATTTATCTCATCAATCTTGGGAGAGAAATACCTTCTTCATCAAACATTGGAGCTGGTTCTGTTTCATTGTCCAGTGATCCGAGAGGATGGAAAAAAATTCAGATCCTGAGAGCTCAGAATGGATATAAAATCCGTTATGCAGATTTGAATGCAACAGGAACAGATATCAAAGAATATATCATTACCAAAGATACAGAGTACAACTTTACATTCTTTAACCTGAAAACAGGAACTCCGGTAAAGATTCAGCCTAAGAAAAAGAGCTGGGATTTAGCATTCACAACATTTACCAATGAAGTATTCATGGGGCCTACAACCAGTGCAGGAAGTTATTTTTATGCTGATTTTGTAACAACAAATACGCTTAATGGAGTAGGAGCATATCAGGTAAGTGTTACGGGAAGTTTAGATGCTGCATATGGTGCATTTAAGTTAAAAGATGTTGAGCCGGCAAAATTTGTGTTCAATGATCAGAGAGCTATCGGAGATAAATGGAGAACAACTACAGGTACAGCTTCCAACCCGGTTCCTTTTGTGTATGCAGACCGTTTCTTTGTATTAAAAGATGCTGAAGGTTTCTATTTCAAATTGAGGTTCAATACCATGAAGAATACGAAAGGAGACCGTGGATACACCAATTTTGAATTCGAACCTTTATAAATAATCAAATAATAGTATATCATGAAAAAATTCATCCTTGCAGCCTCTGTTCTTGTAGCAGTATACTCTTGCAAAAAAGCAGAAGGAGCCGCAAAAGAAAATACAACAGAAGCTACTTCTGAAGCACCAAAAACCAACAATAAAATTGTAACATTAAACGGTGGGATTACTGAAATCGTAAGTGCTCTAGGCCACGAAAAGGAAATCGTTGCAACAGATGTTACCAGTACTTATCCTGCAAGCTTAAAAGCTACAGCAAAAGATTTGGGTCACATGAGATCAATGACCATTGAGCCAATCATGGCAGTCTCTCCGACATTAATTTTAGCTTCGGATAAAGATATCAACCCGGAATTGATGGGGAAAATCAAATCTTCAGGTATTCAGACTGAGGTTTTCAAACAGGAATACACGGTTGAAGGAACCAAAAAACTTATAGAACAAGTAGCAAAAGCTATCGGAAATACAGATTATCAGAAATTAAATGATAAAATTGATGCTGATCTGAAGCAGGTACAGCCCATTGCTAAAAAACCAAAAGTATTGTTCATCTATGCAAGAGGAAATATGTTGATGGTTAGTGGTAAAAATACACCAATGGCTTCATTGATCACCCTTGCTGGTGGAGAAAATGCCGTAACTGATTTTGAAGATTTCAAACCATTGACCCCTGAAGCAGTTGTAAAAGCTAATCCTGATGTATTGTTCTTCTTTGAAACTGGTCTGCAGGGAGCAGGAGGAAATGAAGGAGCGCTAAAAATGCCGGGCGTATCTCAAACCAACGCAGGTAAGAATAAGAAAATCATCGCAATGGACGGAGGTTTAGTTTCAGGTTTTGGACCGAGAGTAGGAGAAGCAGCAGTAGGATTAAACAAACTTTTAATTGAAAGCACAAAGTAAACTATACTTTTATCTTATTATAAGTGCAGTACTGCTTGCCATTATAGCAGTACTGTCACTTAATACAGGAGTCTATGATTTTGGAGGGAAATCTCCATTCATGGTTCTGTGGCAATTTATAAAAGGAGACACCCATTTATCATTGAGTGATAAATATGTGATTTGGGACGTAAGAGCAGCCAGAATTATTATGGCCATCTTAGTAGGAAGTATGTTGTCGGTTTCAGGAACAAGTCTTCAGGGACTTTTCAAGAACCCTTTGGCGACGGGAGATTTAATAGGACTTACATCAGGAGCAACCCTGCTGGCAGCAATTGCAATTGTTTTAGGAGGGCATTTTAAAGAATATCTTCCTGAAGCAGTACAGTTTTCACTGGTAGGAATCTCGGCTTTTATAGGTTCTTTTTTATCAATGATGCTGGTATATAAAATATCAACAAACGGAGGAAAGACCAATGTAGTCATGATGCTGCTTACCGGAGTGGCAATAACGGCGATCGGTTTTTCAATAACCGGATTTTTGATTTACATCTCAAAAGATGAACAACTCAGGGATCTTACTTTTTGGAACTTAGGAAGTTTAGCAGCAGCAACATGGACAAAGAATATTATCCTGGCCGTTGTTCTGGTTATTGCTTTCATTATTTTACTACCTAAAGGAAAAGCATTGAATGCGATGATGTTGGGAGAAAAAGATGCACAGCACTTAGGAATTAATGTGGAAACACTAAAAAGGCAGATTATTATTATTGTAGCTTTAATGGTAGGAAGCTGTGTGGCGTTTTCAGGAACAATTGGTTTTGTAGGTCTTATTGTACCTTATATTTTAAGACTTTTATTCAAATCCAATTATGCTTTTATTTTGCCATTATCAGCAATGTGTGGAAGCATTTTGTTGCTGACAGCAGATACCTTCAGCAGAAGTATTGTGGCACCGTCAGAATTGCCGATCGGAATTTTGACAGCCTTAATGGGAGGTCCTATTTTCATCGCTATTTTGGTAAAATTTAAAAAATCACTGTAATGATCAAGGCGCACCAGATAAATTATAAACATAAAGAATTCCGTATTCTGGATGGGGTAGATGTCTCTTTGGAATATGGTGAATTTTTAGCCATTGTAGGCCCTAACGGAGCTGGGAAATCAAGCCTTCTGAGCGTTCTGGCAGATGAGGTGAAATCCGGTAATAACAAAGTCCTGTTTAAAGATAAGCCCATTAGAGATTGGAATATAAAAGAACTTTCAAAACACAAAGCAAAGTTCTCACAGCATAACAGCAATGATATTCCTCTTGAGGTAAAAGATGTAATT
Source organism: Chryseobacterium sp. KBW03 (assembly GCF_003852415.1). Taxonomy (NCBI): domain Bacteria; kingdom Pseudomonadati; phylum Bacteroidota; class Flavobacteriia; order Flavobacteriales; family Weeksellaceae; genus Chryseobacterium; species Chryseobacterium sp. KBW03. Next base: position 220,530 of record NZ_QAJO01000012.1, on the reverse strand, counting down.
ATGATGGGAAGGTATCCGTATTTTGATGCCCAACCCGGAAAAGAAGATCTTGAAGCCATGAACAATATGATGTACGAAACAGATATTTTTCATCTTAAAGAAAGAGAATACAATACACTTTCAGGAGGCGAAAAGCAACGTGTACACTTATCGAGGGTAATGGCGCAGCTTGAAAACGAGATTGCCCATAAGCTGGTTTTTCTGGATGAACCTTTGAATAATTTGGATATAAAACATCAGTATAAGGCGTTGGAAATTATAAAAAACTTTACCAAAAAGGCCAACAGTGCTATTGTTGTTTTGCATGATCTGAACCTTGCTGCACAATTTGCAGATAAGATTTTATTAATGAAATCAGGGCAGGTTTCCGCCTATGGAACCCCACAGGAAGTTTTTACAGCAGAGAATATCAGCAATGCCTATAACTTTCCCTGTACCATCTGTGACCACCCTATTACGAATAACCCAATGATCATTTTTGGATAACCATGGAAAAAGAAGAACTCAAAATCCTCGCACAGAATCTCGCCAACCCAGAAGGGGAAAAAGGCATTGAGATCGGTGAAATGATGAATGCCACTAACATCAGCATGACGTTAGAAAGTATCAGAACACTTGTGATAGATGACGATCAGCAAATTCTTGAAATAGGACACGGAAATGCAGGACATCTGAAAAGCATCATGAGTCTCGCAAAGAATTTGAAATATACGGGAATTGATATTTCCGAAACCATGCATAATGAAGCCAAAAGACTGAATAAAGAATTCGAAAATCAGGCTGAATTTATATTGTATGAAGGAAAGAAGCTCCCTTTTCAGGATAGGGTTTTTGATAAAATATTTACAGTGAATACCGTGTATTTTTGGGAAAACCCAGTGGAATTCTTAAATGAAATCTACAGAGTTCTGAAAGATGACGGAACCTTCGTTCTTACATTCGGGCAGAGGGACTTCATGGAAAAACTACCCTTTACAGAATTTGATTTCACCTTGTACAGCAACAGTGAAATGGAAGAACTGATTTCCAAAAGTCATTTTCAAAGAATGAAAACTTCTGAAAAAGAAGAAGAAATAAAAAGCAAAACAGGAAACGAAACAATACAAAGAATTTATACAATTTTAACCATAAAAAAGTAAAATAATGAGCACATTAGTTAATGATTTAAAGGAAAAATGGGAGGCTCTGAAAGCAGAAAATCCACATATAAGAATAAGAAATGCAGCAGCACAATTAGAAGTAAGTGAAGCAGAATTATTGGCAACAAGCATTGGAGAAGGAGTAACTTCCCTGAACCCAGATTTCCCGGGAATCCTTACTGAAGCTGAAAAATTAGGAAAAGTAATGGCCCTTACCCGTAATGAAGAATGTGTTCATGAAAGAAAAGGAACGTATCTGAACGGAGATTTCAGCAGTCCTCATGCACAGCTTTTTGTAGGTGAAGATATTGATCTTAGAATTTTCCTTAACCACTGGAAATTTGCTTTTGCGGTAGCGGAAGGAGATAAAAAAAGCCTTCAGTTTTTCGGAAAAGACGGTTTGGCGCTTCACAAGATTTATTTGACTAAAGATAGTAATGAAGCAGCTTTCGATGCCATTGTAGAAAAATTTAAAGCAGAAGATCAGAATCACGCACTTACTTTTGAAGCAGTAGCTCCAAAACAGGCTGAAAAAGCAGATTCAGAAATTGATGTAGAAGGTTTCAAAAAAGCTTGGACAGAACTAAAAGATACACATGATTTCTTCATGATGACCAGAAAATACGGTGTAAGCAGAACACAGGCATTAAGATTGGCACCGGAAGGATTTGCTAAGAAAATTGATAATGCTAAAGTGGTAAACATCCTTGAAGATGCTTCTGAAAAGAATACTCCAATCATGGTTTTCGTAGGAAACAGAGGAATTATCCAGATCCATACAGGAAATGTAAAGAAAACACTTTGGCATCAGCAATGGTTCAACGTGATGGACCCGGATTTCAATTTACACCTGGATGTAACGAAAATTGCAGAAGCATGGATCGTGAAAAAACCAACAGAAGACGGAGAAGTAACAGCTATCGAAGTATTCAACAACGAAGGAGACTTTATCGTTCAGTTCTTCGGAAAAAGAAAACCTGGAATTCCTGAACTTCAGGAATGGAAGGATCTTGTAGCATCATTAGAAAAGTAATAATTAGATAATTTGAATGAGACCGTTTTGTTTGTAAAATTCAAAGCGGTCTTTTTTATTTCAGATTTTGGCGGATAGTGGATAAAAAAGTAAAAAGGCAGATTTGTAAATGAACGAATTCACTATTGTAATGCAGAGAAAGTCAAATATTTGTGTAATTTGTGTTTAAATATAAAATAAAATGAAAAATATTTTCATCGCGATACTGCTGGCAGGTTTCTGCTCATTAAAGGCACAGGACTTTAAAGCGTATCAATTTTATGATAAAAAAGGAAAGGAGGTCAAGACGGATAAACTGGTAAAAGAACTGGCGGATTATGATGTGGTTTTTTTTGGTGAAAATCATAACAGCTCCATCAACCACTGGCTTCAGCTTAAAATAACAGAAGCACTTTTTGCAAAAAAGAACGGACAGCTTATTCTGGGAGCAGAAATGTTTGAAAGAGACAATCAGGCTCAGCTGGACCAATATTTAAACGGAAAGTTTGATGCTAAAACATTTAAAGACTCCGCTCGTTTATGGAACAATTATAGTACAGATTACAAACCTTTGGTAGATTTTGCTAAAGATAAAAAACTGAACTTTATTGCAACCAATATTCCGAGAAGATATGCATCTCAAACTGCTAAAGAAGGTCTTGAATCTTTAAATAAATTAAGCGAAAAAGAGAAAACATACATTGCTCAGCTGCCTATCAAAGTTACTTTGGACACTCCCGGATATCAAGAGATGAAAAAAATGATGGGTGACCATGCTGAAGGAACAAAAGTAATGAATTTTATTTCAGCCCAGGCAACAAAAGATGCTACCATGGCTGAATCTATTCTGAAAAACTACAAGGCAGGAAAAATGTTTATTCATTACAACGGAAATTACCACAGCAAAGAATTTGGTGGAATTTACTGGTATATCAAACAGAAAAATCCTAACCTGAAAATGGCCGTCATCTCAGTTTTTGAATCAGATGATACTGAGTTGAAAGTACCCGCCAAAGATTATATCCCAACAGATTTTAATCTGATTATTCCGGGAGATATGACAAAGACCTTTTAATTATTCTCTCGCAAAGGTGTCATTCTGACGAAGGAAGAATCTCACTATTAATTTATTATAAGATTCTTCAATCCATTGCATTCCTTTCAGAATGACAAAAATCAATTACTTACATACAATTCAATAGGAACGGGCTTTAGCCCGTTTTATTTTTATAATAAAACTCCAATGGCTTTAGCCAAAACTTAAAATTCACGGATAAATAATCATTTTTATTCTACAATATTTACCTTTGTATCACATTCAAAAAACATGAAGAAATTACCCATCCTGCTGATCCTTTTTATAGGCTTAATGAATGCCCAGAAACTCACTTCTAATGAGCTTTCAATTATTAATCAGGGAGATGCAAATACTGCGCTGCCAATCTATCAGACGACAGATAACAATCAGCATAAAACATTGCTGAGTATTTCTTCGGAAGCCGATCCCCTTGACCCGAATACCGCTGTTTTGGTCAAAAGAATGAAAGAATCTCTTCTTTCAACAGATGGTGGAGTAGGAATTGCAGCCCCTCAGGTGGGAATCAACAGAAAAATTATTTGGGTGCAGCGTTTTGACAAAGAAGGAACTCCATTGGAATACTTTATCAATCCGGTAATTATCTGGCGTTCTGATCTGCAGAACCTTGGCCCTGAAGGAGATTTATCTATTCCTGATTTCAGAGATCAGTTCTATAGAAGTAAAGTGATTCAACTGGAATATGTGGATTTGAAAGGGCAGAAATATTCAGAAATAGTGGAAGGTTTTACAGCCGTTATTTTCCAGCATGAGATCGACCACCTTTCCGGAATCCTGATTTCCGATAAAAAGGAAAAAGAGAAAAATAACTCTTACAAAAAAGTAGACGCCTATCAGAAAAGCGATTTGATGAAAGATAGAAGATAATGATGAGTTATAAATTTTGAATTATGACAAGCTATTATATAATGTGAATCGATCAACAAGATTGAGTGAATTTCTGTTTTCTATTCATATTTTGCAATAAAATCTTTTCCATTTTCATATTCTGCGGGATTCACGTAAGTAACTATTCCAATATCAGATTGTAAAAGTTTTTTAAGCTGATTAAAATACATGTTCTTTTCTTCTTCAGTAGCATCCATCGTTAAGCTCATTATAAGCTTATCATCATCAGTAATGTTGGCTCCTACCATTATTCTGTTCGGATTGTCATGATATTTATTCCAGTAAAATGTCTGATCGATGGAAGGAGTTTCAATGAAATAACTGATCATTTCCTCCTCTGTTTTAAAAATATAATTTTTATCGTGTTTTGGATATGTGTAATCAAGATTTAATTTTTCATAGTCGGGAATAAAAGTATTCAAAACCAAATCAATGATCTCTCTTGATTTTTGTCCCGCATAAACCTGACAAACAATATCTATAATGATTTCCATTACATAAAATTACTCTATTTTTAAGAAAATAAATAGCAGCATTAATCATTTACAATAAACATAATCATCTGTGCCCATCTGCGAAATCTGAGGGAAAATAAAAAATAAAAAGGAGCTGTTTCCACGGAAACAGCTCCTTTCGTTATAACTATGCTTAAAAAAATTGGATTAATCGTTGTTAGTTACCGCTAACTTCACCTCTATATTATTTCTGGTAGCATTAGAATAAGGACAGATCTGGTGTGCCTTTTCTGTCAACTCCTGGGCCTCTTCAATAGAAACTCCAGGGATGTTCACATCAAGCTCTGCAGCCAGTCCGAAACCACCATTTTCAAGTTGGCCAATGCTTACCTGTGCCGTTACTGTAGTTTCTCCCGTCTTTACTTTAGAAAGACTGATTACTCTGTTCAGCGCACTATCGAAGCATGCAGAATATCCGGCTGCAAAAAGCATTTCAGGATTGGCAAAATCATCATTCGCTCCTCCAAGAGCTTTAGGCATTCTTACTTCAAGATCCAATACTCCGTTTTCACTTTTCACATGTCCATTTCTGCCACCCTGAGCAGTAACCTGGGTTGTATATAATGTTTTCATTTATTTTTCTATTTTGTTTAAGATTTTTAAAACTGTTTCTTTAAGCTGTAAAAGCTCTTCAGGCTGTATATCAATTTTTTTCTGGATTTTTCCAGGAATTTCACAAGCCTTTTCACGAAGTTTTTTGCCAGCTTCATCTAAAAATACTTCAACCACTCTTTCGTCTTCTTTTTTACGTTTTCTGATGATGAATCCTTTGGTTTCCAGTCTTTTGAGAAGAGGAGTTAAAGTCCCACTATCCAGAAATAGCCTTTCTCCAATATGAGATACCGTCAGGCCGTCTCCGTCCCATAATATCATCATCACAAGGTACTGCGGATATGTAATGTCGAGCTCATCAAGAAAAGGACGATAAAGCCCTGTAATCTCTTTAGCAATTACATACAACGGAAAGCAGATCTGGTTTTCTAATTTGGGTGTTTTCGGATTTTCCATAAGTTTGAGTACGAAAGATTCGATGAAGGTATTACTTTTTTATGATAAATTCATCCATTGGAATTCTGACTTTTTTCATAGAAGACAGCCAGTCATTAGCTTCGTCACGGTATCCAAGGTATAAAAGACTTACACTTTTTAGTCCTAATTCTTTTAATCCCAATACTTCATCCACTACAGCGTTGCTGAAACCTTCTGCCGGTGTACTGTCGATTTTAAGCTCTGCAGCCTGTGCAAGAGCAATACCCAAAGCAATATACGTCTGGCGGGCAGTGTGTGCAAAATGCTCTTCTGCAGACTGTGCGCTGTACATTTCTTTGATTTTATCGGTATAGCTTCCGAAACGTCCTCTTGGAAGATCTCTTACATCAGTATGATAATCGTAAACTTTGTCAATTTTTTCATTAGAATAGCTGTCCCATGCTGCAAAGACCAAAACGTGAGAAGAATCTCTCATCACTTCAGGGTTCAAAGCTCCGGCTACCATTTTATCTTTCAACTCCTGGTTTTCTACTACAATAATTCTGAATGGTTGTAAACCGGATGAAGTAGGAGCCAGCCTTGCTGATTCTAAAATAGTATTAAGGTCTTCTTGTGAAATTTTTTTGTTGGGATCATAAGCTTTTACAGCGTGTCTCCAGTTTAGATTTTCTATTAATGACATTTTTCTTTTGGTTTTAAATTAAACTACTTGATGATTATTGAACTTCAATTCTAATTTTTTGAAGTAAATTAACTATGCAAATATATGACAAATTAAATTGCACGCAATTTAATTTTGAAAGATTTTATTGATAGCGATTATTGATGAACTAAAATAAGCAAGAGAAAAAACGAATTTGCCTTTACCCATTTCCACATGATTCGGATTTTTTAAAAGCACTGCTATTCTAATCTTTGTAATAGAATTTTAAACTAAAAACAATGCAGAGATTTAAAAACAAAACCGCTTTAATTACGGGAGGAACCAATGGAATGGGTTTGGCAACCGCTCAAAGATTCATTGAAGAAGGAGGATCTGTGATTATCACAGGAAGAAGTGAAGAAACTGTGAATCTGGCTTTGGAAAAACTAGGGGAGAAGGCTTCTGGAATTGTATCCAATGCCGGAAATATGAAAGACCTGATAAAGCTGCAGCAGGAAGTCAGAAAATATACGGAACATATTGATCTGGTCTTTGCCAATGCAGGATACGGAAAATTTGTACCCGTAGAATATGTAGATGAAAACCAGTTTGATGAACTTTTCAATATGCTGGTAAAAGGACCTTTTTTCACCGTTCAGCAGATGCTGCCATTGATGGAAAGAGGAAGTTCGGTTATTTTCAATACTTCAGTGGCGACAGATATTGCCATGCCTAATTTTTCGGTGTATTCGGCAGCCAAATCAGCAGTACAGTCTTTCATCAAAACCTTTGCGGTAGAGCTCACAGAACGGGGTATTCGTGTGAATGGAGTAAGCCCGGGACATATTAAAACCAATATTTTTAATAATACAGGTTTAACCGGGGAGCAGATCGAAAGTGCCATTAATGATATTATTCCTACAATCCCTTTCAAAAGACAGGGAGAACCATCAGAGATAGCCAGTGTCGTTCTTTTCCTTGCTTCAGAGGAAGCTTCATACATCCATGGAGCTGAGATAAAAGTAGATGCCGGGATTTCTGTGATCAGATAACGCCGGATCATTTAAGCTTTTGATGAGGATCAAAGATTATTTGACCTCCTTAATCTCTTTGATGATATTGGTTTTATTTTCAATACCTATATCATATGTTTTACTTTTCTTAAAGCTTTGGGTCGCTTTTTCCAGAAGAATTTTGTAGTCAGTAGATTTTTTTGAAAGATAAAAAACCTGAGCACTTATGCCGATAGAAACACGTATAACCTCATTCGGTTTGTCGGGATCTTCGGTAATATTGGTTATCGTGGAATTGTTATACCAGGTTAAATTCTGTGAACTGGAGTTACCGGAACAGGATGTGATCATAATAAAAAGTAATAATAGATAGGACCAGGGTTTCATAACGAAAAGTATTAAGTGAAAAAGCTCCTGCAATATATTACAATAAATACAGGAGCTCTCTATAAATTAGTTAAAATCCACAGCTAGCTACACTTGGTGCAGGAGAAGGAGAACATCCTGATAGGGATGAGAATATATTCAATACACAGTTGGTATTTACATAATTGTTATCATACAGTAAAGATCCTGACGGACTTCTGTAATAAACATTTCCTGCCGTATTGGCGAAAGAAGATACAGAAGCAGATCCACAGCTGGTATTGGTACATGCAGCTCTCCATGCAGCATCAGTTACAGGTCCGCTTGAGAATAATGAAGGATCTATGATTCTTTTCTCAACAACTCCTGAAGCATTCTTAAAGCTTACCAATATGGCTACGTGATATACCCAAGATACACAGCAAGTTCCTGTAGAAGCTCTCAGGTTTCCATATACGAATTGTTTTTCACAGTCGTAACCTGCATTCAGTAATATTTGTCTCATTTTGTGAGCTCTTGCATAGCAGCCATCAACAGGATATCTGAACGTGATACATGGTGAAGATGCCGTAGAAGTTCCGCAAGCCTGATTTTTGATTTGGGCAAACAGACTGTTTAAAGTGGCCAGATTAGGAATAACACTTACCGCTTTCCTGTTTTCTTCTTTTGCTTCTTTGGTGAAGACAGATTTGAAATAACGGATGTCATCATCTGTTGCTTTGTCTACTTTTGCAATTTCGTTAGTATTGGCCTTCAGGAAAACATGAATAGGTGTTTCGTTCTCAACAGCCGTTTTGATCATGGAAATATAAGCTGCATTTTCTTTACTGTCCTTAATTTCATAAGGCTGGGCAGTAACCATAAATGAGATTTTGAATTTTCCATCTTCTTTCTCGATCCCTACCGGGACGGTCTTGCCAAAATCTTTCATAGCAGTTTCGTTAGACTCTTTTGCTACAAGATTCGGATCCTGGTTGGCGCTTGAATCTGAGCAGGCATTGAATGACATCATCGTCACAAATACCATCATGGATAGCAGAAATTTTTTCATAGTTTTTATATTTTGGTGGTTAGTTTTTAGTGAACTTTTTAATTGTAATAGTTCACTATTTTGTGATATTAAAAGTAATAAAAATTAAAACATATGCAAGATTTTTTTTCAAAAAATACATAATTGTGTTATATTTTTGATTTTATGATATTGGAAAGGGGAGAAAACCTAATGATTTTGATAGTGATATTCAGGAAAAGCAGGAAATTGTAAAATATCGAAGTTTTTGATTCTTACGGGCTGGATTCTCTGGAATAGATAAAATATAAATAGATCCGTTTTTAGTGGATGAATGCCTGCATTTTATGTACAGTTTATCTATCTTTTTACCCATTCCGTGGGAATCAAACATTATAATAATTTAAACTAAAAAACCAGTTTCAACTATTGAAACTGGTTTTTATGATTGTTATATCTTATTTTATACAGACTATTTGTAGATCAATTCTGCCTGGAAAACGTCTGCAAAATGTTTTCTGATCTTAGCCTTTAATTCTTCCATTTCTTCTGGTGTCAGTTCTCTTTCAAGCTCTCTTTTTAAAGAAGTCACCTGCTTATCTTTGATACCACATGGAATAATGTATTCAAAATAGCGCATATCCGTATTCACATTCAATGCGAAACCATGTAGGGTTACCCATCGGGAAGCTTTCACTCCCATAGCACACATTTTTCTGGCATAAGGCTTACCAACGTCTAGCCAAACTCCGGTTTCTCCAGGAGAACGTTCTCCTTTAAGACCATACTCAGCAATGGTTCTGATGATCACTTCTTCCAGGTTTCTCATATATAAATGAATATCCGTAAAAAAGTTTTCAAGGTCCAGAATAGGATAGCCTACAACCTGTCCGTAGCCATGATACGTAATATCTCCACCACGGTTTACCTTTACGAAAGTGGCATCAATTTTTTTCAGTTGATCCATACCGGCAAGCATATTTTCTTCATGTCCGCTTTTTCCCAAAGTATACACATGGGGATGCTCTACAAAAAGAAGGTGGTTAGGAGTTGTAATATGCTGTTCTTCGGGAAGATCCCTATTTTTTATTTTGGTATCAATGATATTTTTCATCAGTTGTTCCTGGTAGTCCCAGGCAGGCTGATATTCTTTGATCCCTAAATCTTCAAATTCTACTGCTTTATTCTGATTTGTATTCATTTCAATTTTTGATATACAAATTTAGTGAATTTTACCCTTTGATGGAATGGATAAAATCTATGGCACTTTTCTTCCAGTCTTTATCCTGAAGTAAAATATTCACAAAGGCTGTTCCGATGATCCCGCCATCCGCTTTTTCCGTTACATTTTCAAAATCCTCTTTCGACTTGATTCCGAATCCGATCATCACTGGATTTTTAAGTGGAAGGGAAGCTACTCTGGAAAGGTAGTTTTCATTTTTTAAGACCGCATTTTCATTCCCCGTTGTAGAAGAGGAGCTTACTGCATAGAGAAAACCTGAACTTAAAGAATCCAGATACATCATTCTTTCATCGGAAGTTTCCGGGGTTACCAGAAAGGTAAAATTGAGATTATATTGCTTTAATATAGACTGATAATTTTTCTCGAACTCGATAGGAGGGAGGTCAGGAAGAATTAATCCTGAAACACCACTTTCAGAACATGCCGCACAGAACTTTTCAAATCCAAAACTCAATACAGGGTTGATATATCCCATCAGGATAATCGGAATTCTGATTTCATTTTTGATGGCTTTTAATTGAGATAATAGCTTTTCAATCGTCATTTCGTTCTGTAAAGCCAGTTCGTGGGCTTTCTGAATCACCGGCCCGTCAGCCACAGGATCAGAATAAGGCATTCCGATTTCGATCATGTCTGCTCCGGAATCCTGAATCAGTTTTATAATATCAGTGGTGTCTTCCAGTTGTGGAATTCCTGCAGTGAAGTATATATTTAGTTTTTTCATTTCTTTATTATAGTAGTTAGAAATTAGTGATGAGAAGTTAGAAGAGGTTATTATTTTCTGATTAATGCTATACTAATTTCTAGCATCTAACTTCTTATTTCTTTGAGGTATGTTTCCATATCCTTATCTCCGCGGCCACTCAGACAAATGACTACCACATCATTTTCATTAAATTTCTTCTTATCCAAAACAGCAAGGGCATGAGAGCTTTCCAGTGCAGGAATAATTCCTTCCAGTTTGGTCAGTTCAAAAGCACATTTTAAGGCTTCATCATCATTAATGCTAAAGAATTCTGCTCTTTTTTCCTGAAATAAATGCGCATGGAAAGGCCCGATTCCCGGATAATCCAGTCCTGCAGAAATAGAGTGTGGTTCAATAACCTGTCCATCTTCGGTCTGCATCACAAGACTTTTACTTCCATGAAGGACTCCAAGAGTTCCTAAAAATGTAGTCGCTGCAGATTTTCCTGAATCTACTCCCAGACCGCCGGCTTCGGCAGCAATGATTTTCACTTCTTTTTCTTCTACAAAATGATAGAAAGTTCCGGCAGCATTGCTTCCTCCACCTACACAGGCAATCACATAATCAGGATTTTCTCTTCCGATTTTCTCCTTAAGCTGTTCTTTGATCTCCTTTGAAATAATGCTCTGAAATCTTGCCACAAGATCCGGGAAAGGGTGAGGACCTACGACACTTCCAATCACATAATGTGTCGTCACAGGATTGTTGATCCAGTCTCTTAATGCTTCATTTACCGCATCTTTAAGGGTCTTTGAGCCTGAAGTAGCTGCTATAACTTCTGCACCCAGCATTTTCATTCTTGCAACATTCGGGGCTTGTCTCTGGATATCAATTTCACCCATATAGACGATACATTCCAAACCAAGCAAAGCACAGGCTGTAGCAGTGGCAACGCCGTGTTGTCCGGCTCCGGTTTCTGCAATGATCCTTGTTTTTCCGAGGCGTTTTGCCAGTAGAACCTGTCCCAGTGCATTATTGATCTTATGAGCTCCGGTATGGTTGAGGTCTTCCCGTTTTAAGTAAATCTGAGTCTTATATTTATTACTTAGATTTTTAGCAAAATATAATGGTGTAGCACGACCTACATAGTTTTTCAGCAAATCCTGATATTCAGCCTGAAACTCTTCAGACTCTATAATTTCAAGATAATTTTTTTGTAATTCTTCTACATTGGGATAGAGCATTTCGGGGATAAAGGCTCCTCCAAACTCTCCATAATATCCGTTTTCATCGGGGTTTTTATAATTCATTTTTTTATTCTTTAGTAATTAAATAAGCATTGTTTTGTAAGCTTAGCTGATTGAGCAGTTCTTTTCTTTCCTGTGAAGCATTAAAAATCAAAATATCATCATCTTCATCAGAGGCTACCCATTCCGAATCGATACTTTCTTTGATCATTTTAGCTTTGTCATGAAGAATTTCGATCGAACATTTTTCATAAAAAGGCCGAAGATCAGAATGACAAAAGCCAATCGTTTCCAACGCTCTCTGAATGACATTCTCTTTGAAACTGTGGACCAAAGCGGCTCCATATCCCTTCTTTTCATAGGCGGAAACAAGTCCTACAACTTCTGCAAATGAATAATTATGATCTGATATTTTTAAGGTAAAATCAAAATTCAGCCGTATCACCGCCAGTATATTTTCATCGGCATCCAGCAGTAAATGAAATTCCGAATCTTTGAAAAAAGTACGGAAATAGTCTGGTTTCATAGTACTCCAGGCAGAAACGTCCCAAAGTTGCAAGATATGTTCTATGTCACGTTCTAGTAAATCCTTGCTTTCTTTTATCTGATATTTCATGGGTTTAAACTATTAATAAATGTAAGATGGTAATCGTACTGTTGCTTGGTAATCAGTTTTTTATAATATAACAATTCTATTTTATGCATTAAATCTATTAAGGTTGCTTTATCTATTTTTGACTGATACATGGTGATTGCAATCTCCAGGTTGTCAATCAGATAATAAGGATCGGAATCTTCATACAGCAGAAATATTTTAGCATAAATCAGTCCTAAATCATATTTTACCACTGATCTTACATGATTTTCTAAAAATTTATCAGAAATAATGACCAGATAATAACTGTTCCAGAGGCTGATTCTCTCAAAAAAATACTGGATGTCACTTTCTTCAAAATCTTTAATCGTGCTAATGAATTTAGACAATAATCCACCGACTTCCCAATGTTCTATATTGCTGTCATTTTGAGAAACAAAGTGATACAGATTCTGGATTTTTTCATTTCCGAATTTGGGTGGAAATAATGTTTTATAAAATGTCTTCTTTAGCAAATGTATGTTCATCATTGTGTGTTTTTATTTTTTATCTATTTTGCTGGTATAAGGTTTTAAACTTTTTTATCCTGTCAATATTCTTGTTTCCTGGTTCCGTTTCAAATTTTGAATTGATATCCAAAGCAAAAGGCTGTTGTTTCAATGTTTCAATGTCTCCGATATTATCTTCTGAAATTCCACCGCTTAAAAAATAGAGAAGAGGAATCTCAAATTCATTCAATAAAGTCCAGTCAAACTGTTTTCCTGTTCCACCAAATGCTTTACTGTCGGTATCAAACAGGTAATAGGAAATAGGTTGTAGATTGTAGGCTGCAGGTTGCAGGCTGAAAGTTTGTGTTATTTTATTTTTGTTTTCAGAGGGGTCATTTCCTATTCTTATCACTTTTATGATCCCGACTTCCGGATTCAGTTTTTGTCTTAATTCAATAATAAAATCGTTATTTTCATCACCGTGAAGCTGAACAAAATTCAACCCTGCTTTTTGAGCAATTCTTGTAATAGCATCCGTTTCTTCATTCACAAAAACACCTACTTTTCCATGATGGTCAATACTTGCAATTTCTTCCAGGCTTAGATGGTTCAAAACATATCTGAGCGATTTCTCATAGAAAATAAAGCCAAGAAAATCTACCTTCATCGCGATCAGCTCTTGAATCTGGTCCTGTTTTGTAAGGCCGCAGACTTTAAGTTGAGGGGAAAGAGGATTAGTAAGTTGCAGGTTCATTGTAGTTGATCGTTATGAGTTAATTTGTAATGAAAAATCTTCAAATGCTTTGGCTGGATCTGTATTTTTCATGAAATATTCTCCCATCAGAAAACCATCAAATCCTTTTACTTTTAAAAATTTAAAATCTTCAAGGTTGTAAATACCACTTTCTGCAACAGATAATACGTCTTTTGGAAGCAGATTTTTCAGTTGAACAGAATGCTGAAGATCAACTTTGAAATCCTTAAGATTTCTGTTATTGATCCCCACAAGGTCAATTTTTGAATTACAATGCTTCAGTTCTTCTTCCGTATGAATTTCCAGTAAGACTTCCATTTCCAGTTCATGAGCAAGTTCCGTGAATTCCTCTACCTGAGCAGGGGAAAGACAGGAAGCGATCAGTAAAACAACGTCAGCTCCTATACTTTTGGCTTCATAAAACTGGTACTCATCAATCATGAAATCTTTTCGGAGTATCGGAATTTTAATTTCACTTCTTACACTTAAAATATCATCGAAATTCCCCCCGAAAAAATCACTGTCAGTCAGAATAGAAATTCCACTGGCACCAAAATTTTCGTAAGCGGAAACCACTTCTAAGGGCTGAACATTATTATTGATGATTCCTTTTGAAGGAGATTGTCTTTTAAATTCAGCGATAATCCCGCTTTTATTTTTGATAGATTCTTTCAGAGAATAGGTTTTTCTTCCAAAAAAATCAGAGTCTTTTAATTGGTTGACAGAAACGCTTGATTTTGCAGCAGCAATTTCTTCTTTTTTTCGTTCAATAATCTTATCTAGTATAGTCATTTGATACAGAATTTAATAAGATGATAAAAATTATAAACCATTAAGGGATATTAAGATGATAAGATAAATTAAGATCCATCAAAGATGGAGAATAAGGGATTTGGCTGAATAAATAGCTTTAGCTATGATCTTAACTATTCTTCATCCCTTAAAAATTCTTAACGGTTAAAAAATAATAAGACTAATTAATTAAAAGGTTAAAGCTATTCAAGGCTTTTCCACTTTGCAGACTTTCCTGAGCCAAGAAAAGACAGTCGTCATACGTGCCAAATTTATGAGTATTGTAAAGGGCTACTGAAGCATTGGCAAGGATCACAGAATTTTGCTGTTCTGTCCCTTTTCCTTCCAGGATATTCATAAATATTTTTGCGGTTTCCTGGATGGAGCTTCCTGCTTTAATATCTTCCAGCGTTACCGGATTGAAGCCTAAATCTTCTGCAGAATAGATTTCTTCACCGTTTTTTGTAATTATTTTGCTGTCATCGGTAAGACTTATCTCATCATATCCATCCAGACCATGCACCAAAATAAACTCACGTTCCTCTTTTTGAAGAAGATACTGGTAAATTCTTGCAATTTCCAGATTGTAAACTCCAATCATAGAATATTTAGGTTTTGCAGGATTCACTAATGGTCCCAAAAGATTGAAGAATGTTCTTAATCCCAGAGATTTTCTCAATAGCCCAACCGATTGCAGAGCAGGGTGAAAATAAGGAGCATGCAAAAAGCAGATATTAGCTCTTTCAAGATCTTCATTCAGCTGTTCTGAACTGTTTTTGAACTGATATCCCAGTTCTTCCAGTACATTGGATGAGCCTGTAATGGTAGAAGCTCCATAATTTCCATGTTTTGTTACCTTCTGCCCGGCTCCGGCTACCACAAAGCTGGCCAATGTTGATATATTAATGGTGTCTTTTCCGTCACCTCCGGTTCCCACGATATCAATGGCGTCACGGGTATCAATATCTACAGGGACAGCCATCTGTAACAAAGCTTCTCTGAAGCCTTCCACCTCTTTCAGGGTAATATTCCGCATCAGGAAAACACTGATGAAAGCAGTAACCTCTGCGGTATTGAACTTATTCTGTGCAATCTCAATCATAGTTGCTTTGGCTTCTGATTTTGAAAGCGTATTGTGGTTGAACAGGTATTGCAGTATTTCTTTCATTTGGGGAGTTTTTATTGTTGTTGAGGGGATTTCTAATGTTTTCATCCTAAAAGAAAGTTTTTAATGATTACTTCTCCTTCAGGCGTTAAAATGCTTTCAGGGTGAAACTGTACTCCGTGCACATCATAGGTTTTGTGCTGTAAAGCCATGATCATTCCGTCTTTATCTACGGCTGTGATCTCCAGTTCTTCCGGAAAACCTTCCGTATTAACTGCCCAGCTGTGGTATCTTCCGACTTCTAATCCTGAGCTTAAGTTTTTGAAAAGTTTAGTGTCTTCTTTCACGAGCTCAGTAGTGGTAGCTACTCCGTGGAAAATTTCAGACAGGTTGATAAGACTTCCTCCAAAAGCTTCCGCAATAGCCTGCTGTCCCAGACATACACCAAGAATACTTTTTGTAGGGGCATATTCTTTAATCAGCTCCAATAAAATACCTGCTTCTTCAGGAATTCCAGGTCCGGGAGAAAGGATTATTTTATCATACTTTTCAATCTCTTCCAGAGTAATTTTATCATTTCTTACTACATCCACTCTTTGATTCAGAATTCTTTCAATAATCTGGACAAGGTTATACGTGAAGCTGTCATAGTTATCAAAAACGAGAACTTTAAGCTGTGGCTGCTGGGTGTTTATATTGTTGTTCATTTCTTTTTTGTTAGTGTGTTGCTAGTTTATCCGTTGATTGAATTTATTTTTAACCTTCAACTATTTTTTCAGCTTTTTCAACTGCTTTTTTTAGAGCATTCAGCTTGTTGTTGACTTCCTGCAGTTCACTTTCCGGAACCGATTTTGCAACAATACCGGCACCAGCCTGATAGAAGAGTGTATTATTTTTGCTTAAGAATGTTCTGATCATAATAGCCTGGTTGCAGGTTCCATTCAATCCGATCATTCCTATACATCCACCGTAATATCCGCGGGAATCTTTTTCATATTGATTGATCAGTTGCAACGCCTTATGTTTGGGTGCTCCGCTGAGAGTCCCCTGAGGAAAAGTGGCAGAAACCATTTCAAGAGGATTGATGTCATTAGAAATATCTGCAGTTACTTCACTTACCATATGAATAACGTGAGAGAACAGTTGAATTTCTTTAAGTTTAGTAACCGTTACATTTTTTCCAAGCTTTCCAAGGTCATTTCTTGCAAGGTCTACCAGCATGGTGTGTTCTGCATTTTCTTTAGGATCAGCTTTTAAAACTTCAATAGCTTCAAGGTTAGCTTCAAAATTTCCTGTTCTTTTTGAAGTTCCGGCAATGGGATGAATGATTGCCTTGTTGTCTTTAATAATCAGCTGGCTTTCAGGGCTTGATCCGAATAATTTGTAATTTCCGTAATCAAAATAGAAGAGGTAAGGAGAAGGGTTGATATTTCTTAAAGCACGGTATACATTAAATTCATCTCCCTTGAATTTCTGTTCAAATCTTCTGCTCAGAACCAACTGGAAAACATCTCCGCGCATACAGTGCTTTTGGGCTGTTTTTACCAGTTCAATATACTCTTCATCGGTAATATTAGACGTTTCCTCATCTGTTTTTTCAAAAGGATAAACCGGAGTATTCTGGTTCTTAATAAGGTTTTCCAACAGATGAAACTCAGATTTTACCCCATCAATAGAGTTTTCAATAATGTACATTTCGTCATTGAAATGATTGATAGCGATCACATATTGGTATAATCTGTATCTCAGAACAGGAATTTCAACTTCCTTACTTTGTGCTTTAAGGTTGATATTTTCAAAAAACTGTACCGCTTCAAAGCTTGTATATCCAAAAAGACTTTGTGCTGTCTGTTCAATAGAATCATTAGTTTCTTCACATTTGAAAATCTTTCGGAATTCTTCAAATATATCTGTGATATTTCGCTCCATAATAAATTGCTTTACAGGAGGGGAAGCAGGCAGCTTTATTTCGTATTCGTTCAGATTTTTCACTTCAATTCCGGCAATGGCATTCACTGCAATAAAGGAAAAGTTGTTGTCAATAGTTTTTGAATCTGAGCTTTCCAGAAGAATAGTATCCCGGAATTTGTCTCGGATCTTAAGGTAGATATTCATGGGAGTGTGAAGGTCTCCCAGTGTTTTTTTCGAAACAGTTTTTATTGTAATGGTGTTCGTATACATCGTGTTGTTTTTTGTAAGGTTTAAGAATAAAAAAAAGGCTTTAACGGTATCCGTCAAAGCCTATATATTGTTTATTTTATTATTTCTGCTGTGTGATTAGCAACATGACAATACCTCCAGACCCGACGAAGAGTTTGAAAGCCACCACCAAATATTGTTGCTCATTTTAAACATGGGACAAATGTAGAAATTTTTTTAATACAATGAATAAAAAAAATCAGAAAAATAAAAAAACTTAATATAAGAGTCTGTTATTTAAGTTGTTTGAGCTCATGTTTCAATTCTTTGATTTTTTCTTTGTAGGTTTCATCATCATATTCTTTTACATACTCTTCCAATGCGTTTATATATTCTTCAATAAATTCCTTATTCGTTTTGTCTGCCTCATACTTGGTTTTTGCAGAATTGACGGGGGCTAACTTTTCGTATTCTAATAAAATTTTTCCTTCTCTGGACTGATCATAAAGGATGACTATGTTCTTTTCATATCCGGGAATGTATTTTACAGGAATATCCTTATCACCGGGTATTCTGATTGAATTGCTGATGGGATAGATCGCTGCAGAAGTCGTGGAGAAAAAAGTAGTGGTGTATTTCCCGTCCTGTTTCTTTACAATAGCTTCATAATCGTGAATATACATCTCATTGAGAGTAGAATTGGTTTCCACATCAGACGTGATAATAGCGGTACTTTCGACACCATATTTATTCAGGAACCAGGCATTTAAGAACTGTCCTCCGAACCCGTTTAGTATCGCAAGAGGAATGATCGGAATCAAAAACCATGCTTTTTTTGTCAGATAGGAGAGAAGTCCAAAGAATACAAACAGCAGAATCACAGTATAAAAACCATGATGGCTGGTGAAAAACAGGATTTTTGAAATTAAAACCATGGATTAAATATAACTATAATAATCTTTTGTTAAACGCTGGGATCACAAAGATGTTATTAAATTACTGTTAAAACCGTCGCAAAGGCGTTTCACTCAGCAAAAGCGGTTGTCATTAGCTAAACAAAGTGCCGTTGCGAACAAAAAAATAGAGTTTTATCATAATTACTTTGCGGAGATAGCGTTTAAACCAACTATTTTACTGGTTCAGACAAAGGAATATCCGGAGTTCCGCTATAGAAAACAATCAGCGTTGCTCCCTGATCTCCGGTTTTTCCTCTGTGGGCTACATTTACCATTTCCGGAAGAACCTGACCTTTTCTTACCCATTGCGTTTTACCATCTTCTTTTCTTTCTATCTGAATTTCTCCTTTCTCTACATAAGCCGCATTGATTACAGAATGCTTATGCCAGTCCAATGCTTTGTTAGGCGGTACGGCAATTTTAAGAACAGAAATTTCAGGTTGTTTGCTTGGATAGGCAGGGTAAGTCGTTCCGTCCCATGATTTTGTGGTTTTTAGCAGAGTGACCGATTCAATTGTATCAGAATACTCTGATTGTGGTTCGTTTGATGAGTTATCACACGAAAGAAGGAGGGAAGTTAGCACAACAAAAAAAGCTGTACCAAATACATTTTCTTTAGTCATAAACTTTTTATTAATAGATTGATTTTGGTTCGGATAATCCGTTTTACAAAAATAGCAACCCTATTTAAATATCCCTAATGTTTGAAATATTTTTTATTCAAATTCAGATCTTAAAAAATATTTATCAAAGAAAACATTTGTCATAAGTTTAAAGGTTTATTTTTTATATTTTTGCTTCCAAATTAGAAAAAAATGAAAAAAGTATTAGCAATCGCATTTATCGGAGGTTTATTATTAGCAAGCTGCTCAAAAAAAGCAGATCACTCTTTACAGGATAGCAACACAATGCTTGAAGAGCCAGAAACAGCTACTGTTGTAGATTCTACTGCTAAGCCTGCTGCTCCAGCTGCTACAACTCCGGCTGCCCCTGCTACTGAAGCTGCTAAAACAGATTCTACAGCGAAGAAATAATGAAAAAAATACTTTTGGCAGGAACTCTGGGTCTTCTGATCCTTTCCTGTTCTAAAAAAGAAAATACAGCAGAAGTGGCAGCTTCTTCTGAAACAGCTGCTGTTTCAGAACCGGCAAAATCTAATCTTTCAGGTGATCAGATCATGGAAACATTAGACTGCTCAGGATGCCACTCTGTGAATGAGAGAATGATAGGACCTTCTTATAAGGAAATCGCAGGTAAGTACTCTGAAAAGGATACTGAACTGCTGGCTTCCAAAATCATAGAGGGCGGAAGTGGAGTATGGGGAAGCGTGCCTATGGCTGCCCATCCACAGGTGTCTAAAGAAGATGCCAAAAAAATGGTGGAATATATTTTAAGTCAGAAGAAATAAAATATGTCTACTGAAAAATCCAGTCTGCACACAAGAAATCTGCATCGTAATCCCTATGATTTTGATCAGCTCATTTCTTGTGTGCCGGAACTGAAACACTATGTCTTTGTTAATGCTTATCAAACGGTAACCATTAATTTCAGTATTCCAAAAGCAGTTAAACTGCTCAACAAAGCTCTACTATTACATTTTTATAATATTAAAGGCTGGGATATTCCGGACACCAATCTTTGTCCTCCCATTCCGGGACGAGCAGATTATGTGCACTATATTGCCGATCTTTTAGCTGAAAATTTTAATGAAGTCCCAACAGGAAACGTTGTAAAAGGGCTGGATATAGGAACAGGAGCCAATCTTGTGTATCCTTTGATCAGTCACAGGTCGTATGGCTGGACAATGCTGGGAACAGATATTAACCAGGATTCTTTAAAAAATGCTCAACATATTCTGGACCAAAATGAAGATCTTTCCTCTGTCATTCAGTTGAAAAGTCAGCCTGATGCTGATCATATTTTTAAAAATATCATTAATCCTGAAGACAGGTTTACCTTTACTATGTGTAATCCTCCTTTTCATGATTCTGAAGAGTCTGCCATAAAAGGGAATATCAGAAAAACAAAAAATCTCAAGAAATCAAAACCCAGGCAGTCTTTGCTTAATTTTGGCGGTCAGCAGTCGGAATTATGGTGTGAAGGAGGCGAGCTGGCTTTTATTACCAAAATGATTAATGAAAGTGCACTGTTCTCATCACAGGTTCTTTGGTTCACATGTCTGGTTTCCAAAAAGGAAAATCTCAATAAGCTGACTCATCTTTTAAAAAAGGTAAAAGCTATAGAAATCAAAACTATTGATATGGCTCAGGGGCAAAAAATCAGCAGAATGCTGGCCTGGACATTTATTCCCCAGCAGAACCGAAAGGGTTGGAAAACCAAATAATAATTTCTTTTCTTTTGGGAGCTTCATCCCGCTATCCACTCATACTCCTCACGCCTACGCTCAATGCCAGATAATGTTGCGGTGTAAACGTTCCTATCGGGGCTAGATTAGGTTGCCATTAAATCTCCAAATCTGTTTCATACATCAATAGAAGTAGGCTTTAGGCAAGGCTTAATGCAAGTATGATACAGTATAGCCCCATATTTTCAAAAACATCTGTGAAAATCTGTGGTTAAATAAATGGCCAATGCTTATTTCAAAATGATATCCATTTCCAGCTTATAAAACCATCCACTGAACTCAATTTTTCGGAAATAATTTAGATTTATGAAAAAATCAATTGATGGTCAACTCAAAAATGCCTAAATTTGTACGCTTTTAGAAAAATAAGAAATGCAATTATCAGAACAAGAAATCATTAGAAGAGAAAAGCTGAATAAGCTTACTGAAATGGGGATTAATGCGTTCCCTGCGGATGAATATACAATCACAGACACTACAGAATCTATAAAACAGGACTTTTCTGAAAGTAAACAGGTGAAGATCGCTGGTAGATTGATGTCCCGCAGAATTCAGGGAAAGGCTTCTTTTGCAGAATTGCAGGATTCTAAAGGAAAAATTCAGGTTTATTTCAACAGAGATGAGATCTGTCCGGGAGAAGATAAAGAATTATACAATGAAGTATACAAGCACCTTTTGGATATCGGTGATATTATCGGTATCGAAGGAGAACTGTTTACGACTCAGGTAGGAGAGAAGACTGTTTTAGTGAAAAACTTTATCCTTCTTACCAAGGCTTTACGTCCTCTTCCTCAGGCTAAAACGGATGACAATGGTGTTGTACACGATGGGTTTACAGATCCTGAACTAAGATACAGACAGCGTTATGTAGATTTAACAGTAAATCCACAGGTGAAAGAAATTTTCGTGAAGAGAACAAAATTGTTCAATGCCATGAGAACATTCTTCAACGATGCGGGTTACTTTGAAGTGGAAACACCTATTCTACAGTCTATCCCTGGTGGAGCTGCTGCAAAACCGTTTATCACGCACCACAATGCGTTGGATATTCCATTATATTTAAGAATTGCTAACGAATTATATCTGAAGAGATTGATCGTAGGTGGTTTTGACGGAGTGTATGAGTTCTCTAAAAACTTCAGAAATGAAGGGATGGACAGAACACACAACCCAGAGTTTACCGCTATGGAAATCTATGTAGCCTACAAAGATTACAACTGGATGATGGATTTCACTGAGAAGTTATTGGAATTCTGTGCCACTCAGGTTAATGGAAATTCAGAATCTACTTTTGGTGAGCATACCATCAATTGGAAAGCTCCTTATCCAAGAGTTTCCATGACAGAAGCGATTCTGAAATTTACAGGATTCGATATCACAGGAAAAACGGAAAAAGAATTATACGATTTTGCCAAGTCTATCGGTATTGAAGTGAATGAGACGATGGGGAAAGGAAAACTGATTGATGAGATCTTTGGTGAGAAATGTGAAGGAAACTTCATTCAGCCGACGTTCATTACAGATTATCCGATCGAAATGTCTCCATTGACAAAGAAACACAGAAGCAAAGAAGGCTTAACAGAGCGTTTTGAATTAATGGTATGTGGTAAAGAAATTGCCAATGCATATTCAGAGCTTAATGATCCTATTGATCAGAGAGAGCGTTTTGAATCACAGATGGCTTTATCTGAAAGAGGAGATGATGAGGCAATGTTCATCGATCAGGATTTCTTAAGAGCTCTTGAATATGGTATGCCGCCAACTTCAGGGTTAGGAATCGGTATGGACAGATTGATCATGTTCTTAACGAATAATGCATCAATCCAGGAAGTATTATTCTTCCCTCAGATGAGACCTGAAAAAGCGGTTCCTCAAATTGAATTGGGAGAGGATGAACATGCTATTCTTGATATTTTGAAATCAGGTGAGCAGTTTTCTCTAAGTGAGGTGAAAGAAAAATCTAAACTTTCAGGAAAAAAATGGGATAAAGCTTCTAAGACTTTGACAAAGAATAATATTGTGAAAGTGGAGAAGATTGACGAAAATCTTTTGATAAAATTGGCTTAATATTTCTCAGAAAATATAAATATAAAAGGTACAGAGTTATTCTGTACCTTTTTCTTTTTTCCATTTCCGAAGCTGTGCCCTGAAATTTTTAAACGGTGCTGCGGTATTGATATGTATCCATTTCCAGACCGGCCATTGAGCAGGAGTCGTTGCCCATTTTCTCTGCCCAGGAGTAAATAATGTGTCCTCGTCAAGGTTTTCTATCCAGTCAATAATTTCATCAACCTTATTTTTTAACAGTTCTCTTTGCTGTTGCAAGCTATAAAATCCATATTGGTCATAAAAAGACTGATATAATCCTCCCAAATTATTCCATTTATATTCCGGAGTAGGAGTTTTTACTTCAATTCCTTTGCTTTCATCAGCTTCCCATTGCAAAAGCAGGTGGGTCCATCCCAATTGATAGGAAATATTTTGTGATGGAGTTTTGTCAACTCCAGCCCGCAGAAGATCCTTTTCATCTTCTTTTATATCGTTAAATTCCTGATCATACAGTAGATATCTTTTATTCAGCTCTTCAATAAGCTCTGTTTTGTCTTTATAACTCTGCATATTTTACCTATTTTCTCAGCTTACTGAAAGAAGCCATCAGATAAAATAAAAACGGAAGGATAAATAAGGAACCCAGCATCAAAGCCCAACCCAATGCAGCAATCGTTTTCGGAGGTGCCATATGCTCCAGCAGTGAAAGATGCTGTCCGTTTCCTAATAAAATAATATCAGGATTATGCTGATAGGTTGCTGCAACCAGAATCATCACCATCTGAAATCCTGCCAATGCACGTACCGGAAGTAATTTCTGACGGTTCATTGCTCTTAAAATAAGCAATAACGCAATGGTAGCAAAGGCAATAGACATAATCCCCAGAGGCTTTGAAAATACCCACATCAAAAGAGGAATATCTGAAATATAAGCAGTAACAAATACTAAAATTCCTGTAATCACGACAAAGATCATTGTCTGCTTGGATTTTCTGATCATGAGTAAAAGATCAGCCTTATCACGGGTTTCTCTCAATGAAAAGATAGAGGCAAGGTAAGCACAAAGCGCTACCGTAAATAATCCTACGGAAACCCCAAACCAGTTCAGCCAGCTGAAAATATACAAATCCAGAAAACCAACAGCATCAGGATTGATAGAATGTGAAACCGTTGCCGCAGCAATTAATCCTAAAAAGAAAGGCGTTAAAAGACTCGCATAGTAGAAAATATGCGTATATAAAACCTGCCAGTTATCCTTTACAGCATCATAATGTCTGAACGTAAACGCTGTTCCTCTTGCAATAATTCCTAAAAGCATCAGAACCAAAGGAATATGAAGATAGGTCGACATGGTAGTATAAATTTCGGGAAATCCTACAAAGAGAATTACAATCGCAATGATCAGCCACATATGATTGGCTTCCCACACAGGAGCAATAGACTCATACATGATTTCCTGGGTTTTGTTTCTGGCTTTTTTATGGGTGAAAAGCTCTACAATTCCGGCTCCGAAATCCGCGCCTCCCAGAATAATATAAAGACAGATGGATAGCCAGAGAAAACCTATTACAACGTAGATCATGATGGTTTGTTTTTATCGTTAAACAGAGAGTCGGTAGGGTCGTAAAGCTTCGGTACCATTTGGATCTGTCTCTTTAAAAGGAAAACAAGAATCAATGATAATGATACGAAGATTGCAGTGAAGAAGTAGAATGAATACTGTATTCCCGGCATGGGAGTAACGGCATCTACTGTTCTCATGATTCCATAAATGATCCAGGGCTGCCTTCCCACTTCGGTAACTGTCCATCCGGCTTCCAGAGCGATATATCCGAAAGGAGTTGCTATTAAAAAGGTTTTTAGAAGCCAGTTTTTACTCAGCCATTCTTTTCTGAAGAAGAAAGCATATAAATAGATAACTCCGATACCAATCATCACCACTCCGAAGAAGATCATAATCTGAAAAGCATAATGAACAACTGCAATCGGAGGCCATTCATCTCTCGGGAAATCTTTAAGACCCTTTACTTCAGAATTGAAATCATTACTCACCAGGAAGCTTAATACTTTAGGTATCTTAATGGCATATTTTATTTCTTCCTTGTCTTCATCAGGAATTCCACCAATGACAAAGGACGCGCCTTTCTCCGTTTCAAAGTGAGCTTCCATGGCTGCTAACTTAATAGGTTGTCTTTTCGCTACCGATTTTGCAGCAATATCACCGCTTAAAGGTGCTCCAAATGCTCCAATCAAGGCAAAACCTACAGCAATTCTAAAAGCTTTGGTATGAAATTCAATATTTCTTTTTCGCATGATCATAAAGGCATGTACTCCGGCTACGGCAAATCCTGTCGCACAAAAAGCAGCAACAGTCATGTGAAGAGCCTGCGGAAACCATGCGTCATTCAGCATCGCTTTAATAGGATCTATATTAAGATACTGTCCATTGATATAATCAAAACCGGTTGGAGAGTTCATCCATGAATTGGCGGCTACCACCAGAATTCCGGAAGCCAGTCCGCTCAGTCCTACAAGAAATCCACAGAACCAGTGAAACCACTTATTGAATTTATCCCATCCATATAAAAAGAAGCCAATAGCAATCGCTTCAATGAAAAAAGCGGTTCCCTCAAGAGAAAACGGCATTCCGAAAATAGGACCGGCATGTTTCATAAAACCGGGCCATAAAAGCCCCAGTTCAAAAGAAAGCATGGTTCCTGAAACAGCTCCGGTAGCAAAAAGGATAGCTACCCCTTTGCTCCATGCTTTTGTTAATCCTTTATATACTTCATTATTGGTTTTTAGGTATTTCCAATGGGCAAAAGCCATCAGAAAAGGCATCACCATACCCACACAGGAGAATATGATATGAAAGCCCAGAGAAAGTGCCATCTGAGCGCGTGCTGCTATAAAATCATCCATAATATCAACTTTTCAGTAAATAAATTTACGCATAAATTATTGATGTTGAATATGATTTACAACAGTTGATATTTCAGCAATACATTTTAATTTTGAATCTTTTATTGGTTAGCTATTCCTTATGTTTTCCCTAAGAAAAACGCTGCTTTTTTTTACTTTTATACCCCGAAAAAAAATATCATATTTGCAGGAATTTTGATTAAATTATTAACCATGAAATTTTTAAATAAAGGAGTTTTTATTGTTTTT
The DNA here is from genome assembly GCF_003852415.1 of Chryseobacterium sp. KBW03. Lineage (NCBI taxonomy): Bacteria > Pseudomonadati > Bacteroidota > Flavobacteriia > Flavobacteriales > Weeksellaceae > Chryseobacterium > Chryseobacterium sp. KBW03. Next base: position 194,270 of record NZ_QAJO01000012.1, on the reverse strand, counting down.
TCTCTATTGTACTCCTATTCTTTTGCTCAGTACAGAAACGGATTGAAGGGAATTTATATGCCTCAGGGAGAACAAGTCAATCTTCCGGCAGAATATAACTTTTTTATCGACGAAGGACGAAGAATTGCGGGTGAGGTATTTTACCAGAATCTTCAACGTTCCAGTGGAAGAGACAGTAGTTTTAATTCTTTGGAACTGATTTTTTTTGAAAACAGAAAATATGATTTCCTGAATACTGGATTTGTGCTGGTTCCCCAGATGAACAGCCAGCTGATGGGAAAGAATATTTCCACGGTTGCAGTCCGAAATAATAATACATGGAAAATGGCTTTTGGAACAGTAGACTTTGCCACCTACAACCCCCGCAATAATGTCACCAATTTCCTGTACATGGTTATTTGTCGGAATATGACGAATGAACAGGTTCTTGCTCATTTTTTTAATATGATGGATATTCCGGCAAACAGTAAGATTTCAAAATATGTCCAGTTGGTCAGAGATATTAATAAGGCAAACAAAATTAATGTTGAAGAAAAGGTTGATGAATTTGCACCAGGACTGTTAACAAGATTATGTAAAGATATCAATTCCCAGACTTCTGGTGACGAATGTACACTGGCTCTTTATAAAGCTTATATTGAGGATAAGGATGAAAATGTAACAAGACAAAATATTGACCGTTTTTTCAGATCATTGAGTAATATGTCTCTTCAGAATATGACCAATGATTATGTTCTTCCAAGAGGAGACCTGAATATGATGGAAAAAGACATAAAACTGGTACTGCCTAATGAATTTTTCTATGTGAAAAAGAAGAATGATCAATCTGATGTTTCTTTTTTTATCGAAAAAATTGAACAGAACTTAACGTATGATTTTGATAAGAAAACTTATGTTCTCCTATTTAAAGTAACACCCCATTTTGACAGCATGTCTTCAGACTTTAAATTTTTAGGAGAATACGATGATATGCTTAAAGGAAAACAACAGACAGCAGATATCGAGGTCAAAAAAAATGAAATAAATTATTTTGAATTTTTTCTTTATCCAGATAGGATGGAAGTACAGGTAAATATGACCAAGAAAGAAAATAGATTTAGCTATGGTTATAAATTGAAAAATATATTTAAAATTAAAAAGAATACCCCATAGATCTATGATATAAGTTAAAAACAAAAATAAGC
>NZ_QAJO01000012.1:0-193047 GCF_003852415.1 Chryseobacterium sp. KBW03 | reverse complement strand
GCTTATTTTTGTTTTTAACTCTACATTTTTTTGACACTTTTTAACTTTCATACGTCGAAAAAAATCACGATATTTGTAAGTCTTTGCATTAGGCAAATTTATTAATTTTATATGAGTCAAAAACAATATACAGCTAGCAGTATCCAAGCCTTAGAAGGAATGGAACACGTTCGACTAAGACCCTCAATGTACATTGGAGATGTAGGAGTAAGAGGTCTTCATCATTTGGTTTATGAAGTAGTAGATAATTCTATTGATGAGGCTTTAGCAGGATATTGCGATACCATTTTGGTAACGATCCACCAAGGAGAAAGTATTTCTGTAAAAGATAACGGTAGAGGAATTCCTGTAGATTTTCACGAAAAAGAGCAGAAATCGGCTCTTGAGGTTGTAATGACTAAAATTGGAGCAGGAGGAAAATTTGATAAAGATTCTTACAAGGTATCTGGAGGTCTTCATGGAGTGGGTGTTTCTTGTGTGAACGCACTTTCAACTTTATTAGTGGCTACAGTAAGCCGTGAAGGGAAATTATACCAACAAAGATATTCAGAAGGAAAAGCACTTACAGAGGTTGCGGAAATTGGAACTACTGAGGAAAGAGGAACAGAAGTTTTCTTCCAACCTGATGCAACCATTTTCCAGGAACTTGTTTATAATTATGATACGCTTGCAACAAGATTAAGAGAACTTGCTTTTCTTAATAAAGGAATTACAATCACTCTTGTTGATGAGAGAAACCCTAACGAAGACGGAACATTCCCTGCAGAAGTTTTTCATTCTGAAGGAGGATTAAAAGAATTCGTAGAGTATATCGATGGAAACCGTGAGTCTATTATGGAGCACGTTATTTTCATGGAAGCAGAAAGAGATGATATTCCTGTAGAAGTAGCGATGCGTTACAATACATCATTCAACGAAAATCTTCACTCTTATGTAAATAATATCAATACACATGAGGGAGGAACTCACCTTGCTGGTTTCAGACGTGCTTTGACAAGAACACTGAAGAAGTATGCTGATGATTTGGGTATTCCTCAAAAAGAGAAGGTAGAAATTACCGGTGATGATTTCCGTGAAGGATTGACGGCTGTAATTTCTGTAAAAGTAATGGAACCTCAGTTTGAAGGACAGACTAAAACAAAACTAGGAAACTCTGAAGTTTCCGGTGCTGTAGATAAAATTGTAGGGGAAATGCTTACTAATTTCCTTGAAGAAAACCCTAACGAGGCGAAAATTATTGTTCAGAAAGTAGTTTTAGCAGCAAAAGCAAGACAGGCCGCTAAGAAAGCCCGTGAAATGGTTCAGAGAAAATCTCCTATGGGAGGTTCAGGACTTCCCGGAAAATTATCTGACTGTTCATCCAAAGACCCAGCTGAATCTGAACTTTTCCTTGTAGAGGGAGATTCCGCAGGTGGAACAGCTAAACAAGGAAGAGACAGACACTTCCAGGCTATTCTTCCTTTAAGAGGTAAAATTTTGAACGTAGAGAAATCTATGCTTCATAAAGTATATGATAACGAAGAAATCAGAAATATCTATACCGCTCTTGGAGTTTCTGTAGGTACTGAAGAGGATAGCAAAGCCCTGAATATGGCTAAGCTGAGATATCATAAAGTGGTGATCATGACCGATGCTGATATCGACGGATCTCACATTTCTACGCTTATTCTTACTTTCTTCTTCAGATTTATGAAGGAACTTATTGAGAACGGATATGTATATATTGCTCAACCACCTTTATATCTATTAAAGAAAGGAAACAGAAAGGTATATGCTTATAATGAGAAAGAACGTGAGGAATTTACTTTAGAAATGTCTCCGGACGGAAAAGGAGTAGAAGTACAACGTTATAAAGGTCTTGGAGAAATGAACCCTGAGCAGCTTTGGGAAACAACTCTTAATCCTGAACACAGAATTCTTAAGCAGGTAACGATTGATAATGCAGTGGAAGCAGACAGTGTTTTCTCAATGCTAATGGGAGATGAAGTTCCACCAAGAAGAGAATTTATCGAGAAAAATGCAAAATATGCAAAAATTGATGCATAAACGTTTTTGAAAATATAATCAAAAAGCTTCTAATTATTTAGAAGCTTTTTTTATATTTGGGCAAACCAAAAAAACAATAATATGTTAACTCTTTTACAAACAGACCCTTACAATGGGGCAGATGCAGTGTCTGGCGCAGCCGCTGCAGGATTAGGACTCGGAACCATGTTCTTCGGCCTATTATGCTATATATTCTATGGATATTGCATGTACAAAATTTTTCAGAAAGCAGGAAGACAGGATGCCTGGGCGGCCTTTATTCCAATTTATAATACAATAGTATTGTTGGAAATTGTGAAAAAACCAATATGGTGGATCATTCTTTTCTTTATTCCACTAGTGAATATTTATGCATGCTGGGTAGTATATGACAGACTTGCCAAAGGTTTTGCCAAAGAAACTCCTCTGTACACCATTTTAATACTCTTGTTCGGATTTATTTTTATTCCTGTATTGGGGCTTGGAAGTGATCAGTACGATAGTAAATTGGTTCCAAATGATTAAAAAGAAAAAACTTAAAGACTTCAGAAATGAAGTCTTTTTTTATTAATAACCCTTTTGGAATGTAGAATTAATTGTACCCGTCTTTATTATTAATTCTACAGGTTCTGAATTATAGGGATGGTATTTTATTCTAAATTTGAGGCGCAGACAATATGAAGCGTATTACTTCATGATACAGAATAAATATCCTTCTCCAATATAGAATGAATTTAAATATTCTGTTTTTAACTTTTCAGAATTTGATGATGAAAAGTTGATAATGTGTTCATATCCTTATAGGTACATTTAAGACAGTACTTTTTAAGTATTAGGTTAAAGGCTTCACCCGTTGAAGCCTTTTATATTTTTTTTAACAGTTATTAAGATTTTCTTATTTTTGCATAATTTTAATAACTATGATGAAAATACTAGTTCTTGGGGCTCTTTCTGCTGCCTCATTCTATTTTGCACAAAGCTATCCTGCTTCTGCAATTCCTGAGAATTTAAAGAAAAATGCTAATGTTGTTATACGAAAGGATTTCACAACGGTTCAGGTCAATAAACGTGATGAAATAAAATACCAGTTTAACACGGTCACTACAGTTTTAAATAAAGACGGTAATGACGAGGCGGTTGCTTATATTCCTTATGATAAGTCAAAAAGCATTTCCAATATAAAAGTTACTATTTACGATGAAGCCGGGAAAAAAATTAAAAGTGTGTCAAAGTCTGATTTTACAGATATTGCCAACAACTCCCAAGGGGTCTTTTATTCTGATAACAGAATATTAGTTTATTCCTATACACCGGCTCAATACCCTTATACTGTTGAGTTTTCTTATGAAGCAGAAGATGAAGATACTGTTTTTATCCCACGTTTTGTACCTTTTACTTCCACTAAAACATCTTTGCAAGAAGCACAGTTTAGAATCATTAACACTTCAGGGATCGAGCTTAGGTCTAAGATTTACCCTTCAAAATATAATTACACCTCTGTTATAGAAAGTGGGAGTGGAAACGATAAAACATATTCATACAAAAACGTACCCGCAATTGATGATGCTTTTATGATTCCACAGCCTGTTAAAATTCTGCCTTCAGTCAACTTTGCACTGGCAAAATTCAATCTGGCAGGGAAAGAGGGAACTTTAAATAACTGGACAGATTTCGGAACCTGGATTTATAATGATCTTCTGATTCCTGTTTCGGCATCTACTCCTGCCATCAAAGCGGAAGTTGCCTCTTTACAGCTGCAGGGATCTGTGGAGGATAAAGTCAAGAAGATTTATCAGTATATGCAGAACAAAACCCGATATATAGCGGTGTCACTAGGAATAGGCGGCTGGCAGCCTATGATGCCGGATGAGGTTCAGAAAAAGGGGTATGGAGACTGCAAAGGACTTACGAATTATATGAAAATCCTTTTAAACGAAGCAGGAATTCCTTCTACTTATTGTATTATCAATTCCGGACGTTCACAGGTTTCCTTTGATCCGGAATTTCCTTCTATGAGTGGAAATCACATCATTCTGATGGTTCCTACTGAAAAAGGGAATATCTGGCTTGAAAATACGTCTCAACAAATAGCTTTTAACCATTTAAGCTACAGTACAACCGACAGGAATGTACTTGCTGTAACCGCAAAGGGAATTGAACTCATCAATACGCCGGTTTATAAAGCCGAGCAGAATAAAGAGAAGCAGGTATTGAGAGTGAACCTTAATGAGGATAATAGTATTACAGGGGCAGGTAATTTTTCTTACACAGGAAACCAGTATGATTATAATCTGAGGTTTGTCAATCTTAATCCCAAAGAAAAAAATGATGCAGTGAAACTGAATTTTGACATTTTAAACTTTGAAAAAGTGGAAATGAAAAACTTCAAAAATGATAAAGATAACGCTGTCATTACCTATGATTTAGACTTTAAGACCAATAATTTCTCTAAAAAAGCAGGAAACAGCCTTTTATTCAGATCTGTTCCTATTTTTTCTGATGTTATTTATAAAGCGGACGAAAACCGTGAACTTCCTTTTGAGGTCAATATGTCTTATGAAGATGAATATGAAATTGCTTTTGTCCTTCCTTTAGGGTATAAAGTTGATGAAACTCCTGATAATTCCAGTATTACTTCTGAATTTGGATCATATAAGCTAAGTTTTGTTAAAAGTGAAGAGGGCGTAAAAGTGATCAGAAAGATGCAGATTAACAAAGGATTGTATCCAAAAGAGAAATACAATGAGTACATAAGTTTCAGAAAAAAAATTCTGAACATGGATAATTCAAAAATTTTAATAACAAAAATATAACCATGAAAAAAATAATAGTATTGCTTCTTTGCTCTGCCAGTGCAATATTGATCAATGCGCAGAAGAAATATGAATTTCTGAATCCACCTAAATTTAATGATGCAGATCTGTCTAAAGCAAAATCTTTATTAGATGAAAATGCTCCTGCCGAGATTTTGTATAAATCTGCTTATTTTATGGTAGATGCAAGCACAGGGAATCTGCACAAAAAATACTTTTACAGAGTTAAGATTTATGATAAAGATAAAGCGGAAGACTGGTTGAATCTTGAAATTCCTATTTACAATGTTGGAAGCAATAGAGAATCACTAGGCAAATTCAAAGCTTTTACTTACAATCTTGAAAATGGAACGGCAGTTCCTGTAAAAGTGGAAAAGAGCTCTCAGTACAAAAGTAAAGAGAATAAATATGTTACCCTTACAAAATTTGCTTTTCCCAACGTGAAGAATGGATCTGTCTTAGAATATCAGTATGAAATCATATCGCCCTTCCGTTTCATTATTCCGGAAGTATTAATAGAATCTGATACCCCTTCACTGAATACTGAATACGTTTTGGATGCTCCGATCAATATGTCTTATAATGTAAACTATACCGGAGAAATGATGCCTAAACATAAAGAGGTTGAAGAGAGAAACCTGTATGGCACTCAGTATAAAACATTTCGATTTGCCTATGAAAATGTAAAAGGCTTTAAAACTGAAAAATTTGTGCGAAATGATAGAAATTTTAGAACAAAAATAGGCGCAGAGCTTAATTCTACCAATTTCGGAGAACTCAAACTTTATTCATCATCATGGGATCAAATTGGGAAAAGACTTTATGAGAATGAAGACTTTGGAGAACAATTGAAAAAAACAAAATTAGCTAAAGAAAATATGCCGGCAGGAGTTTCAGAAATGAAAACCGATCTTGAAAAGGCAAATGCTATTTTTTCATACGTTCAGAAGACATTTACCTGGAATAAAGACAGAGGAGTTTATACTGAAGATGGTATCAAAAAACTTTTAGAAACCAAGGTTGGAAATGCCGCAGAAATTAACCTTTTCCTGGTAATGATGCTTCGTGAGGCAGGTCTTAAAGCAGATCCGCTGGTTATTTCTACAGTAGAAAACGGTGTGATCAATCTGGTGTCACCCAATATTTCCAATATGAATTTTGTATTGGCAGCGATCAGTCTTAATGACCAGTTTCATATTTATGATGCAACCTCCAAGCAGTCTTCATTGGATGAAATCCCTCTTAAGAACTGGAACCAATTTGGTATTCTTGTGACAAAGGGTAAATCATTACAGATTCAGATGACCAATACAAAATCAAGCAATACTTTCCTTACAGCCAATGCTAAAATAAATGATGACGGAAGTATTTCCGGAACCTATTCTGATAAAGATACCGGTGCTTATGCGATGTATGCCAAAGATAGCTATGATGATAATGCTGAGAAATACAAAAAGCAGTACAAGGAAAATTTCTCAATGGACTTCACGGATATCAACTCAAAAGTATTGGAAAGTGGTGAATTTGAAAGCAGCATGAAATTCTCTTCATCAAATCTAATTGATAGAGTAGGAAAGAAAATGATCATCAATCCAATGCTGTTCTTAAACAAGAGTTCTAATGAATTTGATCAGGTTGAAGCCAGAAAATATCCTATTGATTTCGGATCGCCTATTACCAAAGTGAAAAAGGTTATTCTTGAAATTCCTGAAGGATATACGATTGAAGAGATGCCTAAACCTAAAAGAATTGTCACAGAGGATAAAGAAATAGAGTATACCTATTCTGTGGAGCAAAAAGGAAATAAACTGGAAGTTACTACCACAACAAAAATTAGCAGTTCAGATTATCCTAAAGAATATTATCCTGCATTTAAGCAAATCTGGGGAGTTGCTTCAAAATTTGAAAATCAGGTAATCAGCCTTGTTAAGAAGTAATTTTTAAGGGAACTTAAACAAAACTTAATATAAAAAAATAAAGTTTTTCAAAAACCATTCATCTTTTGAATGGTTTTTGTATTTATTACCCCAAAAATTACAATTATGAAAAACACGATTGCTGTTATAGCATTGTCTTCTTTCTTAGCAATAACTGCCTGCAAAAAAAATGAAACGGCAGGACCAGCAGAAAAAACAGAAAATAAAACATCCGAAGAATTTGTAGTAGACTCTGTGAAAGTAAACGATTCTACAATGATTACAGACTCTTTAAAAGTTTCTTTCACCTCAAAACTGTTGGTTTTCCCTGCTTTAAAAGATAAGAAACTACTGGACAGTATCTATTTTCAGAATGATAAAATCAAAGACTTTTCCAAAACCGGACTTCAGACCTACCTTGATAAAGCAAAGAATGATTATTTCAGTTCTATGAAAAAGGATAATAAAGAATGGGTTTCAGACGTTACTTATGCGCAGGATTGGTACTCAAGTTCACACATGAATCTGATTTCCAATACAAACGGCTATATGCATATTCAATATGTAGGAAGCGGATATGAAGGAGGAGCTCATGATAATTACGGTTTTTCAGAAAGAGTTTTTGATCTTAAAAACAACAAAAAACTAGAATTAAAAGATATTACTTCAATGCCTAAAAATAAGATTGAAGCCATTCTGATGAAAAATATCGACAGAATTAACAGCGGAACAATGGATGGTGACGGAGGCGTGAAAAACTCAGAAATGCTTCTCGTTGAGAAAATTCCGGCGTCTGATAATTTTTATTTTGATAACAAGAATCTGTATTTTCATTACAGTCCTTACGAAATTGCCGCTTTTGCAGCAGGTGATATCACGATTCCTGTCTCTTGGGAAGACCTTAAAGGCACAATAAATGCAGAATTTAAAGAAAGAATGAAAATTAAGTAAATTAATGCTTCCAGTTCAGGAAGCATTTTTTAATTTTGCGGTAATGGAAAAAGTAGCTTTTATTATCAACCCTTTTTCGGCCAAAAAGAACTATCAGCCGTTTTTGAACGAACTTAAAACAAAGGTTAACAATCCCTTGTATTATGTATCAGAATCTATTCTGGGAACAGATGAGTTTATTCAGGCCCATTTCGAAGAGGTGGATATTTTTGTAGCAATCGGAGGGGATGGAACAATCTCTACTATAGCTAGAAACCTTATTAATACAGAAAAAATTCTGGCTATTTTTCCGGCAGGTTCAGGAAACGGATTTTCCAATGAAACCCGTTTCAGTAAAAACCTTGATGAACTTTTAGAAAAAATAAAAACAAAAAACTCCAGAAAGATTGATACGTTTACAGTAAATGACAAGCTTTCTATCAATGTTTCAGGGACAGGTTTCGATGGTAAAGTAGTCAAGGAATTCGAAAAAACGAGTCGTGGATTCAAAAACTATATCAAAGTTTCCCTGAAAACCTTCTTCAATTATAAGCCGATCAAGGTGAAATTTTCTGATGAAGAATATCAGCAGTATAATGGCCGTTATCTAATGCTGAACATTGCCAATACCCGCCAATTTGGTAATAACGCTTACATTGCCCCGAAAGCAAGTAAAAGTGACGGACTGGTTGATATGGTGTTGGTGAAAAAATTCCCGCTGACCTATTCTGCGCTGTTTGCTTTCAGAATGTTTACTAAAAGACTGAAAGACGATGAATATGTTACTTATCTTCCGGTTTCTGAAATATCATTTAAAGTCAATACCAAAAACTGGCATCTTGACGGTGAATTCAATAAGATCAAATCACCCATCCACGTTAAAGTACAACCCGCCAGCCTGAATATTCTGGTTTAGAGCTTGTTGTTAGTTGATAGTTAGGTATTGGTGTCGTAAATACTTCTAGTCTTGGCTATTGGTTCTTATATCTTGGCTCTTTATAAAAAGTTTCTCCCTAACCCCTGCCACCTAAGATCCGCCACCTACCTACATCTCCAGTTTTTTCTCAACTTCATGCGGATGATCCAGGCAGTACTGAAGCTGTCCCTTATCAAGCTGTTTTTCCCAGTTGGCAACGACTACTGTAGCAACGGAATTACCGATTACATTGGTCAGGGCTCTGCACTCACTCATGAACTTATCTATTCCAAGGATCAGCGTCATTCCGGCAATAGGAATCTCAGGAACTACCGCCAATGTTGCTGCCAGTGTTACAAATCCAGCACCGGTAACGCCTGCGGCTCCTTTTGAACTTAGCATTGCTACCAAAAGTAACATCAGCTGTTTCTCAATAGGAAGATGAATGTTTAATGCTTGTGCGATAAACAGAGAGGCCAGGGTCATGTAAATATTTGTTCCGTCAAGATTGAAAGAATACCCTGTAGGCACTACAAGACCTACAATTGCCCTCGAACAGCCTGCCTTTTCAAGTTTTTCCATGATTCCCGGTAAAGCAGACTCTGAAGAGCTGGTACCCAGAACGAGAAGAAGTTCTTCCTTAAGGTAAAAAATAAGCTTGAAAATATTAAAACCGTTATACCATGCTACAGCTCCCAACACCAGAACTACAAAAAGAATAGAAGTAATATAGAAAGTAGCGACCAGAAATATAAGGTTCAGCACAGAATGCAGTCCATATTTTCCAATCGTAAATGCCATCGCTCCAAAAGCCCCGATGGGTGCAAGCTTCATAAGCATATGGACAATTTTAAACACCGGAGTTGACAGATCCTGTAAAAAGTCGGTTACTTTTTGACTTTTTTCTTTGGTTAAAACCAATGCAACACCCATTAAAATTGCCACCAAAAGAACCTGAAGGATGTTTTCACCCACTAAAGGACTGAATAAGGTCTCCGGAATAATATTCATTATAAACCCTGTAAGCGTTGACTCATGGGCTTTTGCCTGATATTGTGAAACATCACCTGAAAGGGTAGAAGGATCAATATTCAAACCATGACCAGGCTGTAAAATATTCCCTACGAATAAACCAATGATAAGAGCAAGAGTGGAAAATGTAAAAAAATAGATCATTGCTTTTATGGCAATTCTTCCTACTTTTTTCAGATCGGTCATATGGGCGATTCCCAGGGTGAGGGTGATAAAGATAACAGGAGCGATAATCATTTTTACCAATTTGATGAATCCGTCCCCCAGTGGTTTCATCTTTTCTCCTAATTCAGGATAGAAATTTCCAAGAAGAATACCGGCAATTATGGCTATAATAACCTGGAAATAAAGCTGATTGTATATTTTTTTTGCTTTCAAAGAACAGTCGTTTTGTTTTTTTAAGGCCGAAAATTAAGAAAATTTATCTAAAAACATGACAAATGTCATTGAAAACATCTCTTGCAACGGCTTTATATGCAAAAGACTCCGGCTTCATTCAAAAGGATAAAAACCTTATAGAATGAAGCCGGAGCTGTATTTAATTTTGAATGACCGTAAAATAATGATTATTCCACAGCTACAGAATCGTCTCCACGACCATCTGCTACTGCATGAATGCTTCCATTCTCGTCAAGGACAATCATTTCTGTTTTTCCAATATATTTTATCTTTTCAATGATGTAATTCTTACTTTTCAGTTCAGAAATAGTACTTTCAGGGAAGTTATTTTCTACCGTAATAGTTTCTGGTAGCCACTGATGATGGAATTTGGGTGTATTGACTGAAAGATTGGCATTCAGTTTAAAATCCACTACATTGACAATAGATTGATACACCGAAGTCGGAATGGTGGTCCCCCCGGGAGTTCCCACTACCATATAGGGTTTTCCATTCTTAAGAAGAATAGTCGGAGTCATGGAAGAAAGCATTCTTTTATTCGGTTGAACAGAATTGGCTTCTCCTCCTACCGCTCCAAACATATTGGGGACGCCCGGTTTGATAGAAAAATCGTCCATTTCATTATTTAAAAAGAAACCAGCTCCTGAAACCAGTACTTTACTTCCGTAATATCCGTTAAGAGTTGTTGTTACAGAAGCGGCATTTCCATCCTTATCCAGTACGGAGATATGAGTGGTCTGCATAGATTCTTTAGGCTGTGCTATGATCTTGCCGACCTCTGCACTTAGAGTTGCTTTATCAAAGCTGAAGCTTTTCCATCTGTTTTTCAAATATTCATCAGAAATCAGATAGGAAGTTTTATCCTGGATAAAATCTGGATCTCCCATATATTCTGCTCTGTCTGCGAAAGCTCTTCGTTCTGCCTCGGCCATAATCTGAACGGCTTTTGTAGAGTTTTGCTGATATTTTTCTAGGTTTTCAAAACTTGCCATTCTCAGCATTTGGGCAAGAAGGACTCCACCGCTTGAAGGTAAAGGCATCGTTACAACATTGTTTCCTTTGTAATCGAATTCAAGCGCTTTTCTCTCGGCCACTTTATAGTTTTTAAGATCTTCCAGCGTTATAATTCCGTTTCCTCTTTTCATTTCCGCCACCAGAAGCTCTGCCGTTTTCCCTTCATAAAAACCTTTTGCGCCTAATTTTTGAATGAGTTTCAATGTTTCGGCTAATTCTTTTTGAACCAGCAGATCTCCAGCTTTCCAGGGAGCATCTTTAACAAAAATAATGGAAGATTTATTATGTCTCTGAAATTTTTCTCTCTGATTATTCAGCATTTCGGCCTCCTTGTCTGTGATGGTAAATCCTTTTTCCGCCAGATCAATTGCAGGCTGAATAATTTTTTCCATAGGCAGTTTACAGTACTTCAGTGTAGCAAAAAATCCAGCCACACTTCCCGGAATACCTACAGCCAACCTTCCGTTTTGAGAAAGATCAGTATCTGCTTTCCCTTTTTTGTCAAGGTACATATCTCGGAAAGCCTTTTTTGGAGCGGTTTCTCTGTAATCCAATGTGAATTTTTCCCCATTGTTTTTTACGCCTACCAAAAATCCGCCGCCACCGATATTTCCTGCCTGAGGATAAACAACAGCAAGGGCGTATTGGGTCGCTGTAACAGCGTCATAGGCATTTCCACCCATTTTTAAGATTTTAGCTCCTGCTTCACTCGCTAAGGGATGCGCAGATACTACAACGCCTTTATTTTTTACCTGTACTTCCTTGATAATATTGATATCTGTATACTGAGCCCAGCTTAGCTGGCTTACCAACAGGATCGAAGCAATTAAAATCTTCCTCATATGATTGTTTTTCTTGAAAGCAAAATTATTGAATTTTATATTAATCAGGGCTTATGATCATTGTATTTGATTTTTTCTATTGTTAAAGAGATTTTATCAGTTTAAACTGAATGTATTGGCAGCATTTATTGATGCTCTGTTTTTAAGTATCCCTTTTTTATTATGGTTGACATGTTTTTTTTTACTTTTGTACAATTCTAAAAAAATCTGAAAAATGGAATCCTATACGGAAAGAATACTGATTACAGGTGCCTTGGGACAAATCGGCACGGAACTTACGAACAGACTTGTTGAAATCCATGGAGCGGAGAACGTTGTCGCTTCAGGATTGGACAGATGGCAGGAAGGAATTACTTCTGCCGGACACTATGAAAGAATGGACGTTACCAATACACAGTTGGTAAGACAGGTGATCCATGATTACGAAATTACTACAGTGTATCACTTAGCTTCGCTTTTATCCGGGACTTCGGAAAAGCAGCCTATTTTCGCCTGGAAATTGAATCTTGAACCACTGCTGCATTTTTGTGAAATGGCGAAAGAAGGGCTTCTTAAAAAGATCTTCTGGCCGAGTTCTATTGCAGTATTTGGAAAAGGAATTCCAAAACATGACGTAGGGCAGGATGTAGTGTTGAATCCAACAACTGTTTACGGAATTTCGAAAATGGCAGGGGAGAAGTGGTGTGAATACTATTTCGATAAATATGGAGTGGATGTAAGAAGTATCAGATATCCTGGATTGATCTCATGGAAAACTCCTGCAGGGGGGGGAACTACTGACTATGCTGTTGAGATTTTTTACAAGGCAATAGAAGATGGACAATATACAAGTTTCATTTCTGAAGATACAGGAATGCCGATGTTGTATATGGATGATGCTATCAATGCAACTCTTAAATTGATGGATGCTCCAAAAGAAAGTGTAACGGTTCGTTCGTCTTATAATTTGGGTGGAATGTCTTTTACTCCAAAAGAATTGTCAGAAGAAATCAAGAAAGAAATTCCTGATTTTGCCATCGATTATAAGCCAGATTTCAGACAGGCAATTGCAGATTCATGGCCGGCATCTATTGATGATTCAGTCGCTAAAAAAGACTGGGGATTGACGTATGATTTCGGAATTTCTGAAATGACAAAGGACATGATCAAGAATTTGAAAGTAAAATTAGGAAAGGATTAATTATATAAAGTAATACTTTAATTAAATATTATTTTAACAATTGATTTTTAACGTTTTATATAATTTATCTAAACTTTAATTTAAATGGTATTATTGACTTTTAACATCACATGTATTGAAGCTGAAGTGAAAAACGGCTCCCAAATTACCGATGATGAGAGACTGAAAATTACGGAAGATAATACCAAAGCAATTCTTAGAATTTTAGATATTCATGATATCAAATCAAGTTTTTTTGTTGAGGTTTCCCTTACTGAAAAACTTCAGAATTTAATAAAAGCAATTTCATCCAAAGGGCATGAAATTGCTTTTTATAATAAAGACTCCAATCCTGAAGAAATTGAAAAAGCCAAGAAGAATATTCAGGATCTTCTGGAAAAACAGATCAGGGGAATTCGCCAGAAAGATGTAAAAGTTCCGCAGGAAAATTTGAAGCTGATGGAATTTAATTACGTTTCCAATATCGATAATGCGAATATTCTTTTCCCTTTCAAAAGGCTCAAAAGAGATACCGAAATTACAGAAGAGGATGGACTGAGTATTGTGCCGGAAAGTATCTCTCCTTACAGCCAGCTGCCCTATAATGATTTTGTATTTCAGATCCTGCCGATGAAGTATTATCAGAATATGGTTTTAGAAACTTTGCAGAATGAAGAATTTGTTTTGATCTATCTAAACACCTGGCAGTTTACAGATTTTAAGAGATACCGTTTTGATATTCCTTTTTACCGAAGCTTATTTTCGGGCAAAAAAATGGAGGACAAATTAGATGCCCTCCTTACTTTTCTCAATGACAGGGAAATGGCTACTTCCCGTATGAAAGATTATATTTTTTAGGTTGCAGGTGGTAGGGACTAGGTAAGGGCTGCTTTCCGTTACAACCCAATTTTGACTTTTTAATGTCCAACCTTGAACTCTGTTCTCCACGCTCAAACCCTCAAACCCTCAAACTCAAATCCACTAGCTGAGTTCAAAAAGTGTGATTTCCGGTAATACACCCACTCTTCCCGGGTATCCTAATACACCAAATCCTCTGTTTACATACAATAGTTTTCCTTCACTTTCATATAAATCTGCCCATTTTGGGTAACGGTATTGTACCGGTGACCATTTTACATTTTTAAGATCCAATCCAAACTGCATCCCATGAGTATGTCCGGAAAGGGTCAGATGGATGTTTGAAGGGTGCTTTTTTACTACATAATCAAAGTGGGTAGGGTCATGGCTCATTAAGATCTTAGTAGCGGATTCAGGAACGCCTTTTAAAGCATCGTCAATTTTACCGAACTGAGGGAAAGGTTTTAAGCCCCAGTTTTCAACGCCTAAAATGTAGAGCTTCTCGCCATTTTTTTCAATTACCCTGTGTTCATTTCTTAACATATCAAAACCAGCCTGCTTTTCATAGTCGATCAGGGTGTCAAGATTTTTCTTTTTAGCATCAGGGGATCCCCAGGTTACGTAATCTCCGTAATCGTGGTTTCCCAGTACAGCAAGTTTACCGTCTTTAGCCTGAATTTTTGAAAATAAAGGGATAAAAGGTTTGAACTCATCTGCCACGTTATTCACCATGTCTCCGGTAAATAAAACAAGATCGGGCTTCTGTTCATTGATCAGATCAATAGCGTGCTGTAATTTGCTTGGATCGGAGAAGCTTCCGCTGTGAACATCAGAAATCTGAATGATTTTGTATCCTTTGAAGCTTTTCGGAAGGTTGGCGAAATTAACTCTTACTCTTCTTACAGTGTGGCGATATTTACCAAAAGTAATTCCGTCTATAAAAAGAGCCGAAAGAACGCCTCCCATTCCCAAACCTACAATGCTCAGAAACTTCCTTCTTTCCGGGAAGAAATTTTCCGAGGGCTGGGCAAAACCTATCAGATAACCTCCGATTCGGATAATATCATCAATTAATAAAAACAGAACCACGAAAATTTTAGGAAGGATAAAAATTAAAAATAACGAAATCATGATCTGAGCCCTCACCATACTTCGGTCTGACCTTTGGTAATGAGTGACTTCATAGGCGAAAATTCCATATACGGCTAACGAAATTACCCAATATCCGATTTTGATCCAGGAATTGTCAGTGAGCGTTCTGATAGCCTGATAAATATACACTTCCAAAAACAGGAAGATTCCAGCGATGATTAAAAAATTCTTTTGCATGTTCTGGTCAAAAAAAGCACAAAGAAAAACTTCCCTGTGCTTTTTATATTTTTTGTTTATTAAATATTATTAAGGAAATCTGTAAACGATAGCATTGATGTTCATTCCGGCACCTACCGAAGTCATAACAACGTTACCTTTTTCTTTAAACGATTGACCTGCCATTTTTCCTTTAATTATTAAATCATACATGGTAGGAATTGTTGCTACAGATGTATTTCCAAGATCCTGAATGGTCATTGGAGAGATGGCGTGATCATATTCTTTCACATCATAAAGTCTGTGAAGTCTTTCAATCATCGCGTAATCCATTTTAGCGTTAGCCTGGTGAATTAAGATTTTGTCTATATCTTCAATAGAAAGACCTGCATCTGTAATGGTATCTTTGATAGCAACCGGTACATTTTTAAGAGCGTATTCGTAAATCTTTCTTCCTAACATTCTTACATACAGGCGCTTCTGATCTGCTTCCTTATTGATGGAAGGCTGATTTTCAAGGTAATTTAATTCCGGTCCATTGTCACAGATCGTGTTGTGGGCAATAATTCCTACATTCTCTTCGTCTGTTGCTTTTACCACTACTGCTCCGGCACCATCAGCAAAGATCATTCTGTTTCTGTCATATGGATCTGTTACACGGCTCAATGTTTCACCTCCAATAACAAGGATTGTTTTTGCTACTTTAGCTTTAATCAGATTATCAGCCAAAATCATTGCTTCTACCCAGCCTGGACATCCGAAAAGCATATCATACGTTACGCATTTTCTATTTTTGATTCCCAGTTTATTCTTCACTCTTGCTGCCATTGTTGGCATAAAGTCCGCGTATCCGTTTTCCGTAACTTCTCCGAAATTACTTGCGTAGATAATGTAATCTAAATCTTCACCGTCTACTTTTGCATCTTCAAGGGCAATTTTTGCAGCTTCATAACCGATTTGTGAGTTGGAAAGATCATCCTCAATGAACCTCCTGTTTTCGATTTCTGTAATCTCTACAAATTTCGCAATGGTCTCTTCTACAGGCTTTTCAATCTTTACTCCGTCTTCAGTATAGAACTCGGAATTCATAAAGTAATCTCTACCAATAACTCTGTTCGGGATATAAGATCCAGAGCCAATAATGATCGTATTCGGCATTCGTTTATATGATTTTTTTAAAGATGCAAAGTTAATAATTAATATTAATAACAGAGAATTAAAAATATTATTAAATTTGCAAAAATTGTACTTTACAATCTATGAAAAACAACTCGTCCTTAAAAGGCTTACTTATTGCAGCTGTGGCGTTTATCGTTGCCTTTGGGATCTACTTCCTTTTTTTAGCCAAGAAGAATTATTATGTGGTAGATAATCCTACCCCGAATACGTATTACTTTAAGATCAATAACGGATCTGAAGGTGTGATTTCAGCGGGGCAGTATGTGCATGTGGATTTGAATAAAGGTAAAAACTCTATTCAGGTTTTTGATCAGAATAAGAAAATGCTGTACGATTCAGCATTTGAAGTGAATAAACTTCGTGGTCTGATCAATATTACCCATCAGGATTACTACGTAAACGAACAGTATTACGGATATAATCTTAAAAAAGATTCGTTATTGGCGAAGCTTGACAAAACAGTCATTGACGGAAAAGATTATTACGGAGGAGCAAAGCGCTTCAACAAGCTTTATACAGAAGGTTTTTACTACAATGTAGATGAAGACTATGATAAAGTGATCAAGAATATCCAGAAAGTGGAATCAAGATCTAAGATCTTCAGGAAGCAGGATTACCTAAATTATTACAAAGAATATTACAAGTTTTAAGTTTTGACAAAAGATATCACCAAAGTTACTCCCTACAATTCAGAGGCTACGAAAAAGAGCCAGGTAGAGGATATGTTCGACAACATTGCACCGAAGTACGACCTTCTGAACCATGTTTTATCCATGAAAATTGACGTTTTGTGGAGAAATAAACTGGTAAGATGGATGAAAAATGATAATCCGCAGGAAGTGCTGGATGTGGCTACAGGAACGGGAGATCTGGCAATTACCATTGAAAAAGGAACCGGTTCCAAGGTAGTTGGTTTAGATTTATCACAACAAATGCTGAATGTTGGCGTTATTAAAATAAAAAAACTTAAATTAGACGGCAAAATTTCCATGCAAAAAGGAGATGCTGAAAATCTGCCTTTCGAGGACAATAGATTTGATGCTGTTTCCGTTGCATTTGGAGTAAGGAATTTTGAAAACCTTCCCAAAGGTTTAGCAGAGTTAAGAAGAGTAGTTAAAGATAACAAAAGTGTTTATATACTGGAGTTTTCAAAGGTTGAGGGTTTCATGGGGCCATTTTATATGTTTTATTTTAAAAATATATTACCTGCCATTGGCAAGTTGGTTTCTAAGGATAGTAGGGCGTATACATACCTTCCGGATTCTGTAAATGCTTTTCCTTTCGGGGAGAAGATGAAGCAAATTCTTTTAGATACGGGATTTAAGAAAGTTGAATATAAAAAATTAAGTTTAGGTATAGCCACAATTTATAAAGCAACAAAGTAACCTATGAATAAATTTCTATTAAAAGCACTGGTTTTAACCTCAGTAAATGTTGCCGTCTTTGCAAACGCGCAATTCAGAACCCGAAACAGAATGGATAAGTTGGAAGATTTCGACGAGCAGAAATTCAGTTGGGGGTTTTATTTGAACGGGAACAGACTGGATTACCGCATTGTTTTACATCCGAAATATGGGATGAATGATAATGAAAACCTTGTCACATCCAAGGAAAGTTATAGCTTCGGTGCCGGGCTTATTGCAAAATGGAGACTGAACGATTATCTTGATGTAAGGATAGAACCGGGGTTACAGTTTGCACAAAGACAGTTGACTTTTAATACTCAATCCAATGACATCTATGCAGGCGGATCTTTGACGAATCCTGCTTTTATGCCATTCCCTTTACAGGAAAAGGATAGAGTAAGAGAAATTAAATCTACTTTGATTGATATTCCGGTACTTTTGGAACTTCATGGGCAAAGATGGTACAATTCAAGGCCTTACGTTGCAGCAGGGGTAAACTATGTAGTGAACCTTCAGTCTAATGCAACTTCTACAGATGACAATATGCAGGGGATCTACAGATCTACAACGCACAATTTTGCCTGGTCTGCAGAAATGGGAATTCAGTTTTACTTCAACAAGTTTAAACTGACTCCTGCCATCAGAGGAACATTCTTCATGAACAATGAGAAAGTAGCCGATAACGCGACTACACCTCCTTACTGGGCATCTGCAATTTCTACATTACAGACAAGAGCAGTAATGTTCGTTCTGAAATTTGAATAAAAAAATATTTCATTAAAAATACACAGGAGGGGCATTAGCACCTCCTTTTTTGTTGGTATATCAAAATATAGAGCGTTTTATTTTTGTTAGTGTTATTATTTTTTTATTTTTGCTTCTAGTTAGAATATACAAACCTGAAATGCTTCAAGATTTAGAAAACAATTTTTCAGAATTAGAGAGAAAGATTTTGGCTCTGCAAAAGAACTATAAAAATCTTACTGAAAATTTAAAAGAATTAAATAGTGAGCATGAAGAGTTGAAGAAGAAGTATGATGAAGAAAGGAGAAGAAATCAGGTATTAGCAGAAGAACAAAAAAATATAAAACTTTATTCAGCAATATCAGGAAATCCTGAACACAATAGATTAATGAAAAACCATATCAACCGATTGGTAAAAGAAATTGATTTCTGTATTGCTCAGCTTCAAAACAGTGGATTATAATGGAGATAAGGAGAATAACCGTCAACATTGCAGGAAGAGTATATCCGCTGAACGTACCGGCAGCAGAGGAAGAAACTTTGCGTAAAGTAGGGAAGCAGATCGAGAATATGATTAAAGATTTTGAACAAAACTTCGATGTAAGAGATAAACAGGATGCTTTGGCAATGTGTGCCCTGAAACTGGGAACCAATGCAGAAGTAGTTTCTCTTAACTACGAAAAAAATATTAATTCTACCAACGAAAGATTAGTGCAGATTAATCAATCGTTGAATGAAGTCGGGAAATAGATTTTTTTTCCTGAGAAATTACTGCCTACAATAATTCTAACACATTAAAGGTAAACTCAACGCTAAACAATTACCGAACAAATGTCCATCGAATGGCGTGCCGGATTCCGGATTACAGACAGTGGAAATCAGTTCAAATCGTGTTGATTAGGAGTTTACTCTCAATCCCTGGATTATTGTAGGCTTTTTTATTTGGATATGAAGACAATTAAAACTCAATATATATTATGACAACAGCCATTATAGCCGGCGTTATCTGCTTAGTTATTGGGGCGATAATAGGGATGTTTTTCTCTAAAAGCTCACTGAATACTAAGGCAAAATTTATCATAGATGATGCAACAAAAAATGCCGAAAACCTTATAGAAAAAGCTACCGTACAAGCCGAATCCATAAAGAAAGAAAAAAACCTTCAGGCAAAAGAAAAATTCCTGGAACTGAAATCCCAGCATGACGCAGATATTCAATCTCGTGAAAAGAAAATGCAGGAGGTTGAAAAAAGAACCAAAGACAAGGAACATAAGCTGAATGACGAGCTTAGCAAGACTGGAAAACTTGAAAAAGATTTAGATAAGCAGATTGGAGATTACGCTAAGAAAAACGAAATTCTTGAAAGAAAACAGCAGGAATTAGATGTAGCTACCACTAAGAAAGTAGAAATACTTGAAAAAATATCTAATTATACCGCTGATGAAGCCAAAGCAGAATTGGTAGAAACCATGAGAGCTGAAGCCAAAACAAGAGCTCAGGCGCACGTTCAGAGCATCATGGAAGAAGCTCAGATGAATGCTAAAAACGAAGCGAGAAAAATCGTTATCCAAACGATCCAAAGAATCGGAACTGAGCAGGCTATCGAAAATTCAGTATCAGTATTCAATATCGAGTCTGATGAAGTGAAAGGTAGAATTATCGGTAGAGAAGGTAGAAATATCCGTGCTTTAGAAGCTATAACAGGAGTGGAAATTATCGTTGATGATACTCCGGAAGCGATCCTTCTTTCATGCTTTGATCCGGTAAGAAGAGAAATTGCAAGACTATCCCTTCACAGATTGGTTACCGATGGTAGAATTCACCCGGCAAGAATCGAAGAAGTAGTTGAAAAAACTAAAAAACAGATTGAAGAGGAAATCATTGAAGTAGGGAAGAGAACGATCATTGATTTAGGAATCCACGGATTACACCCTGAGTTGATCAAAATCGTAGGGAGAATGAAATACCGTTCTTCTTACGGACAAAACTTACTACAGCACTCGAGAGAAGTAGCAAACATCGCTGCAACAATGGCTGCTGAATTAGGATTAAACGTAAAATTAGCAAAAAGAGCAGGTCTACTACACGATATCGGTAAAGTTCCTGAGCAGGAATCAGAATTACCACACGCTCTATTAGGGATGCAGTGGGCTGAGAAATACGGTGAAAACCCTGAAGTAGTAAACGCTATTGGAGCTCACCACGATGAGATTGAAATGAAGTCGTTATTATCGCCGATCATTCAGGTAGCCGATGCGATCTCAGGAGCAAGACCAGGAGCAAGAAGACAGGTGCTGGAATCTTATATTCAGAGACTGAAAGACCTTGAATCTGCAGCATTAAGTTTCGAGGGAGTATCCAGCGCTTATGCAATCCAGGCAGGTAGAGAACTAAGAGTAATGGTAGAGAGCGGAAAAGTAAATGACGAAGTCGCTTCTCAGCTTTCTTACGATATCTCTGAGAAAATTCAGAATGAACTGACTTATCCGGGACAAGTAAAAGTAACAGTAATCAGAGAAACGAGAGCTGTGAATATTGCCAGATAATAATCAAAAAAAGATATTTGATAAAAACCTTTCAAGAAATTGAAAGGTTTTTTATTTTTATCAAAACTTAAAAATGCAAGAACTGTCCTTGTCTTCAAAACTGAAGTACATTTTCTCTATTCCCGTTATTATTTCTGCCTTAGGCTATTTTGTGGATATCTATGACCTCCTTTTATTCGGAATCGTTAGAATACCGAGCTTAAAAGCATTGGGACTTAATCCCGATGCAGACGGAACCTTTATTCTGAACTGCCAGATGATAGGGCTTCTTATCGGAGGAATTTTCTGGGGAAGCCTTGGTGATAAAAAGGGAAGGCTTTCTGTTCTTTTTGGCTCTATCTTGGTGTATTCCTTAGCCAATATAGCCTGTGGATTCCTTCCTTACTTTCCAAAAGAGCATCTCGTATATCAATATGCGGGCTTAAGGTTTATTGCAGGAATAGGACTGGCCGGAGAGCTTGGAGCAGGAATTACATTGGTTTCTGAAAGCCTGCCGAAGAATTTAAGAGCAATCGGAACCTCAGTGGTAGCCGGTTTTGGACTAATGGGAGCGGTGGTGGCTCAGCTTACGGTAGAATTGGCCGGAGGATGGAATATCTCCTATATTATTGGGGGAATAATGGGAATCCTGTTATTAATCCTGAGAATAAGTGTATCCGAATCCGGAATTTATAAAAATATCGTTCATAAAAATGTCTCGAAAGGGAATTTTCTATCCTTTTTTACCAATAAAGACAGATTGGTAAGATATTTAAAATGTATTGCGGTAGGATTACCTACTTGGTATTGCATAGGGATTCTGGCCGTTTTAGCCAATCAATTTGCCCCTGAATTGGGAATCAAGGATATCAATCCAGGAAAAGCAATTATGTGGGCCTATATAGGGATTTCTGTGGGTGATCTGTTGAGTGGTTTTATTTCTCACGCTTTAAAATCCCGTAAAATGGCCATTTTTTACATGCTGATCTTTACGATTATCGGGGTGGCAATTATGTTATTCGGGAATACCAATACAGAAACAAAATATTATTTGTTCTGCGTATGGCTTGGGTTTGGAACAGGATATTGGGCTATGTTTGTGACCCTTGCAGCAGAGCAGTTCGGAACCAATATAAGAAATACAGCAACGACAACCGTTCCCAATATGGTAAGAGGGCTTGTACCTGTCATGATTTTGGCTTTTGATTCCCTTAAAGGTCATTTCCCGGTTATAGAAAGTGCTGCCATAGTAGGAGTCGTAGTTTTTGGACTTGCATTTTATTCTTCGCTTACGATCTCAGAAACTCACGATAAAGACCTTGAGTTTACAGAATAATTTAAATTGTTTAAAAAACGAGAATCTGACATTCCTTATTTTGAATATAATAATTCAGTTAAAATCAATAAATTATTAAATTTTATACTGATTTTTGTTGCACGTAATTAATATTTGTTTAACTTTGGGAGACAACTAAAACTAATTTATCTAATTAAAACTAAACCACATGAACGCAATCAAAAATGCTAAAAAGCTAGGAAAACAAGACTTGAAAAATATTACTGGAGGTATAAGCGGTAAGCCAGATTTATCTCTTTGCGGATGCAGCTGCTCAGGATCTGTAACAGGACCTGAATATTGCTCTCAATATATAGGTTGTCTACAGGTTTATACTTGTAACCAGTCTGCAGTATAAAAAAATTATTTCAATACGAAATAAACATTTCCACATTTAATATGCAGAACCCTCTTGATTTCAAGAGGGTTCTGCTCTTTTAATGGATAATATAAAGAAGACTGCCAACACTTATCGTAATCCAAAGGATCACAGCGGTGAGTAAAGGCTTTAATCCTATTGATTTCAGTGTCTGAAGAGAAAGAGTAGAGCCAATGAAAAATAAGGTCAGATTCAATCCGGATTTTGCTATAACTGTTATTGAAGTACTGAAGCGGTCAAGAAACGGGAAATACGTATTCAAAAGAATAGCCACAATAAAGTAACCGATGAACCAGGGAATCTTTATTTTTGAGTCTTTACTTTTAAAAATAAACATGGTAATCAATGAAATTGGGATAATCCACAAGGCACGCGCCAGCTTTACGGTAGTTGCTATTTTCAAAGCTTCATCTCCATATTTACTGGCAGCCCCTACCACAGAACTTGTGTCGTGAATACCTACTGCACACCAAAGACCAAACTGTTCCTGAGAAAGATTCAGCAGGTGCCCTATGGCAGGATAGACAAACAAGGCAATAGAATTTAAGGTAAAAACGATAGCCAGCGCAAGTGAAATCTGTTTCGTGCTCGGTTTGATAATAGGAGATA
Source organism: Chryseobacterium sp. KBW03 (assembly GCF_003852415.1). Lineage (NCBI taxonomy): Bacteria > Pseudomonadati > Bacteroidota > Flavobacteriia > Flavobacteriales > Weeksellaceae > Chryseobacterium > Chryseobacterium sp. KBW03. Next base: position 169,657 of record NZ_QAJO01000012.1, on the reverse strand, counting down.
TCGCTGCAATGGCGCTCCCACCACAAATAGCTGTTCCTGCAGAAAGGAGATAGGATAAAGGTCTTTCCAGCTTAAATATTTTTCCAAGAAAATAGCCCAAAACCATTACCGTAACAATACTTACAACAGTCAGCATCAATCCTGTTTTTCCGGCGTGAAGCGCTTCATCGAGCTTCAGTCCGAATCCCAGCCCTACAATTGAAATCTGCAGCAGTAAATGAATATAATGATGAAGATGTTTCTCAAAAGGATTTCCTATAAAAACAGCCAGGGCAAAACCTAAACCTAAAGCAATGGGTGAAGATATAAGCGGGGTAAGGCACAGAACAGCCAATACAATAAAAAATACTTTCCGTGTCATTTCATTTTGAATGAAATTTTTCATAATGCGAACTTTTAAAATCTGCATCAAAATTCCGGAAAATACTATTACAAAGTAAATCGTATTTTGTTATATCGGATAACTAAAAGTTATAAGTAATAAAAGATAAAAGATAAAAGATCTTATCGTTACATTTTACTCTTTGCTTGAGTATATCAATAGGGTTGGGCTTTAGCCCAGCCAAATAAATTAAAAAAAATCCATTGGCTTCAGCCAAAACTTAAAAGCTTTGTATGTTTTTAATAACAATGCTAAAAAATAATAGGATTTTTCTATTATTAATAGATTTACATCATAAGGAGATTACTCTGCAAACCTCAGGAAAAGCTTAATCAGTTCAGACTGTTCACCCTTAGGTAGAATAAAGTGGAAATCTCTTTCAATACTGAAGTTTTTAATATCAATAACAGTCAGGATATTGTTTTTCAATTCATTCAGAATTGTACTGATAGATAGGAATGCCATACATTCAGAGTGGAGAAGGTAGTTTTTTATACTTTCACTGCTTCCCAGCTGGATTACCGTATTTAATTCATTGATATTGATTTCTTTCTCCTTCAGCCGGTTTTGTATAAATTCAAGAGTCCCGGATCCCTGCTCCCTGAAGATCAGATCGAGTTGATAGAGATCTTTTACATGTAAGGTTTTATGAGCAAGAGGGTGATCTGATTTTGCGGCGAGAACAATTTCATCAGACTTAAAAGTCTTATATTCAAAATAAGAAGACTGAGATTCTCCTTCAATAATACCCAGATCAATTTTTTCTTCTTTTAAAAGTGTAGAAATTGCTTCCGTGTTTCCGGTAAGAAGTTCGATCTTAATATCTTTATAATAAGTATTGAATTTTGCTAAAATCTCAGGTAAAATATACTGTGCAACAGTTGTACTTGCCCCGATAATCAGTTTTCCTTTATGCTGCTGATTGATTTGGCTGATTTCAAATTCCATGTCGCGGTAGACATTTCTTATCTTTTCAGCATGTTCATACAGAATCTTTCCGCTTTGAGTCAGCTGGATAGAAGTTCCCTTACGATCAAATAACTTGGCACCTACCTGAATTTCAATTTCTTTAATATGTTTAGTAACAGCGGGTTGTGAAATATGAAGCTCTTCTGAAGCTTTAGTGAAACTTAATCGGGAAGCTACCGTATGGAAAACTTTTAATCTGTAATCGAACATGGGGTAAAATTACGAATTATAGTTGGAAATGGAGAAGGTGGGTGAGAGAGTTTGAGAGTGGGAGGAGTTTAGTGTAGCGAGGTTCGGGATACGGGTTGATACTTGTTCACTTATTTTGTTGCTAAATACTGGTTATTTTTATTTGTTGTAGTTGCCTGCTTATAACCTTTACATTTTGAAACTCAAAACCCCGAATCACGAATCCCATAACCCTTTATAAAAAATCTGAAACTGATTGATCCTGCTGACTTTCATACCTTCTGTTTTTAGCTTCCCCGATTTTCTGTTGGGTATAAATACTGTTGTGACCCGAAAGAAGATAAGAAATAACACAGGCAATAGCCACATACACTCCACATTCAGCACCAAACAATTCAATTCCCATCAGCATACAGGCTAAAGGCGTATTGGTGGCTCCTGCAAATACTGCTACAAACCCCATTCCTGCCAATAATCCGAATGGTAACGGAATAAAAAGAGATAATGCACTGCCTAAAGTTGCTCCGATAAAAAACAAAGGAGTGACTTCTCCACCTTTGAATCCGGCGGAAAGCGTAACGATGGTAAAGATCATTTTTAAAGCAAAATCATACAATGGAAGCTGTTTTTCAAAAGATTCTACAATCACAGGAATTCCTAATCCAATGTATCGGGTAGTACCCATCGCAAAAACAGCCAGTGCAATAATAATTCCGCCTGCTACAGGACGAAGTGGAGGATATTTAATTTTGGATTTGAAAACAGATCCCATCCAATGAATGATTTTACTGAAAGTCGCAGCACAGATTCCGAAAGCAATTCCTGCCAGAATACTGTAGAGAATTGGTAAAAACTCAAGTTTTGGGATAAAATCAATATGATAATGGGTGTGTTTTACATTCCAGAGATTAGTAGCCCAGTCTGCCAGAATAGCAGAGGCAAAAGCAGGAAAGATGGCATTATACCGTATTCTTCCGATCAGAAAAACTTCAAGACCAAAAACCGCTCCGGCCAGAGGAGTCCCAAAAATAGAACCAAATCCGGCAGCAATAGCAGCAATGATTAGTATTTTTCTTTCATTTCTGTCCAGTTTAAAAGGCTTGGTAAGCTGATCTGCTATAGCACCGGCCATTTGGAGTGCTGTTCCTTCACGGCCTGCAGATCCTCCTAAGAAATGGGTTACAATGGTTCCCAGATAAACAAAAGGAGCCATTTTAAACGGAATAATTCCTTTGGGGTCATGAATTGTATCAATCAACAGATTGTTTCCGGCTTCAACCTCTTTTCCGAAGTAATAATAAAGAAGTCCTATCAGAAATCCTCCAACAGGAAGCAATGCAATTAGCCAGAGATTATTTTCTCTGAAATTCGTTGCCCATTCCAATGATTGAAGAAACCCTGCAGAAGCGGTTCCAACCAAAGCACCAATAATAATACTGATACACAGCCATTTTAAAATATAAGGCAGCGCTGGAAATTTTCTGAAGAAAAAATAAGTGTGAAAAATTGCTTTTTTACCAAGTGTCCATTGTTTTTTTGACATATTATTCCTGATTAGTTATTGGTTAATAATCTATTAATCAGGCGTCATCAGCTTTTGTAAAGCGGTTGGGTAAGGAAGAACACCATTTCCTTTTGATACTACAAATATAAAAAGAATTTGTTTTTAAAAAGAATTTTTTTGCTGCTGGTTTTTTTGTTTCGCGGTTCGGGTTACGAGTTATATTCGTTGCGAGTTACAAGTTATATACCCACAACATTAAACCCTCAAACCCTCAAATACTCCCACTCTCAAACTCCCGAACCTCGCATCCCTTACAAAAAAGGTTTCATTTCATCCTCAATCTGGGTTCTCAGCTCCATCAGGCGTTTAGCATATATTTCCTGCTGCTTTTCCTCTTCGGTTGTTGGGATCCATTTGGGCACAGGAAGTTTTTTACCATTTTCATCCACGGCAACAAAAACGATGATACAATGGGTTTTTTTCTCAAAAGTGGGCTGTTTCAGGTTTCTTGAAAAAACATTGATCGCAATATGCATACTTGAAGTTCCGGTATAGATCACCTGGGCATCTACTTTTACCACTTCCCCGATTTTGATTGGGTCATAAAAACGGATTCCGCCTACATAGACTGTGACAGAATAATTACCACTCCAGGTCGTTGCACACGCATAACCCGCCTGATCAATCCATTTCATAACGCTTCCTCCATGTACATTTCCTCCGTAATTAACATCTGAAGGCTCTGAAATAAACTGAAACGTAATAGGCTTGTTCTGCATCTTTATAAAATTTTAATAAAGTTATTTAATAATTTCCAAAGTTTTAGATTAAATCCTACTTTTGAAAGACGAAACTTTCAATGAAAGAGAATTTTAACAAACAAAAGATTTAGAAATAGAAATGAAGAAAGTATTTTATCTCAACACATGTGATACCTGCAGAAAAATTTTAGCCCAATTTGACCTTACAGACTGGGAACTTCGTGAAATCAAAAAAGTGCCAATCACTAAAGAAGAATTGGCCGAGATGTATAAGAAAACAAAATCATACGAGGCATTATTCAGCAGAAAGTCTACGCAGATCAAATTGAGAGGTTTGGATGTGAAATCTTTAACAGAAAAAGATTTTAAAGAATTACTGTTGGATCATTATACATTTTTAAAGCGTCCCGTTTTCATTACAGATCAGGAGATTTTTGTAGGAAATGATAAATCAAATGTGGAAGCTCTTCAAACATTTTTTGGAGTAAACCCTTAGATTAACGACTGAAAAATACAGTCAATAGTATATTCTGCTATGTTCAATTACTGAGCATAGCTTTTTTTAATTTAAATATTTGATTTTCAATGCAGTGTTTGTTTTTTAAGGTGTTTGTTATGGCAAAAATACTTATATTTATAATCACCAAAATTTATAATATGAAAACAAACTTTTTAAAAACAAAGAATCTTAACAGATCAGCTTTAAAAAAAATTAATGGTGGAGGTAACATTCTTCCGGTTAACTGTAATAGATTATGTGGGGGTGCAGGCGGAGTGATTTCCAATACACCCGGAGTAGGCGATGTCTGCTCTCCTGATAGAAAAATATGCTGTATCTGTCTTTAAACAAAAAAGAGGCTGTGATTTGTTCACAGCCTCTTCTCTTTTTACTATTTTTTTCCAATTATACAAAAGGAGCTTTCACTACTTTTGCAGGAATGTTCTTATTTCTTACCTGAATGAAGATTTCAGAACCTAATTTGAAATGAGGCTTGTCTACATACGCAAGACCTAAACCTACTTTCTTCATAGGAGATTGTGTTCCTGAAGTTACTTTTCCGATTACGTTTCCTTCTGCATCTACTACAGGATAATCATGTCTTGGAACTCCTTTGTCTGTAAGTTCAAAACCAACTAATTTTCTGGTAACTCCCTCTTCTTTTTGTTTTGCGAAAACATCTTTAGAAACGAAATCCTTATCAAACTTGGTGATCCATCCTAAACCAGCTTCAATAGGAGAAGTCGTATCATCGATGTCATTTCCGTAAAGACAGAACCCTTTTTCTAATCTTAAAGTATCTCTGGAAGCCAATCCACAAGGAATAATTCCTTCTTCTTTACCTGCTTCCATTACAGCATCCCAAAGTTTCTCAGCACTTTCATTGTTAAAATAGATCTCAAAACCACCGCTTCCTGTGTATCCTGTGTTCGAAATGATGATATCATTTTCTCCGGCAACAGTTCCTACTGTAAAATGGTAGTAAGGAATTTCTGAAAGATTTACTTCCGTAAGCTTTTGAAGGATTTCAGTAGCTTTAGGCCCCTGAACTGCCAATAAAGACATTTCATCAGAAGCATTGGTCATTTTAGCTCCGAAAGTATTATATTTTGAAATATGATTCCAGTCTTTGTCAATATTGGAAGCGTTTACCACCACGAAATATTTGTCATCATCCATTTTGTAAACGATAAGGTCGTCTACAATTCCTCCCTTTTCGTTCGGAAGACAAGAATACTGAGCTTTTCCGTTTTCAAGCGCATCAACGTTATTGGTCGTTACAAACTGTAAAAGGTCTTTTGAACCCGGCCCTTCGATGAAAAACTGTCCCATGTGGGAAACATCAAATAGTCCTGCTTTTTCTCTTACTGCAAAATGCTCTTCTGTAACCCCTGAATATTGAACAGGCATTTCAAAACCTGCGAAAGGTACGATCTTAGCTCCCAAAGAAACATGTTTGTCGTACAAGGCTGTTTTCTTCATATTTAATTTTTATTTCTTTATTTTAAAACTGTTAAAAGTCTCATTGAATAAGGTCATGTAGTTTCCGTTCCAGAATTTCTGGCCACAATTGATGGAAACTAAATATAAGTTTTTGTCTTTTTGAAAAGCTTTGGTTACCCAGAACAGCTTTTCTTTTTCATCAAAGTGCTCATATAGATATTCTGTATATCCTTTTTGGCTCTTTTTATCTTTTACTTTATTCTCCTGATCTTCTGATTGATAAAGTGCCAGGATGAATTTTTTCACTTCTTCTTTTGGAAGCGGTAAATCATGATATTCCGAAATGGTAATAGCGCCTATCTGGCTGGTAGGAAAAATGTTGATGATCTCACTGTCATTAGTAGATTTCCAGCCATCAGGAACATTAATGGAGTAGTTGGAATTTTCATATACTTTTCCCTTTTGGCCAAAAAATAGACTTCCTGTCAAAAGAGCAGAAAAAAACAATATTTTTTTCATCATTAAAAATGGTGTTTATATTCTTCCAGAATGATTTTGAACCATTCCGTAAAGTTTTCAGGATGCTCAGAAATTTCTTTATCCAGATCTTCTATGGAAATGAATCTTACCTCTTCCACTTCGTCTTTATTTAAATTGAAATCAGCTTCATGATTTCCCACAAATACATGATCCAGCTCGTGTTCCCAAAGACCACCACCAACATCTGCCTTGTAGATAAAATTGAATTTTTCTGAAAGTTCGGCCTCTATTCCCAGCTCTTCTTTAAGTCTGCGAACAGCGCCTTCCTCATAAGTTTCTCCTGCTCTTGGGTGCGAGCACACGGCATTAGTCCATTGGTTAGGAGAATGGTACTTTCCTGAAGCCCTTTTCTGAAGAAGCATTTCTCCTTTATTATTGAAAAGAAATACAGAAAAAGCGCGATGTAACAGGCCGTTGATGTGAGCCTGCTGTTTTTCCATCAGCCCCATAACTTCATCTTCAGGATTTACTAAAACAACAAATTCTTCCATTCCTACAAATGTAAGAGTAATAAATGTATTTTGGAAATTTTTAGATAAACATCATACTTTTTGTAATAATGCTATTAAGAGGAAGAATAATAGGTAAATTCAATTATTCACTAAAAAGAAAATATAAAACGAAAAATTTTAACTATTTGCTGTGAAATGATTAATAAAATATTGATATTATTCTTTAGATAATAGTTTTTATAGTAAAATATTAACATAAAGTAAGATTAATATGCCTGATAGTTGTAAAAGCGCTAACTTTGTTACTTAATATTTAGTGATGGAATTAGAATACATTGAACACATTAGTCCTATTCTAAAGGATGGAACAAAAAATTACTTAATAGATATCGACGGAACCATTACTGATGACGTTCCCAACGAAGAACCGGAAAGAATGGTTACCTGCGAACCTTATCCTGATGCACTGGAAACTGTCAACAAATGGTATGACGAAGGACATCAGATCTGCTTTTTTACTTCAAGAACCGAAAATCTGAAACAAATCACCATAGACTGGCTGGATAAGCATGGTTTCAAATACCACAGCGTGCTTTGCGGAAAACCAAGAGGAGGAAATTATCACTGGATAGACAATCACTTGGTAAGAGCGACAAGGTATAAAGGAAGATTTACGGATTTGGTAGAAAAACAAGTCACCATTGAAGTATTCAAAGAAGACGGCGAATAAAAATATAATTCAAAGATTTAAAGATTAAATGTGAACCTGTTCCTTTAATTTTTAAATCTTTCATTTTTTAATATACTTGATATTTTATGAAAGTTTTAGCAAACGACGGCCTGGATCAATCTGGAATTGATGCATTGACAGAAAAAGGCTTTGAGGTGATCACTACAAAAGTTCCACAGGAATTTTTGGTAGATTATATTAATGAGCATAAAATCCGCACCCTGCTGGTGAGAAGTGCTACACAGGTAAGAAAAGATATTATAGACAATTGCCCATCCATCGATATCATCGGTAGAGGGGGAGTAGGTATGGATAATATTGATGTAGACTACGCAAGAGAAAAGGGGATTCACGTGATCAATACGCCTTCCGCATCTTCAGAATCGGTGGCTGAACTTGTTTTTGCCCATTTATTTTCAGGAGCGAGATTTCTTCAGGACTCCAACAGAAAAATGCCTTTGGTAGGAGATACTGAATTTGGAGGTCTTAAAAAAGCATATGCTGCCGGTATTGAATTGAGAGGAAAAACCATCGGTATCATCGGAATGGGAAGAATCGGACAGGAAGTAGCAAGAATTGCTTTAGGACTTGGGATGAGAGTGGTTGCTGCTGATAATAATATAGGAAAAGCCAGCATCAAAGTGAAGTTTTACAATAATCAATTCATTAATGTTGATATAGAAACAGAACCCCTGCAAGAAGTTTTGAAACATTCAGACTTTATTACCCTGCATGTTCCTGCGCAGAAAGACGGGTATATGATTGGTCAGAATGAATTTGAAATGATGAAAAACGGAGTGGCTATTGTCAACTGTTCAAGAGGAGGAGTTATTGATGAAACAGCTTTGATCCATGCATTGGATTCCGGTAAAGTAAGATTTGCGGGACTAGATGTTTTCATTAACGAGCCAACCCCTTCTAAGGAAATCCTTACTCACTCTAAAATCTCTCTTACCCCTCACACCGGTGCTTCTACTCTTGAAGCACAGGATAGAATCGGGCTTTCTCTTGCAGAGCAGATTTCAAGCATTTTACAGATTCAATAATTTGAAACGATATAACAAAAGCACCTCCATGGAGGTGCTTTTTTATGTTTAAGCTGTTATGTACAGATTATATATTTTTACTTTTCAATAAATCTCTGATCTCTGTCAGTAATTTTTGATCATCTGTAGGTCCTGCAGGAGCTGGGGCTTCTTTTTTGTTAACTTTATTAGCTAGCTTGATGATCCAGAAAAGAACTACAGCAATACATAGGAAGCTGATTACTGCTGAAAGGAAATTTCCATAAGCAACACCATTCCACGTAAGTTTTGCAATGTTTTCTGCTCCCGCTGCTTTCAATGCCGGATTTAATATCAGAGGAGTGATTACATCTTCTACTAAAGACGAAACAATTTTTCCAAATGCAGCACCAATGATCACACCGACAGCAAGATCGAGAACATTTCCTTTAAAGGCAAACTCTTTAAATTCTTTAACAAATCCCATAATTTATATTTTTTTAATTAGTATATACACAAAAATATAATTAAAAAATGTAAAAAACACTACTTTTTATAGTTTTTTATTCCCAAAATATTGAATTTTCTATTGAAATTTTATACTCTGTTTTAATAAATATTTTGGCTTTACAGAGATCCTTTATCTCATTCATGATGCCTCCTTATTTTTATTAACGACGTGATATCATAATGAAAAATCTTTTGTAATTTGCTTAAAAGTTTAGTTTACTTATGAAAATTTTCACCGCAGAACAAATACGCAGCTGGGATCAGTTTACGATTTCTCATGAGCCCATTTCTTCGATTCAATTGATGGAAAGAGCTTCTATGGCTGTTGCCCACTGGATTTCTGAACATTGTAAAAATCATAAAAAACTGGCCATATTTTGTGGTAACGGAAACAATGGAGGTGATGGACTGGCGGTGGCAAGAATGCTTTATCTGAAAGGTTTTGATGTGGATCTATTTATAAGTGATTCCAAAAGAAAATTTTCAGAAGATGCTTCTGTCAATCTGAAAAGACTTCGGGATATATCAGGAATTTCGGTCAGGAAATTTGATCATAATGAGCCATATAATTTCGATGATAAAACCATCATTATAGATGCCCTTTTTGGAACAGGATTGTCTCGGCCGTTGGAAGGAGATCATAAAATGCTTGTTGAAAAACTGAATCAAAAGAAGAATATTAAAATTTCTATTGATGTGCCTTCCGGGCTGTCTGCAGATGGAATGTTTGATAATGATGCGGTTATTCTGAAAGCTGATTATACCCTGACTTTTCAATGCTGGAAAAGAACTTTTCTTCATCCTGAAACGGGTAAATATACAGGAAAAGTAGAAGTACTGGATATTGATTTGAGTAAACCATATGCTGAGACAGCCGATGCTGAATATTTTGTAATCGATGATCAATTGATAGAGCCGATATTCATCCCCAGACAAGAATTTTCTCATAAAGGAACCTATGGCAAAGCTGTAATCATAGGAGGAAGCTATGGGAAAATAGGAGCAGCGGTACTCGCTACAAAATCAGCTTTAAAAACGGGAGCAGGACTTACCTTTACCTTAGCTCCGGAATGTGGATATGAAATACTGCAGACTTCATGTCCTGAAGCAATGTTCATAGAAGGAGGAGAGAAGTTTGTAACAAATTTCGAAATTGATAAAGATTTTACTTGCGGAATAGGACCTGGCTTGGGAACCGATCCCGATACCGGGAAAAACTTTTTGAATTTTCTTAAAAAATATACCCAGCCTCTGATTCTGGATGCTGATGCTTTGAATATCATTGCTGAAGATCCGAAAAACCTGAAATCAATCCCCCAAAAGTCAATTATCACCCCGCATCCGAAAGAGTTTGAAAGGCTTTTTGGCGGTACAGAAAACTCTTTTAAAAGGCTTGAACTCGCTAAAGAAAAAGCAAAAGAGCATGGTGTTTTTATTGTTCTGAAAGATCACCATACCCAAGTTATTACTCCGGAAGGAAATGTATTCTACAATATAACCGGAAATGCGGGCCTTGCAAAAGGAGGCAGCGGAGATATTCTTACCGGAATCCTTACTTCGCTGTTAGCACAAGGATATTCGGAAGAGCATACCTGTATTTTGGGCGTGTGGCTGCATGGAAGAGCTGCTGATCTTGCTTCAGAAAAAGATTCAAAAGAATCGATGCTGCCTACTGATGTTATTGATGAATTCGGAAATGTTTTTGATGAACTGAACAGGAGGGCGGTGAGGAATTTATAATCAGGAAAAGACCATGAGTAAAATGGTTTTTTAAGATCTATAAAATAAAAGAGGCAGATTTGTAATTCTACAAATCTGCCTCTTTAGCTTTTTAGCGGTTTCGTTCTTTTACCGAAATTTATTCAGGTTTTTCATTTTCTGCCTGAGTGATCTTGAATTTTTTAGAAACAATCATAATCACAACTCCTGCAATCATAAAAGGAATAGAAAGAACCTGACCTGTGTTCAAACCACCTATCTGGATAAACTCATCTCCTTGCGGTTCTTTAAGGAACTCAACAAAGAATCTGATAGCCCAAAGAATGATAAAGAACAGACCGAATAACCAGCCTTGCTGATATTTTTTATCTGTTTTTCTGTATAAGATCCATAATAAAATGAACAGCAGAACATACCCTACAGCTTCAAATAACTGGCTTGGATAACGTGGTACGGTAAGACCATATTCACTGCTTTGCTGTGGGAAAAGTAAAGCAAACGGAGAATTTGGATCTGCCGGTTTTCCAACAATTTCAGAATTGAAAAAGTTCCCCATTCTCACAAATGCACCTCCCAATGACACTACAATTCCCAATCTGTCATATACCCAGAGAGGATTTTTCTTGATGATCTTATATGAATAATAAAGAGTCGTAAGGATAAGTGCGATGGTAGCTCCGTGGCTTGCTAATCCTGAAAATCCTGTAAATTTCAACCCGTTTTTTGTACTGATCGGTAAAAATACGCTCCAGAAATCTTCTTTGAATAATTCAGGCTGGTAAAATATAACATGTCCTAATCTTGCTCCCAGGATTGTTCCTATCAATGTAAATGTAAAAAGAGGTTCCAGATATTTCTGGTTTATATTGTCAATCTTAAAGATTCTGGTCATTAAAACATATCCAAAACCAAAAGCAAATACGAACATCAGGCTATAAAAATGAAGCGTAAATGATCCGATATGAATGCCTTTTGAAGGGTCCCATATTTTAAACGGAGTTTCAAGCGCTACCTTATCAGAGTCAGCGATTGGCTTCACTGTTTTCACCGCATATTTGAATGTTGTAATATTTTCAGGAGTAGCGGATGTATCAATCAGCTTAAAGTTTTTATCAAAAAACTGGTATTTTGAATCTTTGAATCTTGACAACGTTGAAATACCATAATTAGTAGGTTCAAAATTGGATTCATTAAGTATGACAACAAGAGATGGGCTTTTATCTGTTTCTCTGTCTGGAAAAGTACTCAGATCTCCCAACTCAGTGGTTGAATAGATTTTTACAGGAACATTGTTTCCGTTGATATCTAAAGTTCCGTCAGATAAACCTCCAGGGTATTCCTGTGCAAAGAGAAGCTGCGTCATGAACGCAAATAGCACAAGATAAATTCTGAAAAAAATAGTATTCATTTTTCTATTGATTTAATAGTTTGATTATTGACATTTATGTTTGGGTGGAACGGGATCGTAACCGCTGCCTCCCCATGGATGACATCTTAAAATTCTTTTAAATCCCAGCCAGAAACCTTTAAAAATCCCATGAACACGAAGTGACTCGATCATATAATGAGAACAGGTGGGTTCGTAACGGCAGTTTTTGGGAAGTAAGGGCGAGATGAACCATTGGTAAAATTTGATCAAAATTACCAGCGGAAATGTAATGATTTTATTGAATGTAAGTTTCAAAACAATGCAAAAATAGGGTAAAAAAATGAAAATTAGTTTAAATTTGTTATAAGTTTCGGAGATCGGAAATCCGGAACATTGATCTGAAAAAATAGAATTACTTTGAATCAAAATATTCCATTAGCTGAAAAATTAAGACCCAAAACCCTGAACGATGTATTGGGGCAGGAGCACCTTACCGGAGATAGAGGAACGATCAGGAAAATGATTGAAAATAATGCCCTGAATTCCCTTATCCTGTGGGGACCTCCCGGCACCGGAAAAACAACATTGGCAGAAATTATCTCGGAGCAGTCGGGAAGGAAATTCTATAAGCTTTCCGCAGTTTCTTCCGGAGTAAAAGATGTACGGGATGTGATTGAAGATGCGAAGAAACAGAATCTGTTTTCTGGAAAATCCCCCATCTTATTTATTGATGAGATTCACAGGTTCAACAAGTCTCAACAGGATTCACTGCTGCATGCGGTAGAAAAAGGCTGGATTGTTTTGATAGGAGCCACCACAGAAAATCCAAGTTTTGAGGTAGTTTCGGCATTGCTTTCAAGAAGCCAGGTGTATATTTTAAAAGCTTTAAGCTATGAAAAGCTGGAAGAATTGATTGATATCGCTTCCGAAAGATACAATAAGGAAGAAGGAACCGACTTTAAAATCCTTGAGAAAGAAGCTTTCATTCAATATTCAGGCGGTGATGCCAGAAAACTGATCAATTCCGTAGAGTTGGTTTTGAATCAGTATAGAAATTCAACAACCACAGAAATTATCAATTCCGATGTTCTTGAAGTCCTTCAGGAAACAATGGCTCTTTATGATAAAAACGGGGAACAGCATTATGATATTATTTCAGCCTTTATCAAATCGATGAGGGGAAGTGATCCTAACGGAGCTGTGTATTGGCTGGCGAGGATGATTGCCGGGGGAGAGGATATTAAATTTATTGCCCGGAGGATGCTTATTCTGGCGTCTGAAGATATCGGACTTGCTAATCCGAATGCACTGGTGATTGCCAATAATTGTTTCCAGGCTGTGAATGTGATCGGGAATCCTGAAGCAAGAATTATCTTAAGTGAAACGGCTATATATCTTGCAGTTTCTCCCAAAAGTAACTCTGCTTATATGGCGATTAACGAAGCAGTGGCTTTGGTGAAACAGACCGGAAACCTGCCTGTTCCGCTTCATCTGAGAAATGCTCCTACAAAGCTGATGAAAGATCTTGATTATGGGAAAGAATATAAGTATGCCCATTCTTATGAAGGGAATTTTGTAGACCAGGACTTTCTTCCTGAGGAAATCAAAAATATAAAACTGTATGAACCGGGTAATAATTCCACGGAAAAGAAAATTTACGAAGAGCTTAAGAAAAAATGGAACAATAAATATTAGAAATAAAAAAAGGATGCTGCCAAACAGGATCCTTTTTTTATAGTATTCAATTATTCGGTAGTGTAAATAAATAACGTTTTCTTACCGTTGTGATCTTTTGTTTCTGCTCTTTTCTTGATCTCAGGATAAATCACAGTGCTTGTATCCGTAAATTCATATCCTTCAATAAATACAGGAGTATCTGCTGCAACATTGTATTGTACGTTGATGTCAGATAATGGCATTCTGTCAAATATATTTTCTCCGTTTTTGAATTTGTATTCAGTCACCCCTTTTGTAAAAACAGAACTGTATTTTTTTAAACTTTGGGGAAGGCTTGCCGCAGTATTGTATACTTTAGAAACCTGCAATACATTTTTTCTTGCATTGAACAGTTCTACTGTTCCAATAGCATTGTCAGCAACTGCAAACTTTACAGCGGGATTTTTTTGCTGTGCAAATAAAGTGGCAGAAGATAGTATTAAAAAAGAATAGAGTAATTTTTTCATAATCAGAATATGTAACTGTTAAAAACGTGATAAATATAGTTATTTTTTATAAAATGTGAATAAAATCTTGAATTGTTTTAAACTTTATTTAGAGATAAAAACATTTATACTCATTATAAATCAGTGGTTTCTTCGCTTTTACCTTTTTTATCAACCATATTTCTGATAATATTTTTCAAACGCTGGAAAGCAAAAGAACTTAATAATAAGATCATTCCAAGAATGATGAAAGCGCTGATTCTTGAGATATTGTCCATTTGCCATACGTCATAACCATAAAGCTTTACTACCATAAGACCTACTAGGGCAAAACCAATCTTATTGTATTCCTGGATATTCTTCTTTAAACCGATATAAATAAAAATACTGGCAAGAATTGTCCATATAATGGGTAAATAAAGAATATTAAAGTGTTCACTTACTTTATAAGAATGTTGAATATCATTGGAAACACTTAAAACATAGGAGTGGTGAAGCTCGCAGCTTATAGAAATGATTAAAGCGAATGAAAGAATCCAGTAAGATATTTTGCGTTCGTGAAATCCTGAAAAAGGGATCATCCTAATATAAGCATATATAAAAGGAATCCACTGAAGAAGGTGCAGCAGATAAAATCCGGGCTGTAGTTTTTTTGATAAAACAGCGGTCACTACAGAAGATGTTGAAAAAGAGATATTCAGAATCAGTAAAAAAAGAAACAGGTAAATCAATACATTTTGAAAGCTGTTACTGATCTTTAAATTCTTTCTGAAAAGCAACAGAATAAAGATGTAGAAAATGCTGTATAACAATCCTACGTTTATAATGGCTGCCCATGGCATATCGGAGATATGATAAATGATTTCCAGAAGAAGAGCAATGTAAATAACCCCGTAGCTGATCACAGTAATAAGGTCTTCCAGGAAATTGCCTGTATTCTCTTCTTTTTCTTTCTGGGTGTTTTTTAATATCAATAGATTGATGACTGTTGAAGCAATAGTAACCAGGCTGGTCAAAAATACAGGATTGAAAATAATACCAAGATTCTTTGTGTCAGAATATTCAGCCCAGGTAATCATCTGTGCAATAATGACTAACGGGAAAAGAACGTAAAAACAGATTTTGAAAATTCGTTGACCTGTTTTTTTCCAGATAAAAAGAAGTAAAGCTGTTTCTATCGCCCACACACTTGTGATGAGGTGGGTTTTGAACTGTATTGCAACAGCCGTAGTGATTAAACTTATTGTTATTCCTGCAAATACAGAATAAGCGGAACCATGATTTTTTCGTCCATATTCCCTGAAGAAAAGAATAGCGTTGATCACTGCAAAAGTTATCGGGAAGATAGTTGCAGGTTCATATTTTAATTCATTAAATGTATAAATGAGGCCAATAATGCTTGAAAAATTAATCAGAGCAAGCATGAGAATACTCGAAATGGAAAGCGTATTCTTCCTAAAGTACTCATATAAGGCAAAAACATAGAAGATGATATAGCTAATGATATAGAAGACAATACTCAAGAGTTCGGGATGATCAGCAGTCCAGTACAAAAGATAAAGGGTAGTGAATAGATAAGCTGTCCATCCAATGCTCTTCCAGTGTTGAAGCAATGTTGCAGCAAGCATTCCTATATTCAGTAAATTGATGTAGATTAAAAGGAAAAGATAATTGCTTTGTCCGGTACTAATCATCAAAGGAGCAGTGAAGCCGCCTATTAATGAAAAAATAATCAATACTTCACTCTTATAATAATAGGATAGGACAATAGATACTGCAGTAATCAGTGCAGTGATGATAAAAGCCGTGTTTTGGGTGAAGAGATGGTACTCACGGAAAGCAATAGTAGCGGTGAAATATAAAACGGCAATTCCTCCTCCTGTTATAATAGATGCGAATGCGGTATAATTTTTTCTGAGAAAATGACCGATAAGGACAATACCAGCTCCTGTGCACAATCCAATTCCTGCTCTTGCTGTTTCTCCGATCCAGTTTTTATCAATAGCGTACTTTACAAAATAGCCAATACCCAGAACAAGGGTAAAAATACCAACAATGGTAAGGATGTTTTGTTTCAAAAAATCAAAAACAGGGGTGAGCCAGTCTTTTTGAACAGGTGTTGATACTTCGTGATGTTCTTCACTATGCTTTACATCTTCATGATAGACTTGCTGAGCTTGTACTTGCTGTGGAATAATAGGTTCTTCCGTTGAAGTTTTTTTATGAATCACTTCAGACGGAGCCTGAACCTTATTGATTTTATAAGTAAGGTCTGAGATTTCCTTTTCAAGTTTTCTGATTTTGGTATTCAGGTTATTGAAAATGATGAAAATTATAACGATTAGGATGACAGCAACAAATTCATTCATTTCATAGTTTTTATCAAATATAAAGAAATGTTTGAGAAGCTATTGAAAAATTAACCCATCACAATATCGGTGATGGGTTAACGGTATAGATAACTAACAATATGTTTTACTAGTTGGATACTTTGTAAATGTAGAACGATGCAATACTGGATCCTAGTAAACCTACACTAATATTTCCTGTGTCAACAAGCCCAAAAGAGACTTTGTCACCAGCCTGGAAAGAATATAGTGAATTGATACTGGAATCAGAAAATGTAATGTTGATTGCTAGGGCAAGGTTAACACCACTGAAAGGACGTGTGTCTATTAGCGTTGTTACAGCCGCCCTTGTTCTTGCGATTCCGATACCAGGAGCTCCTGATAATAGCGAAGCCTGTAGTCCTGTTCCATACCTGAATGCAAATCCAACAGCATATACACCAGCAGATGGGATTGTATATGAACCGTCTGCATCTGTAAATAAAGCGGCACTTCCTATGGTTCTGTCTGTTGTCACAAAGTTTACTGGTTGAAACGATCCAGGTAAAACTCCTAAACTCAGAATATTTAGACCTGTGGATTTTCTTGCGTTATACACTGTGCTGTTAGTTCCGGCTGCTGCGGATAATAATGCCGGGTCCACTGAGAAAACCTGAGTCGTTCCCTGGTTAACTGCTAAAACCTGATATCCGGGTAGTGCTGTGGCTGCTGGGATGTCTCTAACTTTTAATGTTCCGTTAACGTCTAGTGTGGCGGCTGGCGTGCTTGTGTTGATACCAACCTGTGAAAATAAAGGTACGGTTGCGCATGCCAACATTAAGCTGTAAAGTTTAGTTTTCATGATCAAGATTTTTAATTAGTTGCTTAGCAAATATACAATAAAAATTATACTCTACATTGTGAATATTTTATTTTTAATATTAATATGTTGTAATATATTTAAACATATGTTTATATTTTAAATGATTTTACTTCATAATATAATTACGAGTTATTATAATTGTTTTTTAATTAATTGTCTGTTTATAAGGGTTTTAATAAAAAATAATTCTCCCTTAATGGTGGGTTATTTTTTTACTGAGAATGAATTAAACAAGCAGAATGTTTGCAATGAAAGAATTGCTTTTTTATAAGTATTGGCAGGTTTTATTATAAAAAAAACACTGCCTTGGAGGCAGTGTTTTAGTAGATGTATTACTTTTTTTTAGCTTTCTAAGAGGAATTCTTTGTAGTTTCCAAGAAAATCAACATTGGCATGGATCGATTCTAGCTCTTTAAGAGCATTGCCATGTAGGACTTCTTTCCATGGGCCTTCGACATTGATAAAAAAGAAATAATTGCCCAGTCCTGTTTTCAAGGTTCTGGATTCAATTTTACTGAGGTTCATCTTTCTCCACGCAAAAACAGATAAAACCTGATGTAATCCACCGGGATGATCCTCAGGGAGAGTAATCAGCATTCCTGATTTTTCACCCAAAGTTTCCAGATTATCATTTTCATATTTGTCCTGCTGCTTAGAGATGATGATAAACCGGGTGTGGTTCTGTTCAAAATCCTGAATATTGCGGTTGATAATCTTCAGTCCATATAAATTGGCTGCAAACTGGTTGGCTACTGCTGCAATAGGAGTATCCTTGTTCTCTGAAACAAATTTTGCAGCGGCGGCTGTAGAAGAAAAGTCCTGTTTGGGAATCTCTTTATAATGAGTATCCAGAAAATGGAAGCTTTGTGCAAGAGCTTGTGGATGTGAATATATTCTTTCAATATTCTCAATAGAATTTTCCGGATGAATCATAAGGTGGTGTGCAATGGGCATTACTGCTTCTGCTTCAATCTTAATAGACGGAGTCTTATATAAATAGTCCAGTGTCATCGAAACGGTTCCCTCAATAGAGTTTTCCAAAGGCACAACCGCTTTTACTGCTTCTCCGCTTTCAACAGCATTAAAACAATCCAGAATACTGGCTTGTGGTAATAGCTCATTATCAGGAAAAAGCTGGGCAGCGGCAAGCTGGGTAAAACTGGCGTGGGGTCCCAAAAATGCAATCTTCATAATATTAATATATATAGGGATGATTAAAATAAAGGTACAAAGGTGCGAATTAATTCATAAATGGAACTCAATGTTCAATGTTTTGGATTTAAAATTAAAGGTATCGGCAGCTATCTTTTTGTTGCTGGTTGGGTAGTTCCTTCCTTCCTTCCTTCCTTCCTTCCTGGATCTCTAGTCATACTTATTAGTTCTTCAATCTTGGCTCTCCATTCAAAAATTCACCGTTGACATCAATAGTCCTCCATTAATATTAGACTGAGTATTTTCCCTGCAACCTACAACCTGCTACCTAACATCTGCTACCCGCCTCCTACACCTTCCAATTCTTCTCAATCATTTCCATCAAAAAATCCGGACACTTGATGACCTTATTCGTTTTTGCATCCAGAAAGAATAGAGTAGTGGAAGCTTCTGTTATTTTAATATGCTCTTCATTGTAAATTTCATATTCAAAATCAATCCTCACTCCCGGAATTTTTTTGACATAAGTATGAATTTCTAATTTTTGGTCATACAAAGCGGGTCGGATATATTTAATTTTATATTCCGAAACCGGAAGCCAAATTCCTTGGTTTTCAATTTCATCGTATGAAATTCCTATGCTTCTGAAGAGCTCAACTCTTCCCACTTCGAGATACTCTGCGTAGTTGCCATAGTATACATATTTCATCGGATCCGTCTCTGCGTAACGTACTCGTATTGAGTGTGTTGTGTGTATCATTTTAGGTGCTAAATTATACATACAAATATATTTTTAAATAATCAATAGCTGCAATATTTTTTTTTGAAAAGAAAAAATTGGACCTTTGTCTTCCTTCTAAACACAGTACAAACAAAGAATAATCGGGGCATAAAAATGGATGACAATTTAATGATGATATGGCAGAAATGCCTTCAGTTTATGCGTGATAACCTGAACGCAGCTGAAGACAATTCTGACCTGAAAAAACTTGAAAAATCTTTCGATATGTTATTTGATAAGATTCAGCCGCTTTCATTAGTAGCTAACAATCTTACACTTATCGTACCGAGTGATTTTTACAAGGAATATATAGAGGACAATTACTTATCCTTGCTTTCTGCTGCCCTGAAGAAAAATATAGGAAAAGGAGTGAAATTATGGTATTCTGTGATGGAAAACAGACCAAAAGGTGAAGAAAAACCGGTTACCATGAACATCAAGGGACAAAGTGTTCCCACTCCAAAAACTCAGGAAACAATGCCACAAGGTTTCTCTGCAAATATTGTAAATCCTTTTGTAGTTCCTGGAATAAGAAAAGTAAATATAGATTCTAACCTGAAACCTGACTATTCATTTGATAGTTATGTAGAAGGAGAAAGCAATAAATTCGCAGCCACTGTAGCAAGATCCATTGCAAAAAGACCCGGTGCAACAGCTTTCAACCCGTTATTCTTATATGGAGGGTATGGAGTTGGAAAAACCCACTTGGGACAGGCTGTAGGTCTTGAAGTAAAAAATCAGTTTCCAGACAAAGTAGTTCTTTATCTGTCTTCTGAAAAGTTTATCCAGCAGTTTATCTCTGCTGCCAAAGCACACAAGCAGACTGAGTTTGCCAACTTCTACCAAATGGTAGATGTACTGATCATTGATGATATTCAGTTTTTATCAGGAAAATCAGCAACACAGGATAGCTTCTTCCATATTTTTGATCACCTGCATCAGAACGGAAAGCAGATTATCCTTACTTCTGATAAAGCGCCTGCAGATATTATGGATATTCAGGACAGGATTGTTTCCCGTTTCAAATGGGGACTTTCTGCAGAAATCAAATCTCCGGATCTATCTACAAGAAGACAAATCATTGAAGATAAACTAAGCAGAGACGGAATCGTTCTTCCGGGAGATATGCTGGACTTCCTTGCTGTAGAAACGAAAACCAATGTAAGAGAACTGATCGGGGTCATCAACTCTGTGATCGCTTACTCTACAGTATATAAAAGAGACCTGAGTCTTGAATTGTTGAAGGAGACTATCAACAGAATTGCTGCCAATCAGAAAAAAATCATCAATATTCCTTACATTCAGGAAGTGGTATGTGATTATTTTGGAATCAAAAAAGAACAATTACTGTCAAAGACAAGAAAAAGAGAGATTGCATTACCAAGACAGCTTGCGATGTACTTCTCTAAAGAATTAACCAATTCTACATTTAGTAAAATCGGTGAGGAAATGGGAGGTAAAGACCACTCGACAGTAATGTATGCTTGTGATACCATCAAAGACGTATCGAAAATTGATAAAGAAATCAAGAAATACGTAAAAGACCTTACAGAAAGAATCAAACAATAAACAGTGTTGAACTGAAATAAATTAAAATGAAGGATAGTTTTATTCTTCATTTTTTATTTAGTTTTGTCATCACAAAGACTCTTTTTAAATAATTAGCATATGAAAATATTAATGGTTTGTCTGGGGAATATATGCAGAAGCCCTTTGGCAGAAGGTATTATGAAAACGAAGGTGCCGGAAGATTTTGTAGTAGACTCAGCCGGAACCATTTCATTGCATGAAGGAGAACATCCCGACAAAAGAGCTGTTAAAACTGCTGCAAACCATCATGTTGATATATCACAACAAAGGTCAAGGCCTATTACCAAAGCCGATTTTAAAACCTTTGATAAGATTTATTGTATGGATGCTTCGGTATATCGTGAAGTGGCTTCCAGAGCAGAAAATAAAGAAGAACAACTGAAGGTTTCTTTATTTTTAGAGGCTGCCGGTGAACATGATAATACAGAAGTGCCGGATCCATACTGGGGTGATATGAAAGACTTTGAACATGTTTTTCAGCTATTGGATGAAGGGTGTGATAAAATTGCTGCCCACCTGACCCAAGCCACTCATAATTTATAATTCATAATCTATAATTTTTAATTAATCCCCTATGCTTTTTTTACTCCCTGCTTATTTATCAGAAAACACTTCTATTGACCACTTTTCACCTATCTTGAAGGATTATATCATGCAAACGGATTATTTCTTCGTAGAAAATGAAAAAACAGCGAGAAAGGTTGTAAAATTTTTTGCTCCGGAAAAGAAACAGGCAGATCTGAAGCTTTTCTTGTTGGATAAATACACGGAAAATGCAGATATCAAAGAAGCTCAGGAACTGATGCTGAAAGGGCAGGACTTCGGATTGTTATCTGAGGCAGGACTGCCTTGTATTGCAGACCCGGGAAATCTTATTGTAAAATGGTGTCATGAGAAAAACATCAGGGTGATTCCGATTTCAGGGCCTTCATCTATTATTCTTGCGTTGATTTCCAGTGGATTCAATGGGCAGGAATTTACCTTCAATGGTTATCTTCCGATTGAGAAAGGAGAGAAAAAGAAACAGATCATGAATCTCGAAAGTCTTGTTCAGAAAACGGGCTATTCGCAGATTTTCATGGAAACACCGTATAGAAACAACCCGCTTTTTGAAGATTTGTGCAAGTTTTTATCACCGAATACAAAGCTGTGTATCGCTGCTAATATCAACGATCCTGAACATGAATTCATTAAGACAAAATCAATAAAAGACTGGCAGAAACAAAAGCCTGAACTTCATAAAATCCCTGCCGTATTTGTGCTGGGGAAATAGACAAAACTCCTTATAGTTCATAAATTAATAGGAGTATTTTATACTTACAAGCTGGGAGTTGGTCATCGGATCAATCTCCCAGCTTTTTTTTATTTATAAGAGTTTTTATTAATTCCTTAGAAATCATGGAACTAACATTATTTTCCAGTTTCATCTTCTCTCTTTCTGCTTTTTAATCTTGATTCAAACTTAATTTATTTCAATAATATGTGATTAATTTGCCTTATTTTTCATATTTTTATGTTTTAAAATATTGTGATTATATGTTAATAATAATATGTTATGAATTGCTATTTTGTGTTTTAACTTGAAATATTAACTAATGTGTTTTGTTTAATTTGATTTTTTATTAAATATTTTATAATGTAAATTGTTTTGATAGATTTAAATCATTATCCTTTATATTTCTTTAGTTATTCGGAGTATAATGGTTTAAAAATTCATTTTTATACAAAACTGATCCAATAAAATCAACACCAAATATTTAAAATATGATGACACGTAAAATTTTTTTTCCGGTAATGCTCATGCTTGCGATGCTGGTACCTTCTTTAATTCATCTGTCTGCACACGGATATGTACTAAGCCCTGCCTCAAGAGGATATCAGGGAAGCCTGGATAAAGCTTCGCTTGGCTATTCAGTGGCATTTGGAAAATATGGTTCTGTAATTAATGAGCCAGGTTCTCTGGAAGCGCCAAAAGGATTTCCTGCATTGGGTCCGGCAGATGGAAAGATTGCTTCGGCTAATGGAAGTATAGGGGGAGACACTACACTGGATCTCCAGACTGCTGATCGTTGGAAGAAAACCAATATCTCCACGGGTGTGAATGCCTTTATCTGGAAATACTCGGCGTATCACGCGACTGCAAAATGGCATTATTACATGACAAAGCAAGGCTGGGACCCCAATAAACCTCTTTCCCGCCAGGATCTTGAACTTATTGGTACAATCGCGCATAATGGTACTCCACCGCAGGATAATGTTTCTCATCAGATTACAGTTCCTGCCAACCGTACAGGTTACCATATTATTTTAGCGGTTTGGGATGTCGCAGATACCGTCAATGCATTCTATAATGTGATTGACGTTAATGTAACCTCCGGAACAGGAGTTTCGGCACCTGCAACTCCTACAGGATTAACACAGGTGGGAGTAACCAGTTCTTCTGCTAAAATAAGCTGGACACCACAGCCGGATGCGGTATCTTATACTGTTTTCCGTAATGGACAAAATATTCAGCAGGTAAGTGGCGCTGCATTTGAAGATACAGGCTTAAGTGCCAATACGGTTTATACGTACGAAATACAGGCGAAAGGTTCTTCAGGGCTCACTTCGGGGAAAAGTACGCCACTCAATGTAAAAACAAACAGTGAAGGGACAATTGAAAAACCTACAGCACCATCCAACCTTCATTCGATGGGAGCTACTGAAAACTCCGTTTCATTAATGTGGATGGCTTCGACCCATACACAAGGCATCAAAAACTATCAGGTATTTGAAAATGGGATCAAAGTAGGAGAAACCGTTCAAACAAGCTTTTCACGAGTAGGATTAGCGCAAGACACGGAATATCGTTATACGGTAAGATCTGTGGCGATGAACGATCAGATTTCTGACATGAGTAATGAATTAAAAATCAGAACGAAGAAGAGTACACCAGGGAATGGTCAAACGTATTGTGGAGCAGAACAGTATAATCCTGCCAATGCATATCCTACAGCCGGAGCAAAAGTTTTTTATTCCTGTAAAATCTGGAAAAATAAATGGTATGCGAATCCGGGAGAGCTTCCGGGAACAAATATGGTATGGGAGGAAGTAAGTGCATGTACAGAAGGTCCTGGCTGTCAATCAAGCGGTCCGGTTACCTATTGTGGTGCACAAGAATATAATCCGGCAAAAACGTATCCAACAGCAGGAACAAAGGTTTTCTATGCCTGCAAAATATGGGAAAATAAATGGTATGCTAACCCAGGAGAAACTCCGGGAAGTAATGCTGTCTGGAAAGTAATCAATGCCTGCACAGAAGGCCCAGGCTGTACGGCCGGTCTTACAAGTAGAGAAGCTGGCCTTTTAGTCATTGTGTCTGATCACATGATCAGTTTTTCACCGGAAGACTATTATGGAAAAATGAGTAGAGTGGAGGTCATTAATCCTGGTGGACTTCAGATGCTTTCTTCTGTAAACCCAACAAAGAACAGTATTAATATCAGTCATCTGCAGGCCGGAATTTATTTTGTGAGAATTCATTATAAAGATGGAAGCAGCATCACGAAAACAATCCGAAAGTAATAAAGAAAATTTAAAATAAGAATAAAACCACCTTGCTAGCAAGGTGGTTTTATTCTATGAAAAGCTCATCCTTTTTTAGCTTTTCCAATAAAAATATTTAACAGCCCTTAACACGGCTATTGCATTATTTTTGTTTTTAACATCATACTGGAAACAGTACAATTAAATTGTTGATAATGCAGTAGAAATCCGGGCATCGAAGATGCCCGGATTTTTTAATAAATTAATTTTTATCCTTTTTTCCAGATTTCCATTTTCTCCAAAAGAACACAATAAATGGAATGATTAAAAAGAAGGGCCATAATGAAACCATTCCCAGCAGAAAACTCACAAAACTATTCCAGCCTTCAGTCAGGGAATCAATAAAGCGGCTTCCAAAACCGATTTTTGAGGTAGCCGAACTTCTCACTTTCTCTTTATATAAATTCAAATTCAGGGTACTGTAATTCACGCGGTCATCAATAAAACGAAGCCTGCCTTCAGCCACGTCAATCTCATCTTCAAGTTCCCGGATATTTTCCTGAATTTCAAGCATATCTTTCGTGGTAGCAGCACTTTTAAGCATGTCCCTGTATTTTTCAAGATATATTTTTTTGTTGGCCAGCTTAATGGCTACATCAGTATATTCCTCTGTCACATCATTGGATGAAATATTTTTAGACAAAACAGATCCTACTCCGTTTGAAAATGAGCTGATCAATGCATCGAAGTTTTTATGGGGTACACGGATAATAAGAGTAAGATTATCATCCATATCCGTATTTTGAAACTGTTCCTTTTGGATATAAGCATTGTTTTTCTTGATGATCTCATTGACTTGATTCTGTGTTTTTTTAATATCACCCACCTGAATTTTCATATCTCCGTTTTTGATAATTTTTTTGGAGATCGTATCTGTTTTCTTTGGGGTATAAACTTCTTTGTTGGTTCCATCTTCATCGGACACTACCTTCTCAGAAATAGAAAGCGGTGGAGGTATAGGAGCAGCTGAAGAAGAAGGTGTTTTATCTTCGGTTAGAACTTCCGCTAGGTCGGCTTTCACTTCCTGTTTTTCAACACCTGATTTGCTGCAATTGATCAGAATAAGACCTGATAATAGGAGAATAATGTTTTTCATGGGTATGTTAGTTTTTTAGGGATATGATCAAAAAGTGTGCTCAAAAATGATCATTTGTAAAAATGATTAAAATGTAAAACGAAAGAATGGTGAATGTTAATTCCATAATTAGCTTTAAAACCAGCCTGAAAAATTGCTGAGATTATAAATTATTTCTATTTTTAATTCATGAAAAAAAGTCTTTTAGCATTTGCGTTTTCACCATTTCTGATGTATGCCCAGGAAGCTCCGAAACTTACAGACGAGATGGCCATGAAATTGTCCGATAAACCTCTTCACTGTATCAATCAGGAATATCCGAATAAAACAGCCCATATCATCAATAATGCAGGCGAAGTTCCTTTGACCCCAAAAGATCTTCATCCCAGTTTTTATGGATGTTTCGACTGGCATAGCTCTGTTCATGGACATTGGATGCTTGCAAGACTTTTAAAAACAAAACCTAATCTGTCTAGTGCCAAAGAGATTGAAAAAATTCTGGATGAATCATTTCAGAAAGAGAAACTGCAGACGGAAGCAGATTATTTTACAAAATATCAGTTAACAGGAACTTTCGAAAGAACCTACGGATGGGCATGGATATTAAAACTGGATGAAGAGCTGACCAATTGGGATCATCCAAAAGCTAAAATATGGCATCAGAACCTAAAGCCACTCACTGATCAGATCCTTAAGTCCTGGAAGGTTTATCTTCCAAAACAGACCTATCCGAACAGGACAGGAGTTCACCCTAATACAGCTTTTGCAATGGCTTTTGCGATAGATTGGGCACGAGCCAATAAAGATAAAGAATTTGAAAATCAATTGATAGAAAAGGCAAAATACTTTTTCCTGAAAGATCAGAAAACACCAGCATATCTTGAACCTGATGGTTCGGATTTCTTTTCGCCAAGTCTTGAAATTGCAGATCTGATGCGAAGAGTTCTTCCTCAAAAAGAATTTATAGTATGGTTGAATAATTTCTACGAAAAAAGAAGTCTCGAAAATATTGAGAAAATACCTGTGGTAAGTGATCTTAGCGATTATCAGACCGTTCACTTAGTAGGACTTTCTTTCTCTAAAGCATGGTGTATGAAAGGGATCTCGAAGGCCCTTCCTGCGAACCATCCACTAAAGAAAGACTTTCAGAAAAAAGCAGATGTATTTCTTGCCAACGGATTACCTTTATTATTTCAGGGAAATTATGGAGGAGATCATTGGCTGGCAAGCTTTGCGGTGTATGCTTTGGAAGATTAATATTTGATTCCTGCCTTCTTAAGAATAAAACCTAAAAGCCAAATCGGTCCTATCAGAAGAAACTGTAGATCTCTGAGAAAAGAAGGCTTTTTTCCTTCAATTTTATGACCTACAAATTGGAAGATCCAGGTAATAACGAAAACAGAAAGATAAACCATCCAGGACCGTTTTCCGAAACTGATATTGGTGAGATAAATGAAATGCTCTAATAGAAGCATTACAACAATCATTACAATGGCGATCAAAAAAGAAAGTCTGATATAGAATAAAGTGATCAAAACAATCACAAAAAGGCTTATGATACTTACACATCCAAAGTAGGAAGCACAGAAATGAGGGGAGGGAATCAGGGAAGCAAAGCCCAAAATTGTCCAGAAAATTAAAGGCACACAAATCCAGTGAATGAACTTGTTGGCCGCATTTCTATGGCTTTTACTGTATTCTGCAAATAATAGATCAACCTTTCTCATACTGACAGGGAATTGGATAAACGCTAAAATAATAAAATTTTGTAATCACTGGTAAGATTGCTTACATTTGTCTTATGTCTGCCCTAGAAAAATTCGGAGTCGATATTTTTACGGAACGTAATATTTTCGAGAGAATTGCTGTCGATAAGCCTTTCCGTCCCGATAATCCTGCTTTTATTTTTATTAAATCAGGAACTATAAAACTTCGTCAGCATTTCAGTGACCTGGAGGTTTCTGCCAACATGTTTATGGTGACCGATCCGCAGACCATCTATGAAGTGGTTTCTGTGACAGACGACTTTCAGTCCCGGATGGTTTCTTATAAAAGAGAATTTATTTCGGCTTTATCATTGAAGTTTAACCGTTTGATTACCTATCGTTATTTCAGACAGCAGATGAACAAAGGAGTGCCTTTTCCTGAGGACGAAATGGAAGTGGTCTGGAAAAGTGTCAATTTCCTGAAATATATTCTGGATTCTGATACGGAAATGCTGTACAAGAAAGAAATGGTAGAGCACCTTTTCTCTGTTTTCTGCTATCAGATGGCGGGAATTATTTCCAAGGAAGATAACAGTTCTATGAATCAGATGTCCAGACAGGAAGAAATCGTGTTTGTGTTTCTTACTGATATTGCAGAACATCATCTTACAGAAAGAGCAGTTGAGTTTTATGCCGAAAGACAATCAATTACAACCAGACATCTTTCTTCCGTTGTGAAGACCATCACAGGCAAGTCTGCCAGTCAGGTCATAGCTTTAATAGTCATCAATGAAGCTAAAGTACTCTTAAACTCTTCCAATAAACCCGTTTCAGAGATTTCTTCTATTCTCGGATTTAGCGATCAATACTCATTTTCTCACTTTTTCAAGAAACATATTGAAGTAAGCCCTACACAGTACAGGCATCAGTTCGAAAATTAAAATCTTACATTTGAACATCTTTTTCCCGAAATCAAACATTTGATTGATTTTGTTGTTGTTATAACTTTGCTTCTGTAAAACAAGGTAAAATGACAAAGAAAATAAAAACAGCACTATCCGTTTTGATAGCAGCTTTTCCTGCGCTGTTTTTTTCACAACAGATCAAGCAGATGACCGCAGGTGAGGTGGCGGAACTCGCTGTTCAGAATCATCAGCAGCTTAAAGTTTCCGCACAGAACATTGGTATTGCAAAACAAAGCACAAATGTTGCTAAACTTCAGAAACTGCCCACTATCACAGCTTCTACAAGTCAGTTCTATTTAGGAGACGCGGTAGCAATCGATAAGGATTTTTCAAACTCTACAACAGTTCCGATGCCGCATTATGGAAGTTCTTATGCTGTACAGGCAACACAGCTGATCTTCAAAGGTGGATTGGTGAACAAATCGATTGAAATGGCAGGGCTTCGTGAGCAGCTTTCCGAACTGGACTTAGAAAAAAATAAGCAGGAGGTAAAATTTTTAGTGATTTCCAATTATCTGGATGTCTATAAAATCATCAACCAGGAAGATGTGTTTCAGAATAATAAAAAGCTGGCACAGGAACGTCTTAAAAATATTCAGAAGTTCTACCAGCAGGGGATGGTAACGAGAAATGAAGTGATTCGTGGAGAGCTGGCTATCAAAAACCTGGATCAGGGAATTTTGACCCTTTCAAATAATAAAAAAATACTTAATTATAATTTAAATATCGCGCTAGGTTTATCCTCTGATACAGAAATTGTTCCTACTGAAACTTTAAACAATAAAGAAGCAGGAATAGGAATGGATTATTATACCAATCTTGCTCACGAAAGCAGCCCATTGCTAAAATCTGCCAAGAAAAACATAGATGTTGCCGATAAAAATATTGAAATTATAAAAACAGATAATGCGCCTACTGTAGCCGGATTTGGCGGATATACTTTGCAAAGACCTATCACGACAAGAAACCCTGTTTTGGATATGTATTCAGGAGGTTGGCAGACCGGAGTTTCTTTGAGTTATAATATAGATACCCTGTATAAAACGAAAGAAAAAGTAAAATTAGGGACCCTGCAGAAAAATCAGGCGAATGATGCGATGACTCTGGTACAGCAGAACGTAGATATGGGAGTGAATGCAGCCTATACAAAATATCAGGAAGCGATTCAGCAGGCGGATATCCTGAATGATTCCAAAAGACTGGCAGAAGAAAACTACAAGATTACGGAAGCCAAATATCTGAACCAACTGGCAGTACAGGCAGAAATGATTGATGCCCAAAACCAGAAACTGCAGTCAGAACTTGATTATGCCAACGCTGAAATCAATGTTTTGTATCAGTATTATAACCTTTTGAAATCTACAGGAACACTTTAATTTTTAAAACTGAAAATCAACACAATGGAAAACAAGGGACAAACCACTCAAAATACAACGACAGCTCCGGTAGCATCCGCTGCTGAAAACAAGAAAAAGAAAAATAAAACTAATAAAATCAGAGCCATCATCTCGAATATCATCGTTTTTTTGGTGATCGGTTTCGGATTATTCTGGCTGATCCGTGAATATTTTCATATCGGGAGCAAAACCTATACAGAAGCAGCACAGGTAGAGGAATTTATTAATCCAATTAATACCAGAATTTCTGCTTATATCAAAGAAATTAAATTTATTGAACACCAGCATGTAAAAAAAGGAGATACACTGGTTATTCTTGATGACCGCGAAATCATTACCCAGTTAGGACAGGCTGATGCTGCCTATCAGAATGCCATGGCTCAGAAAACAGCCACCAGTTCATCTGTGAATACGGTTTCCAATAACATCAACGTTATGCAGTCTAATATTGCCGGAGCAAAAGCCAGATTGTGGAATGCCGAGCAGAATTTAAACCGATATAAAAACCTTTTAGCGGCTGAAGCAGTAACAAGACAACAGTACGATCAGATAAAAACAGAATATGATGCTCAAAAGGCAGCTTACGAAACGTTAGTGAATCAAAAGCAGTCAGCAAATCTTTCCACAACAGAAGTGAAAAGCAAATTGGGAATCAATGATGCAGAGATCAAAAGAACAAAATCTGCTTTGGATATGGCGAAAATCAATCTTTCGTATACCGTGATCACAGCGCCTTATGATGGAGTGATGGGAAGAAGAACCATCTCTGAAGGTCAGCTGATCCAGCCGGGACAGCAGGTTGCAACCATTGTTCTGAATGGTCAGAAATGGGTAACAGCCAATTTCCTGGAAAGCCAGATGCCAAATATTAAAGTAGGAGAAAAAATAGCAATGACAGCTGATGCTTTAGGAGGACAGAAATTCGAGGGAGTAGTAACAGCCGTTTCTGCAGCTACCGGATCAAGATATTCAAGCGTACCGACTGACAATTCCACCGGAAATTTCATCAAAGTACAACAAAGAATTCCTGTAAGAATAGAATTCACGGCTTCCAACAAAAAAGAAGATCTGGATAAACTGAGCGCAGGAATGAATATGAATGTGAATATTAATAAAGACTAAAAGATGTAAGATATCAGATTCCAGACATTATGCTTGGGGAAAGCTAAGGCTGAATGTTGGAAGTCTGCCATCTGATATCTGAAATCTATTACCTAAAAAATCATGTACAACAAAGGATTATATAGCGATTGGGTACCCAAACCCGTACAGCTGCTGCTGATTGTATTACTGCTTGCTGTGGTAATGCCTATTGGTGGGGTGTATACAGGGAATATCAGTTCTCTGGCAAGTGGTACCGGTGCGATGACAGAATATTTTATGTGGGCCAACTATGCGACTACCATTGGGATGGGAGCCTGTATGCCTGTGGTCATCAGAATCAAAATGAGGTTCAAAGTAAGGGATAAGCTTGTTCTCCTTCTGGTGCTCTTAGGACTGCTCAGCTATGTGAACGGAACCACCTTACAGCCAGCGGTCTTTATAGCTACTTCATTATTGATTGGTTTTATGAAGATGATGGTGACCATAGAATTGTTTCTTCCCCTGATGGTCATGATTGGAAACCGAGGGATATTTTATGGGGCTTTCTATACATTCGTTCTGGTGATGAATCAGGTGGCGACCTATTATGCCGCAGAATTTGCCCTTCTTTACAACTGGCAGCAGTTTTACCTGTTTACAGCCGTTTTATGCTTTATACTGGCATTGATACACTGGATTTTTATGCATAATAAATACTTTGCATTAAAGGTTCCGCTGCATTATATTGATTGGTTAAGTATTTTACTTTTCATTTCCACTTTTATGTTTTCGGCGTATGTATATTCGTTTGGGAGACAGCAGGATTGGTTCAATTCAAAGAATATCATTTATGCAAGTATTACTGCTTTTTTGAGCTTTGCACTGCTTTCTATCCGTCAGTTGACATTAAAACGACCGTACCTTTCATTTAAAATTTTCACAAAAAACAATGTACAGCACGGTTTGTTTATGCTTTTTTGGCTTGGAATGTTCTTGGGAACCGCTTCTATTCAGAATACTTTTGCAGTGGGGGTCCTGGGTTATGATCAATTGACGAATACAAGACTGAGCTTACTGATGATTCCGGGAATTATTCTGGCTGGAGTCATTGCAATTTTCTGGTTCAAAAAAGAAAAACCTTTGAAAATGTATATTTTTTCCGGTTTTTCAGCAATGATCGGATATGCCATTATTATGTATTTTTCTATGGTATTGGAGTTCAGTTATGACAACTGGTATCTGCCTATGTTTTTAAAAGGCTACGGAATGTGTTCCCTGTTTATCTCTGTATGGTTTTATACTCTGGATAAACTTGAAATGGATGAAATGCTTGCGGCGATCGGACTTGTATTGGTCTGGAGAACTTTTCTGGCCGTGGGAATTTTTTCAACACTGTACTCATGGTTTCAATATCGTTTCCAGATTACAGCAATAGGTGACTTAGCAGTTTATATGGACGGAATGACTGTTACGCCTCAGAATGTAGCGGCTAATATGAAAGCCATTCAGCTTAATGCCATTATCATAGCGAGCAAAAAGATATTCGGATATATTATTTTAGTCGGATTTGGAGTGCTGATTTATGTTGCTACGCATCACTTCGGAGCAAAACGCTTTCAGTATTTCAGATTTGTAAGAGTTCTGGGCGGTAAATCTGTCATTGCAAGAAGAAGACTACGCGAACGAAAACAATTATTAGAAGAGATAAAAGATGCTGCAGGTCCTGCAGTATAAAGATACCTTGTTTTTCACTAGTAGAATCCTGGTCCTTCGTGGGCCGGGATTTTACGTTTTTAAGAAGATGCAAGCTTTAATTTTTTTGAAACATTAAGATTGTATAAGGTGTTTAGAGCATTAAGATAAGCTTCGCTTTAAGCTTAAAATCAGAATGATTTATCTTAACTATCCTTTATTTCTTAAATCCTTCTTAATGGTTTTAATATATATCCAATATTTTTGATAAGATTAAATAACTTCTCTGTAAAAAGATGTTTGTAGATGATAAAATAAGGGAAAATCTCATACTTTGTTATTTTTATTCTTTCTAAATAAGAATTATCTTTGTGAGATTATAAAACTTTGAGTAGAAAGAATGAAAAAGCAGTATGCATTCATAGGTCTGTTGGCTTCGGGATTACTATTTTCCCAGACCGCTAAAGATTCTATTGCCTCTAAAGGTATTGACGATGTGGTGATCGTAGCTTCCAGAAAGCCTACAAAAATCTCTGAAATTCCGGGAACAGTCTGGGTAGTACAGAAAGAAAAAATTCAGGAACAGGCTAAAAGCGGTGTTCCTATCAAAGAAATGTTGTCGATTCTGATTCCTTCTATGGATATTGGTCCACAGGGAAGAACCAATTACGGACAGAATATGAGAGGACGTTCAGCGTTGGTGATGATCGACGGAGTTTCTCTGAACAGTATCCGCTCTATCAGCCGCCAGTTGGATGCTATTGATCCTTTTAATATTGAAAGAATTGAAGTCCTTTCCGGAGCAAGTTCAATTTATGGAGGAAATGCTACGGGTGGTATTATCAATATTATAACCAAAATACCTTCCAAGAAAGGGATCAGTGGAGAAACAGAATTGGGGGTACGTACAGGATTTATGGGCAAAGATGATCATGATTTCCGTGCCGCTCAATCCATAGCTGCCAAGGGAGATAAGTTCTTCGGAAGACTGGGAGTTGCGTACCAGCAGAACGGTGGAGTATATGGAGCAGACCAGAAACAGCTTTTTACAGATATTACACAAACTGACCTTCAGTACAACCAGTCGATTGACATTTTGGCTACAGGAGGATATCAGTTTAACAATAAGCATAAAATAACAGCTTCCCTTCAGTATTACAACTCTAAGTTTAACGGGGACAGAAGTTTATTCTTGGGTGAAAATCTAAGTGCATTCACAACAAAAAATGCTTCATTGCTGCAAATGAGAGATGGTTTTTCATCCGATAAAAATGTAGGAACAGAACGTTATATGGCTACGGTAGCCTATACCGGAAACGGAATTTTGGGCGGACAGGACCTTTATGTGCAGTTAGCTACCCGTGGTGAAAAGTTAGGATTTTATCCATTCCCGGGTAATGTCACATTGCAGACAGGAAAAATACCTTATATGTCCTCTTCTCAGCAGGATACTTATTATTCAGGGATTAAGGCTTTATTATCAAAATCATGGAGAGGACTGAACGTTACTTATGGAGCAGATTTTGATTTTGAAAAATTTGAGGGAGCACAATCTGTCTATGATATTGCTAAGACTATGTCCAGCGGAGGTTTAGTCAATGAAACAAAATACAGTCTGGGAAGATATCCTACCAACCACTCACAGAGCTACGCGGGATATGTTCAGGCAAAATATAATATTCTTCCAAAGCTTCAATTGAATGCAGGAATTCGTTATCAGCATATCAATGTGAAAATGGATGATTTTGTAGGTTCAGAACAGCAGACGCAGGTTGCCATGGGCTATGGAAGTTCAGCATCGGCAATTCCCGGAGGTGAAAGTTCTTATAATGTGACACTGGCGAATGCGGGACTATTATATAAATTCAATGAGCAGCACCAGGTTTGGGGAACCTTTTCCCAGGGAGCAAGTTTAGCAGATCCTGCTAAGTTTTATGGGATTGGTCAGTACAAATTGGTGGGAACAAACTGGGATGTAGTATCCAGTATCAATGTAAAAGAACAACCTTTGCAGGCCATTAAAACCAATCAGTTTGAGGTAGGATACCGCGTCAATAGAGGAGGTTTAAAAGCTCAGATTGCCGGATTCCTTAGTAATTCTGATAAGACCGTTGCAGTGGACAAGAAGACCTTCCAGATCCTTGTGAATGATTTGAAATTAAGAAATATGGGAATCGAAGCTGAGGTTTCCTATGCTTTAAACAATGGAGTGTATTTCGGAGCAAGCGGACTTTTGATCAAATCTGAGGTAGATAACAAGGGAGAATGGCAGAAACAGGAAATCTATAATGCTTCTCCGTCAAAATTGGTGACCTATATCGGGTATAATATCAAAAACTGGTCATTCAGATTCCAGTCATTGCAGAACTTCAAGCAGAAAGACGAGCTTAATAATGTGGTGGAAGGCTACAATACTTCAGACCTTATGATGGGATATCGATTCAGTTGGGGGAAATTCAGTCTGGGAATCCAGAACCTGTTTAATACGGATTATCAAACCATTTGGAGTAAGCGTTCCCAGGTTTTATATTCTACGTATGGACTTCCGGATCTGTTCAATTATAAAGGAAGAGGAAGAACATTCAATCTTTCTTACACTTTTGAATTTTAAAAATAAGATGAAGGTAAAAGTGCCTTGATCTGAAAACATATTGTATTTCAAATCCGGTTTCTGAGATCGATCGGAAACCGGATTTTAACTTTAAAAAATCAGTTATGGCTAAAATTTCAACAGGGCAGATCGTTGCCGAAGTAACCAGAAAAGAATATATTACTGACCACTTTATCAGAGTGTATTTATATTCACCGGAAGTTCAGGTATTCAAAAATACCGTGGTGGGCGACAATAATAAAATTGCAGTCCCTCCAGCTGGTTTGAACGAGATTCATTTTCCGACGCTGGATGAAAATCATCAGTGGGTGTATCCGCCTAAAGAGATCGCTCCGGCCATCAGAACCTATACACACCGGGGAATTGATCTGGAGAAAAATGAATTAATTATCGATTTTGTAGACCATGGAGACGGAGGTCCTGCCTCTAAATGGGTGAGAGAGGCGGAAGCAGGTTCAAAACTGGGAGTGATGATGCGTTTGGAAGGTAAAGAATTATATCCGACAGCAGATTGGTATCTGTTAGTAGGAGATGCTACAGCCATTCCGGTGATCAGTGCTATTTTGGAAACGCTTCCTGAAACGGCAAAAGGAACCTGTATTATTGAAGTTCATGGAAAAGAAGACGAACAACTGCTTGAAACCAAAGCTCAAATTGATTTTAAATGGCTGCACAATGCCCACCCTCAGATCAGCAGTGAAATTTCAGATACTGTAAAAAATATTGATCTTCCCGAGACAACCAAATTTGGTTACGTTGCATGTGAATTCTCAAGCGTGAAAGAGATTCGTACTTATCTCAGAAAAGAAAAAAACTGGACCTCTCAGGAATTATATGCCTATTCTTATTGGAAAGCAGGAGTTGCGGAGAATGAATCTCAGGCAGACAGACATAAGGAGAAGGATTCGATGGAGTAGTTGGCAGGTGGCAGATAAAAGGTAGTAGGTAGCTGGGAAAATATTCTGTGAAATATCGATGAAGGTTTATTGATGTCAATGGTGAATTTTTGGATGGAGAGGTAAGAGATGAGATTCAGGATAATGATAAGCAGCAAAAAGAAACTAGAAAGTAGTAACTCGCAATAACAATCCCGTAACTCGTAACCCGAAACATTACCCTGAAAACTTTGAACTTTGTACCCTGAAGCTGTATCTTTGCAGGTATGAAAGATTTAATGGGCAGAGCGATCTGGGATTATTACCACAATGAAAATCCGGAAAATCTGCAGACTGAAACATCAATTTCTGAGCTGGATGAACTTCCGGTAGATTATTTATTCAGAGATTTTGAAGAAATGAACGATATTGAGCAGAAAGCACTGCAGTTATCCGAAGGAAAAGTTCTGGATATCGGTGCCGGTGCCGGTTCTCATTCTTTATACCTTCAAAATGAAAGGAATCTTGATGTGACCGCATTGGATATTTCACCAAAATCTATTGAGGTTTGTCAGCTGAGAGGAATTAATAAAGCAGTTTGTGAAAATATGCTTGATTTTTCCGGGGAGACCTTCGACACTCTTTTATTACTGATGAATGGTACCGGTGTTTTTGAAAGCCTTGCTAAAATTGACACCTATCTTCAGAAATTACATACTTTATTAAATGATAAAGGACAGGTTCTGATTGACAGTACAGATATTCTTTATATGTTTGACCGTGATAAGGATGGAGGAGTGTATATTCCTGCCGGAGGATATTATGGAGAACTGGAGTATGTGGTTCATTACAAAGGAGAATCTGAGGAACCGATCACCTGGCTGTATCTTGACTTCAATACCTTGAAGAATGCAGCTGAAAACAATGGTTTCAAAATAAAAAAAGTTTTGAAGGATGAAGATTCTTACTTAGCAAAACTGACTAAGAAATAATGTACAACAAGTCATTGCGAGCTGTAAGCGAAGCAATCTCATAAATTAGCATACATTGTCATTCTGTAAACCGGGATGACTTTTTTTGTGCCTTTACCTAGCCCCGATAGTAACGGTTACCCCGCAGCATACGGTTGGGATTCTTCGGCCCATGCTCGGGCTGGGAGTCAGGCGCGAGGAGTAAGAGTGGATAGCGGGAATAAGCTCCTTATATTATCTGTCAAAAGAAAGGCTGCTTCTAGTGAAACAGCCTGTTATCTTATATTGAGGTTGATTATCCGATCTCAATACCGTTCTCAACATTGCTGTCGTCCGGTGTTACGAAAGATAATTTTCCGTCTGGTTTTGTTGTTAATAATAACATTCCCTGAGATTCAATTCCTCTGATTTTTCTTGGAGCAAGGTTCAGAAGGATCATTACCTGCTTCCCGATTAATTCTTCAGGAGTGAAACTTTCTGCAATACCAGAAACAACAGTTCTTACATCTACTCCTGTATCTACAGTAAGTTTTAATAATTTATCTGCTTTTTCTACTTTTTCAGCTTCTGTAATAGTGGCTGTTCTAAGGTCTATTTTAGTAAAGTCATCAAATGTGATCTCTTCTTTCATAGGGTTTGCGTTAGGGTTTGTTTTTTTATTGTTTTGTTTTGTATCTTCTAATTTCTGGATCTGAGCTTCAATTACATCATCTTCAATTTTTGAGAAAAGAAGAGATGATTCGTTGATTTTATGACCTGTTTCAATTAAAACTGATTGCGTTTCAATCGCATTCCAGTCTTTTTTTTCAACATTGAACATGTTCAATAGCTTTTCAGAACTGAAAGGCATGAAAGGTTCACATAACTGCGCTAAAGCAACAGCTATTTGTGCTCCAACGAATAAAGACTGAGCCGCTTTTTCCGGGTTGTCTTTAATGGTTTTCCAAGGTTCTTCAGTCTGAAGGTACTGGTTTCCAAAACGGGCAAGGTTCATCAATGCAGTTAATGAATTTCTGAACTCATAATTTTCAAGAAATCCTGAGATTTCTTTTGCCGATTTACTTATTTCCTGTAATTCAGGGCTGTTTACATCTCCTTGTGGAATAACACCATCATAATATTTATGAATAAGAACTGCCACTCTGTTGATGAAGTTTCCGAAGATCCCTACCAACTCAGAATTATTCTTAGTCTGGAAATCTTTCCATGTAAAGTTGTTATCTTTAGTTTCCGGAGCCGATGAAAGAAGAGCATATCTTAAAACATCCTGCTGTCCAGGGAAATCTTCTACATATTCATGAGCCCATACTGCCCAGTTTCTTGAAGTGGAGATCTTATCGTTCTCAAGGTTCAGAAATTCAAAAGCAGGAACATTTTTAGGCATAATGTAGTCTCCGTGAGCCTTCATCATTGCCGGGAAAATAATACAGTGGAATACAATATTATCCTTTCCGATAAAGTGTACCAGGTCACTGCTTTCACTCTGCCAGTAATCTTTCCAGTCTTTTCCGTTTTTCTCTGCCCATTCTTTGGTGAAAGAGATATAACCGATAGGTGCATCAAACCATACGTACAATACTTTCCCATCTGCATTTGGAAGAGGAACCGGAACTCCCCAGTTCAGATCTCTGGTCATGGCACGAGGTTTAAGGCCGTCATTCAACCAAGACTTAACCTGTCCATATACGTTGGGCTTCCAGTCATCTTTATGGCCCTCAATGATCCATTCATTTAAAAAATCTTCATATTCATTTAAAGGCAGATACCAGTTTTTTGTTTCTTTAAGGATAGGAACATTTCCGCTAAGCATTGATTTCGGATTGATCAGCTCAGAAGGAGATAGGGTAGAACCACATTTCTCACACTGGTCACCGTAAGCATTTTCGTTACCACAATTAGGACACGTTCCTACAATATAACGGTCAGCAAGGAATTCTCCTGCCTGCTCATCAAAATACTGCTCAG
Source organism: Chryseobacterium sp. KBW03 (assembly GCF_003852415.1). Lineage (NCBI taxonomy): Bacteria > Pseudomonadati > Bacteroidota > Flavobacteriia > Flavobacteriales > Weeksellaceae > Chryseobacterium > Chryseobacterium sp. KBW03. The sequence continues at coordinate 130,766 of NZ_QAJO01000012.1, read as the reverse complement.
AAACTTCTTCTGTGAATTTTCCTTTTTCGTATAAAACCTTGAAGAAATCCTGACTGGTTTCATAATGGTTCTTAGACGTCGTTCTTGAATATTCATCAAATGAAATTCCCAGATCAGCAAAAGATTTTTTTATGATCCCGTGATATTTGTCAACGATATCCTGAGGAGTAACTCCTTCTTTTTTAGCTCTTATTGTAATAGGAATCCCGTGCTCATCTGAACCACAGATAAACGCTACATCTTTTCCTAATCTTCTCTGAAATCTTGCGTAAACATCCGCAGGAATATAAACACCTGCCAAATGTCCTATATGAACCGGCCCGTTTGCATAAGGCAAAGCTGCCGTAATCATCTTTCTGTTTGACATTTATAGTAAAGTTTTGACTGCAAAGATAAGGATTATCTGCTGAATACCGCTATTGACGGTGTTATTATGATCAATTATGCAATTTCTAAAGGTTCGATGTGAAATAAAGTTAAACAAATGTTTAACATATTGTTAATTTGAAGTAAATATTATGCATTGCATAAGTCGTTGTAAAATATTGGATTTTAAAAAACTAACTAAAATCGGTTTCGTAATATACATAAAATTAACTAAAATTATATTAAATTTATGATAATTCTAATTTTTTTATAAATTGCGAGTCTGGCTCCAAGCCAAAAAATGACTGAAAAAACGAAACTATAAAAGAATATGATTGTGAAGAACTTTACAACAGTATTAAAAATCGCGCCTGCTTTTTTATTGGCCAGTACAGTAATGCACGCGCAGAAGAAAGATTCTCTTCCTCAGGAGAAGAAGATTGAAGAGGTGGTTTTGATCGGATATGGAAAACAGAAAAAATCTGATCTTACCGGTTCTATAACCTCTGTCACAGCAAAAGACTTCAACGGAGGAGCTACTTCCGCCGGACAGCTGATCCAGGGTAAAACACCAGGGGTACAGATTACCAATAACAGTGGGGCACCGGGTTCCGGAACCAAGATCAGAATCAGAGGTACCTCTTCTTTAAGTGGAGAAAACTCACCATTAATTGTAATTGATGGAGTTCCTCAGGATTTTGTAGGAATGAACGGAGTTTCTGATCCTTTATCCTTAATTAATCCAAATGATATTGAAACATTTGATATTCTGAAAGATGCTTCTGCTACTGCCATTTATGGTAACAGAGCTTCTAATGGTGTTATCCTTATCACAACCAAGAAGGGAACAGCCGGGAGATTTAAAGTGAATTTCTCCACAGTTGCTTCAGTTTCTACTAAAATGGGTAAGGTAGATGTATTAAATGCCCGGGAGTTTAGAGATTTTGTGAATACGTATGCCCCTGCAGGTTATAAAACCAAACTGGGAAATGCCAATACCGACTGGCAGGATCAAATTTACCAGGCAGCATGGGGTACAGATAATAACGTAGCCCTTTCAGGAGGAATTAAAGAGCTGCCATATCGTTTATCATTAGGCTATAATGAGCAGAATGGTATCGTAAAATCAAATTCTTTCCGCAGAACTTCTGTGGGATTGAATTTAAGTCCCAAATTCTTTGACAATCATTTATCAGTGAATGTGAATGTAAAAGGAACATTTACAGATAACAGATTTGTAGACGGTGGAGTGATCAAGGCGGCTACCTATTTTGATCCTACACAACCAGTATATTCAGGAAATTCCAATTATGGAGGGTATTATGAATGGCTGGATTCGGGTTCTGCAACAGGATATAATGTGAATGCCAATTCAAACCCGCTTGGAATGATCAATGGGGTAAGAGATGTCTCTTCTGTACTCAGAGGATTGGGGAATATTCAGTTAGACTATAAATTTCACTTTCTTCCGGACCTGCATTTCAATGTAAATGCCGGATACGATTACACAAAAAGTGACGGGCATAAATTTAAGAATGCTAATTTAAGACCAGGTTTTGAAGATAAAGGAAGCTCAAATTTCTATTCGATGGAAAAGAAAAACAAGCTTTTGGAAACCTATTTTAATTATGTAAAGACTATCAGTGCGATCAACACAGGTGTGGATATTACTGCAGGGTATTCTTATCAGGATTTCAATATTTATCTTCCAGGAGCTATAACTTATAGAGGGACAGGAATTAATTCGCAGGATTTAGATTTCAAAACTCAAAATACATTGATCTCATTTTATGGAAGAGCTATTTTTACGATAGCTAATAAATATGTTATTTCAGGATCAGTTCGTAAAGATGGTTCTTCAAGATTCTTTAACGGAACCAGAGATAATGTATGGGGCGTTTTCCCGGGAGTTTCTTTGGCATGGAAGCTTAATGAAGAAAACTTCATCAAAAATATATCCTCAATCAGCACTTTAAAGCTGAGAGCAGGATGGGGTAAAACGGGTCAGCAGGAATTGCCTGCATTGAACGGTAATAAACCTAATAATTACCCAGCTTTTGCAGCCTACAATCCAAGTTATCAGGGAGCAGGATATCAGTTCGGAAATGAATTTTATTTTATGTTCAGACCTGCTAACTATAACCCAAATCTTACGTGGGAAACAACGACTACCAAAAATTTAGGATTGGATTTTGGATTTAATAAAAACAGAATTACAGGTTCAATTGATGTTTTCAGAAAAGATACGAAAGACCTTCTTGTATATGCCGATGAACCTGCAGGGGGCTTAAGTAACGCAAGCTGGCAGAATGTTGGAGATATGAAAAATGAAGGGATTGAAGGAAGTATTACTGTAATTCCGGTGAAAAATCAGAACACAACCTGGGAAGTAAGTTTTAATGCTACTCATTACAAACCGGTTATCACCAAGCTTAAAGACAGAGCTGATGAGTTTTTCAATATGGAAGTCGGAGGAATTGAAGGAGGTTCAGGAAACAGAATCCAGGCTCATGCTGTAGGGTATGCTCCTAATTCATTCTGGGTATACCAGCAGGTATATGATACGAACGGAAAACCAGTTGATGGTGCGTATGTAGATAGAAATGGAGATGGAATAATCAATACAAAAGATATGTATTATTACAAATCTACGACACCTGATGCAATTTTAGGTTTCTCAACCAAAGTATCTCACAAAAACTGGGATTTTGCATTGAGTGCAAGAGCAGTATTAGGAAATTATGTATATAATAATGCCGCTTCAAATAGTTCACTGCAGTCTGCATCTACAAACGAATACCTTCAGAATGTATTCTCTACTGCACCTCAGTACCAATTCGCAGTTCCTCAGTATAAATCAGATATTTACGTTGAGAATGCTTCATTCCTGAGATTAGATAATATCAATGTCGGGTACAATTTCGGAGAAATTTTCACTAAAGGAAGTAATCTGAAAGTATATGCCATGGCACAGAATGTTTTTGTGATCACTAAATACTCTGGAGTAGATCCTGAAGTTTTTGGCGGAATAGACAACGGTTACTATCAAATGCCTAAGATTTACTCTTTGGGCTTTAACTTCCAATTTTAAATAAGAATTCAATGAAACTAAATAGAATTAAACTTAAAAATATAGTATTGCCTCTTTCAGCAGTATTTTTATTGACGGCAGCTTCTTGTGTGAAAGATCTTGAAAGAGAACCTATCACAGACGTTACTTCAGCCAGTATTTATAAGGATTTTGCCAATTATAAAAATGTTCTGGCAAAACTTTACGGAGGACTTGCCATGGGAGGCCAGGTCAGTGGAGACGGAGATCAGCCGGATAGTGATATTAACGGGATCAATGGTGGTTTTTCCCAGTATACAAGACTATTGTACAACCTGAACGTGGTGACCACTGATGAAGCAGTCATTGGATGGAACGATGGAAACCTTCATACCCTTCACAAAATGACATGGGACGCTTCCAACGAATTTATTGCGGCAATGTACTATAGAGTATATACAGAAATTGCTTTTTGTAATGAATTTCTGAGAAATGTAACGGATGAAAAATTAGCAGCTAATAATATTACCGGAGATAATCTTGCTCAGGCAAAATTAATGAGAGCAGAAGCCCGTTTTCTGAGAGCTCAGTCGTATTATCACGCGATAGATATGTTCGGAAATGTTCCTTTTGTAGATGAATCATATCTGCCGGGATCTATCAATCCGCCAAAAAGAATAGAAAGAAAAGCGTTGTTTAATTATATTGAGTCTGAATTGCTTGCTGTAGCAGGAGAATTGAAGGACCCTAAAACCAATGATTATGGAAGAGCAGATAAAGCCGCTGCATGGTCATTGCTGGCAAAATTATACTTAAATGCAGAAGTATATACAGGAACGCAGAGAAATACAGATTGTATCACCTATTGTAACAAAGTGATTGCAGCAGGTTACTCCTTAAAACCGAAGTACGAAGATTTATTCCTTGCGGATAACAATATCAATAACCCGGAACAGATTTTAAGTGTAAATTTTGACGGAATCAATACTCAAACCAACGGTGGAACGACTTTCCTGGTGCATGCTGCAATAGGGGGAGAAATGAAAGCGGTTGACTTTGGAGTGAACGGTGGATGGAGTGGTTTAAGAACTACAAAATCATTTGTAGGGTTATTTCCTTCCAATGGAAGCGACAAAAGAGGAAGATTCTTTACTACAGGGCAGAACCTGGAAATTAATGATTTAGGTTCATTTACGGATGGTTATGCTTTTATCAAATTCAAAAATGTTAAAAGCAATGGATCTGCTGGAGCTCATACCAACTGGGTTGAGGCTGATATTCCGTTATATCGTTTAGCAGACATCTATCTGATGTATTCGGAAGCGGTGCTTAGAGGTGGTGCCGGTGGAAATCAGGCTACCGCGATTGGTTATATCAACCAGCTGAGAGAGCGTGCTTATGGAAATACAAGCGGAGACGTATCTTCTATCAATCTTAATTTTATTTTAGATGAAAGAGCTAGAGAATTATCTTGGGAAACAACCCGAAGAAGTGATCTTGTCCGTTTCAATAAATTTACTACAGGAGATTATGTATGGCCATGGAAAGGGAATGTGAAAGATGGTAAAGCCGTAGAAAGCTATAGAAACCTTTTCCCGATTCCTGCTAAAGATATTGTAGCAAATCCCAACCTGATTCAGAATCCTGGGTATTAATTTAAAATTCTGTTGAAAATGAAAAATTTATTCAAAATATTAGCCTTGGTTTTTACAGGACTTTTAGTTATTTCCTGTGAAAAAGACGAGGATCAGGCTGTTATAAACGAAACATCCGCAGGTAAAGTTTCTGCTGATAAAAGTGCAATTGTTCTTAATGAGCTCAATGCCAATGATGCTGTCATCAGTTTTACATGGACAAAACCAACATTTAATATTGCAGTAGTTCCCAATCAGAAAATAGAATTTGGAATTAAGGGTGATGGTTTCAAAAAAAGTGCTGCCATTGACTTCTCTAATGATATGACTTCAGGTGCTGCTACCCATGCAGCAATGAATGCAGCCATGTTTTCTATTGGAGCTGTACCGGATGTAGTAAATGATATCGAGGTAAGATTGAAAACTTCCGTAGGGTCAGCAGCTTTTTACTCCAATGTAATTGCACTCAAAGTAACTCCTTATACACCAAACCCGGATCTGGTATATCCTAAGATCAATGTGCCGGGAGCATATGCGGGAGCAGCAGGGTATGCAAACTGGACTCCGGCTAATTCTCCAAATTTGTTTTCTCCGGGAAAAAATGATGAATACAGAGGATTTATCTGGATCAATACTGTTGCTGGTGATGATGATGGAAAATATAAATTTTCTATCAATCAGGACTGGCCGGGAAATAAAGGAGACGATGGAACCAATACCGGAAAATTAAAACTAGACGGGCCAAACATAAAAGCCCCTGCAATAGGAACCTATTATATTAAGGTAAATTGGGCAGCGAATACTTACTCTTCTGTGCTGGCAAACTTTGGAGTTATTGGTGATGCAACACCTACAGGATGGAATTCAGATACTGATTTTGTATACAATCCTACAACAAAGACTTTTGTGATTAATTCTATCGCATTGAGTAATACAGGTGTATTTAAATTTAGAGCCAATGATGATTGGGTTCTGAAATTCCAGCCTAAAAAAGATGATGAGACCTTGACCTCCGGAAAAGGGGTGCAAACTTATTTTAATACCGAAGGAACTGTTACGGGAGATTCCGGATATAAAGTTTCACAGGCAGGTAGCTATAAAATTGAGCTGGATTTACACAATTCAGCATATTATAAGTTAACCGTTACAAAATTGTAAATCAAATTAAAATAAAGCAAAGTGCTGCTTTACCGCGGCACTTTATCTATTTTTTAAGTTAATTAAATAGTCATTATGAAGAAAATTACAGTTGGAGCGCTTTTGCTCTCAATGATGTTCGCAGGTGTGAAAGCACAATCTTTAAAATCTCCGGACGGGAAGTTTGAAATGAACTTTCAGCTGAAAGAAGGAGTACCTTACTATAACCTGAAATATAACGGAGCGGTAGTAGTTGAAGATTCTAAATTGGGATTGAGATTATTTAAAGACACAGCCATAAAATTCGCTTCTGAAATAGCCAAACCAGAAGATGCAAAATACGACCTGAATAACGGTTTTGTAAAGGCAGATGAAAAAAGAGACTCCAAAAATGAAACCTGGCAGCCGGTTTTAGGAGAAAAGAAAAACTATATCAATCATTACAACGAACTGGCAGTTACACTGAATCAGGCTTCTACAGACAGAAGTATTGTCGTGAAATTCAGATTGTTTAACGATGGTCTTGGATTCCGATATGAATTTCCTCAGCAAAAGAACCTGAACTATTTCGTTATTAGAGAAGAAGACTCTGAAATCGATTTCCCTACCGACATGAAAGCATGGTGGATGGTAGCGGATTACGATTCTCAGGAATATCAGTATCAGGAAACAAAAGTTTCTGAAATCCCTTCAAAATGGGATAAAGCTTACGATGCGAACGCTTCCCAGTCATTGGTGAAAAATGCAGTTCAGTCTCCGTTAATGCTTAAAAAAGAAGGAAAAGAGCCATTGTATATCAACGTTGCCGAGGCAGCAGTATTAGATTATCCGGCTTCCCATCTGGAAGTAGATGCACAGAACTATAAGTTCAAAACGCATTTGACAGCCGACAGACAGGGGGCGAAAGGATACATTCAGACGCCTTCGGTAACCCCTTGGAGAACTATTATTGTAGCTCCGAAAGCAGAGCAGGTAATGGATTCTAAAATGATCTTTAACCTTAATGAGCCTACAAAATATACCGATACATCTTACATTCACCCTACAAAATACATGGGAGTTTGGTGGGAAATGATCATCGGAAAATCACAGTGGGCTTATTCTACCGCTGAAAATGTTCATTTAGGAAAAACCGATTTTGCTAAACTGACTCCGAATGGAAAACACGCTGCTAACAATACAAAAGTTAAAGAATATATTGACTTTGCTGCAGAAAACGGATTCCAGGGATTATTGATCGAAGGTTGGAACATCGGTTGGGAAGATTGGTTCGGACACTCCAAAGAATTCGTTTTTGATTTCATTACCCCTTACCCGGATTTTGACATCAAAATGTTGAATGAATATGCACATTCAAAAGGAATAAAGCTGATTATGCACCATGAAACCTCAGGTTCTGCTACGAACTATGAAAGATGGGCAGACAAAGCGTTCCAAACCATGAATAAATATGGCTATGACGCTGTGAAAACAGGATATGTAGGAGATATCATTCCTAGAGGAGAACATCATTATTCTCAATGGACAATTAATCACTATTATAGAATTGCTGAAAAAGCAAACGACTATAAAATCATGGTCAATTCTCACGAATCTGTACGTCCTACAGGAGAAAGCCGTACCTATCCGAACTATATTTCTGCTGAAGCAGCCCGTGGAACAGAATATGAAGCATTCGGAGGAAATAAGCCTGATCACCAGACCGTTCTTCCGTTCACAAGATGGATGGGTGGTTCTATGGATTACACACCGGGAATTTTCCAGACGAAGCTGGACTATTATTTCCCTGGAGATAAGCGTTTTGTAAAAACTACGCTTGCAAAACAGCTGGCACTTTATGTAACGATGTATATGCCGCTTCAGATGGCTGCAGATCTTCCTGAGAACTACAAAAAACATATGGATGCGTTTCAGTTTATTAAAGATGTAGCGGCAGATTGGGATGATACGAAAATCTTATCTGCAGAACCAGGAGATTATGTGATCACGGCAAGAAAAGCAAAAGGTACTGAAAACTGGTTTGTAGGAGGTATTACCGATGAAAACAAACGCGAATACACAGTAGACTTCTCATTCTTGGACAAAGGGGTAAAATATGAGGCAATGATCTATGAAGATGGAAAAGATGCTGATTATATTGATAATCCTCAAAGCTATAATATCTATAAGAAAGAGATTACAAGTAAGTCAAAAATTAATTTTAAAATGGTAAGAAGCGGTGGTTTCGCAGTTTCTATCAAGCCAGTGAAATAATTTTAACGATACACTAAGGTGCCCCGGTTCATTGAATTTTCGATGTTCCGGGGTATTTTTTTGCAGAAAGATTATTGATCTCCCGCTTGCTTCTCCAATTGTGAATATTGATATTCCGTACTTGGTTCTTGTTTCTTCAAGGAAGGAGTTTTATTTTTTTTCTTTTCCTTATATTCCTTTTGAAACTGTTTTACCGTTTTTCCGGTACCATCATGTCTCCATCCCGGAGAGTAGAAAAGGTATTTCAATCGGGTTTTAAAAGAAATTCCGGGCTGTCTGATATCTTTGCCTATTCTTCGCCATTCATAGAATAGAGTAGTTGCCGGATCTTTAGACTCCATCTTAGGATAGATGCCATATTTCACAGGAACCTCAGGATCCTCCTTTTCGAATGTTCCAAAAATTTTATCCCAGATGATCAGTCCCATTCCCATATTACGGTCAAGATATTTGATATTACAGGCATGGTGTACCCTGTGATGGGAAGGAGTTACAAGGATATATTCTAAGAAGCCCATACTTTTGATCGATTGGGTGTGTACAAAAGTACCATAGATCTGTATTGCAGAATAAGCTACCAGAATATGCCATGGATGGAAGCCCATGAATGCTAGTGGGGAGAAAAATAAATATCTGTACAACGGTTGAAATACAGGGCTTCTAAATCCTGTACTAATATTGAAATAATCAGAATTGTGATGGGTAATATGTACCGCCCAAAAAACACGCGAGTGGTGATCTACATAATGATGAACATAATAGGCAAAATCCTGGGCAAGGAATACCGCAATCCAATACCATATCCCTTCTTGCCAGTCGAAGATACGGTGCTGATAAAAAAACATCATCACAAACAAAGAAAAACCTTTCATGATGATATCCAGCCCGTAATTGAGCAAAGCAAAAAGAACATTGGTTGCTACATCTTTGGTTTCATAAATTTTTTCTTTATTGAAGTGGCTGTAGGCCATTTCTGCAAAAATAATTACAGCAAACACAGGAATAGTCCAGGTGTAAACAACATCCGGCCCCTCAGTTTTGAACATATTACTGAAATCCAACATCTTTTTTCTGTAAAACTAAAGATAAAAAGGATGAAAAGTCAAATTTTCAGGTGAATTTTTTATGAAAAATTTAACTATTTATGATAAGAATCAAAAAACAGGTGTGGTATCTTAAAGTTTTATATTTATAACGATAAAAAAGATGCATTCTAATTATGCATTAAACCTATAATATATGAAAATTTAATGCTAAATTGAACACTAATATGAAGACAATATATGCAGCATTTGCCCTTTCAATAGCTTCTGCCGCTTTTTCCCAAAAAACAGTGGAAAGAGTAGAGCCTGCTTTTTGGTGGAAAGGGATGAGAAATCCTGAACTTCAGATTCTTGTTTACGGAAAAGACATTGCCAATAATGAGATTACGCTTTCAGATGGAGTACAGATCAAAGAAATCCGGAAAGTGGAAAATCCGAATTATGCTTTTATTACCATCAATACCAACGAAATAAACGTTCCGAAGTTTACCATCAGTATTAGAAAAGGTAAAAAAAATGTAGGCTCATATACCTATGAACTGAAACAGAGAAATCAGGGATCTGCCAACCGGGAATCTTTTACCTCAAAAGATATGATGTACCTTATCATGCCGGACCGTTTTGCGAATGGTGATGAGAAAAATGATTCCAGACCGGAGCTTACAGAAAAAGCAGACCGAAGCCTTCCAAACGGAAGACATGGCGGAGATCTCCGGGGTGTTATCAACAATCTTGATTATATTCAGAACCTTGGAGCTACAGCCGTTTGGTTAACTCCGGTGAATGAGGATAACGAAAAAGTATACTCTTATCACGGCTATGCCCAGACCGATCTGTATAAAATTGATGCCCGCTACGGAACCAATGAAGACTATAAAACCTTATCTCAGGAGCTCAACAAAAGAAATATGAAGCTGGTGATGGATTATGTTACCAACCATTGGGGTGGCTCACACTGGATGATCAAAGACCTTCCTTCAAAAGATTGGATACACTGGTTTGATGAAGGGGAGAAAGGATTTAAGCGCTCCAATTATAAAACGACAACGCAATTTGACACCAACGCTTCTGATATTGATAAAAAATATGCGCTGGACGGATGGTTTGATACTACAATGCCTGATATCAACCAGAAAAATCCGCTGGTCCTGAAATATTTAACCCAAAATGCAATCTGGTGGATTGAATATGCGGAATTAGGCGGATTCCGCGTAGATACTTATCCTTACAATGATAAAGAAGCCATGGCAAAATGGGCTAAAGCCATTACAGATGAATATCCGCACTTCAATATTGTTGGAGAAACCTGGCTGTATACAGCAGCACAAATTGCAGCATGGCAGAAAAATTCGAAAATAGGAGAAATAGAAGGGTACAATTCAAATTTACCGTCGGTAATGGATTTTATGCTCTTTGAAAATATGCCTAAAGCTCTTAGTGAAAAAGAAGGCTGGGATAAAGGGATGATAAGAATGTATGACTCTTTTACCAGCGATTTCCTTTACCCGGATATCAATAACCTTCTGGTCTTCTTTGAAAACCATGATACCGAAAGATGGAATGAAATCTTTAATGCAAATCCTAATGCTTACAAAATAGGACTTACCCTGATCTCAACAGTACGGGGAATTCCACAGATCTATTACGGATCAGAAATAGGAATGAGAGGAGATAAAAAGACAGGAGGTGATGCAGATATCCGCAGGGATTTTCCTGGAGGCTGGAAGTCTGATCAACAAAATGCTTTTAACCCGTCCGCTCAGACTCCGGAGCAGAAAGAGTTTTTCCAGTTTACTCAGAAGCTGCTGAACTGGAGAAAAGGTAAAGAGGTGATTCATAATGGGAAAACTAAAAATTTCGTTCCTCAGGACGGTGTTTTTGTTTATTTCAGATATAATGCAAAAGAAAGTGTAATGGTGGTTGTCAACAATAATGAAAAAGATCACACGTTAGACTTGAAAAGATTTGCAGAATCACTTAATGGCTTTACAAAAGGAAAAGAGATAATGTCAGGAAAAGAAATTTCATTACAAAACAGTATGAATATTCCTGCAAAAACTCCACTAATCATTGAACTTGAAAAATAATTATTACCTATGAAAAAATTAACGACTGTTTATACATTAATCCTTTTTCTACTGGGATTTTCTTTACTGAGTGCACAGTCAAAGACCAGATTTGACAAAGAAAAAACAGAGATCAGTACTATGCTTGATGCATTCAATGTAGCTGCTGCAAAAGCAGATTACAGTGCTTATTTTAATTTCTTTGCCGATGAATCTACCTTTATTGGAACAGATGCTACTGAGATCTGGGACAAAAAAGAATTCATGATTTGGGCGAAACCTCATTTTGATAAAAAGAAAACCTGGAATTTTACTTCCCTTAAAAGAAATATTTACTTCAGCAAAGACGGAAAACTGGCTTGGTTTGATGAATTATTGGATACTCAAATGAAAATTTGCAGAGGTTCAGGGGTGGTAGAAAAAATCAACGGAAGCTGGAAGGTGAAGCAATATGTTCTTTCTGTGACAGTTCCTAATGAAGTGGTGGATAAAGTGGTTACTGAGAAAGCACCCATCGAAGATGCATTAATCCAAAAACTGAAGTTATAATGGCAGAGATGGTAGGGAAATATGATACGGGAGCATTGGGAAGAAGAAAAAAGCCCAATTTATCAATGCTTCAGATCATCAATATGAGTATGGGGTTTCTCGGAATTCAGATGGCATTTGGATTACAGAACGGGAATGCTAGCCGTATTCTGGGTAATTTAGGAGCAGATGTCCACGAATTATCGTGGTTCTGGCTTGTAGCACCCATTACAGGATTGATTGTTCAGCCTATTATCGGACATATGGGAGATAATACATGGAGTCCGTTAGGAAGAAGAAAACCTTACTTTTTAATTGGAGCCGTTTTATGTGCCGTTGGGCTGGTACTCCTTCCCAATGCCGCTTCTGTTACTCAGATGTTTGCTGCCAATGCTCTTTTATTAGCCGTAATATTCCTTGCCATGATGGATGCTTCGGTGAATATCGCAATGGAGCCTTTCAGAGCTTTGGTTGGAGATATGCTCCCGAAACATCAGGGAACGATAGGATTTTCAGTACAAACGATTCTGATCGGAATCGGAGCTGTATTAGGATCTTATCTGCCGGAGTGGCTGACAAAAATGGGGATTTCCAATGAAGCGCCTGCAGGATTTGTGGCTGATAATGTCATCTTCTCCTTTTATATAGGGGCCGGGCTGCTGATCATATCTATTCTGTACACTATCATAACAACCAGAGAATATTCTCCTCAGGAATTTGCTGAATTTGAGGACGAAAAAGAAGCAGAGAAACACGAATCTAAATTTTCGGATATTTTCAAAGACTTCGCTTCAATTCCTGTACAGATGAAAAAGCTGGGAATTGTTCAGTTCTTTTCATGGTTTGCATTATTTACGATGTGGGTATTTACAACCAGCGCATTAGCAACCCATCATTTAGGACTTTCTCCGGAAGATACCCACTCAAAAGCATTTAATGATGCTGGAGATTTAACGGGGAAACTCTTTGGAATGTATAATCTCTGGGCTATTCCATTTGCGTTTTTATTGACGCCAATAGCTAAGCTGATTGGAAAAAAACAAACCCATGCTTTAGCCTTATTATGTGGAGGATTAGGGCTTGTTTCAATGTATTTCATTAAAGAAGTTGATCATTTATGGATTTCAATGATTGGATTAGGTTTTGCCTGGGCCAGTATTCTGGCAATGCCTTATGCGATGCTTATTGATGTTATTCCCCAAAGGAAAATGGGAGTTTATATGGGAATATTCAATTTCTTTATTGTCATTCCGCAGATTATCAATGGTTTGTTCGGAGGACCTATTGTAAGTGGCATCTTTGGAAAACAAGCGATGGATTATGTCGTGGTAGGCGGAGTTTGCATGCTGATAGGAGCTGTAGTGACCATGATTTTTGTTAAATCTGAAGATGAAACTCCTAAGGAAATTGAAGAAGAGATCAAGCAGGTGCATTTTTAAGTAGAAACTAGAAGTTAGAAATTAGAAAAGTGATGTGTTTTGAAATGTAATTTGAAATAACATCATAAAACTCAATAGGGACGGGCTTTAGCCCGTCTTCTCTTTATCTATTCATTAATTGGCTTTAGCCAAAACTTAAAGTCTACTTAATATATAGGTTTTTCTTAATGATTAAAATATAATAATCTTCCGCAGATCTCACAGATAACACAGATGTTTGCGTTTTCTTTCATAATCTGCCTAATCCGCTCAATCTGCGGGGAAAAATAATAATCAGTATAAAATTTTATCGCAGATAAAATCCTTGCGCCTTAAAAACACAATGAAGAAAAATACCTTGCGTCTTTGCGCTCTCCAACTTGCCGGATATTTTACCCTTTTATCTCCCCAGTTTCCTTTCTTACCCTACATCAACTTTTAAAGTATCCACATACCGTACATTTGTACCATAAATAATCACAGAAATGAAAACAGTATATCATAAAGGAGATTCAAGAGGACATGCCAACCACGGATGGCTAAATTCTTACCATACATTCAGTTTTGCCAACTATCAAAACAGAGACAGAACAAACTTTGGTGTTTTAAGAGTATTGAATGATGATACCGTTTCTCAGGGAATGGGCTTCGGAACACACCCGCACAGGGATATGGAAATTATATCCATTCCTTTGGAAGGAGATTTGGAACATAAAGATTCGATGGGAACTACAGCGGTAATCAAAAAAGGAGAAATCCAGGTGATGAGTGCCGGAACCGGTGTAATGCACAGCGAATACAATAAAAATAAAGATGAAGAGGTGAAATTCCTGCAGATCTGGGTTTTCCCGAAAGAGCAGAATGTTGAACCCCGATATGACCAGAAAAGCATTAAAGAAGGTGAAAAGATCAACGGATTCCAACAGATTTTATCCCCAGATAAAAATGATGATGGAGTTTGGATTCATCAGGATGCATGGTTCAATCTGGCCAACTTTAAAAAAGGAAATGGCAAAAATTATATGCTCAACAAAAAAGGAAACGGAGTCTATGCATTTGTTTTAAAAGGAAGTGCAAAAATCGGAGACCGTATTCTGAATGAAAGAGACGGATTGGGTATCTGGGATACACAGAGCTTTAATATTGAAGCAGTGGAAGACACTGAAGTATTATTAATGGAAGTCCCAATGGACCTGCCATCTTATCTTAAATAAAAAACTAAATTTGTAATCTTAAAAATAAACTTCATATATGAAAATTTTAGCAATAGCAGGAAGTAACTCAGAAGCTTCAATGAACAAACAGCTGGTAGCCTATGCATCAACATTATTTGAAAATGCAGAAGTAGAAGTGATTGATTTAAATCCTTTCGAAATGCCAATCTATAAGCATGAAAGAGAAGTAGCGGGAGGTGTTCCTCAGGAAGCTCATGATTTTGCAGCAAAAATAGATGGTGCCAATGTATTATTGGTTTCTTTAGGAGAGCACAACGGAACCTATTCTACAGCATTCAAAAATGTGTTCGACTGGGTATCGAGAATCAAAAACAGAACAGTTTGGAATGAAGTACCAATGCTATTGATGTCTACATCTCCTGGAGGCAGAGGTGGAGCGGGAGTTTTGGAAGCTGCATCAAAGCGTTTCCCTTCTCATGGAGGAAATGTGGTAGAAACTTTTTCACTACCTTTCTTTAATGACAACTTTGACAAAGCAGCTCAGGAAATTTCTAATGAAGAGAAAAACAATGAGTTAAAAGAAAAAATCAAGAAGATTGCAGCCATTGAAACGATCCTTGAAAAATAGAATTTGAATATTCATTTAAAATTACTATTTTTGCAAAAAGAAAAGAGATGAAAATTCAGACCTCCTATAAACAATGTTTTTCTCATAAAGGGAAAGTTATGGGCTCTGAAATTCTGAGATAAAATAACGGCCGATAATCTGAAAAGATTGTCGGCTTTTTTGTTTTCTAAAATCGAATATAAAAGTAATTGAAATATTAAAAGATAATAAAACTTCAGAAGCCAGATACGAGATCATCAATACTCTGAAATCTGAAATTTAGGATCTAAAAATCTAAGCAGACATGAGCAACACTTACAAATCAGCAGGAGTAGACAAAGAAGAAGGATACAAAACGGTTGACAAGATCAAAAAAGCGGTCGGTGAAACCCACAATTCCAATGTTCTTAATCATTTGGGAAGTTTTGGAGCTTTCTATGAGATCGGTGGATACAAAAATCCGGTTCTTGTATCAGGAACAGATGGAGTAGGAACAAAGCTTAAGGTAGCTTTAGATACCAAAAAATATGATTCTATTGGTGTTGATTGTTTCGCAATGTGTGCCAATGATATTCTTTGTCACGGAGCAAAACCTTTATTCTTCCTGGATTATCTGGCTTGTGGAAAGCTTGATTCAGAAATTGCTGCTGAGATCGTTCTGGGAATGGTAGCAGCTTGTAAGGACAACAACTGTGCATTGATCGGTGGAGAAACTGCTGAAATGCCAGGAATGTACCAGCCTGGAGATTATGATGTTGCAGGATTCTGTGTAGGAATCGTAGAAAAAGATCAGATCATTGATGGTTCAAAGATTCAGGTAGGTAACAAAATCATTGCATTGCCAAGCTCAGGATTCCATTCAAATGGATTCTCTTTAGTAAGAAAAGTATTCCCGAACTTCGAAGAAGAATTTGAAGGAAAACCTTTATATGAAACCCTTTTAGTTCCTACAAGACTATACTATAAAGATATTCATAAAGTATTGGAAGAAGTGAAAGTAGAAGGAATTGCTCACATCACTGGAGGTGGTCTTTACGAAAACGTTCCAAGAATTATTCCTGAAGGACTTTGTGCTTCTATCGACGAGTCAAAAATCAGAATTCCTAGCGTTATGCTTGAGCTTGAAAAGAGAGGTGAAGTAGCCCGTGAGGAAATGTATGGAACATTCAATATGGGGGTAGGTATGGTAATCGTTGTAGATGCTGAACATGCTGAAAAAATATTACACCTTTTAGATGATGCTTACGAAATCGGAGAAATCACTGAAGGAGCAGAAAAAATCAATTTAAAATTTTAGAAGCTTAATCCCGCTTTCCGCTATATCTTTTTCGCCAATGCTTTTTTACAAAGCCATTTCAAAAAAGGATGCCGCTGCAATCGGGGCTAATTAAAGAAAGCCTTGTCAAGGTTCTAAACCTTGACAAGGCTGCCAAAAAAATATGAAGAACATCGTTGTACTTGTATCCGGTTCAGGAACCAATCTGCAGAGAATTATCGATACGATTGAAGCTGGAGAAATCCAGAATGCAAAAGTAACTTTAGTTGTGGCTGACAGAGAATGTTTCGGATTGGAAAGAGCAAAGAATCACAATATAGAAAGCATACTCATTCCAAGAGGAAAGAATTTCAGCAGTGAGTTGGCTAAAGTAATCCCTGAAAATACAGATCTTATTGTATTGGCAGGATTTTTATCCATCTTAAAATCTGAATTCTGTGAAAACTGGAATCGTAAAATAATCAATATTCATCCAGCTTTGCTTCCGAAATTCGGAGGAAAAGGAATGTGGGGAATGAACGTTCACAATGCCGTTATTGAAGCCAAAGAAGTAGAGAGTGGGGCAACGGTACATTTTGTGACACCGGGTATTGATGAAGGAGAAGCTATTCTTCAGAAATCTTTTGAAGTAACTGCTGACGATACTCCTGAAACATTGGCCCAGAAAGTTCACCAGATTGAATATGAAATATTTCCAATAGCGATCAATAAGGTCCTGGGAAATTAAAAATATAACAATGTATCAACGCAGAAGTTGATCATTGTTACATTAATACAAAGAAATCTAAGTAAAATAAAAGTAAGTTCGGAGGTGAAAGACCCGGACACAGTTTGAAATAGCTGTAAAAAGTAAAAAATTGAAAGTAAAATGAGTAAAAAGAGAGTTTTAATCAGTGTTTCTGACAAAGGTGGATTAATAGAATTCGCGCAGTTTTTGGAAGCTCAGAACTATGAGTTGATCTCTACAGGAGGAACGTTCAAACATTTGAAAGACGCTGGTTTAAATCCAATTCAGATTGATGAGGTTACCAATTTTCCTGAAATGCTGGATGGTAGAGTGAAAACTTTACACCCTAAAGTTCACGGTGGATTATTAGCTGTTCGTAACAACGAAGAGCACATGAAAACAGTTCAGGAACATGGAATTGGTCTGATTGACATGGTGATCGTAAACCTTTACCCTTTCTTTGAAAACGTGAACAAAGACATTTCTTTACACGAGAAAGTAGAGTTTATTGACATCGGTGGTCCGTCAATGCTTCGTTCTGCAGCCAAAAACTTCGACTCTGTTACCGTAATCACTGATGTAGAAGATTATGCCGCTGTAAAAATAGAAATGGAGCAAAACGGTGATACATACATCGAAACACGTAAAAAGCTTGCAGGGAAAGTATTCAACCTTACTTCTGCTTATGACGCTGCGATCTCCAGAATGCTTTTAGATGAAGAATATCCTACCTATCTGAATGCTTCTTACAAAAAAGTAGCTGATTTAAGATACGGAGAAAACCCTCATCAGACAGCAGCTTACTACGTTTCTACTTTCGAGAATGGAGCAATGAAAGATTTCGAACAGCTTGGAGGTAAAGAACTTTCTTTCAACAACCTTCGTGATATGGACCTTTGCTGGAAAGTGGTAACGGAATTTAAGGAAGAAATGGCTTGTTGTGCGGTAAAACACTCTACCCCTTGTGGAGTTGCTATTGGTACTTCAGCGCTGGAAACCTATCAAAAAACATTTGAATGTGATCCTGTTTCTATCTTTGGCGGAATTGTTGCAATGAACTATAAAATTGATGCTGCAACAGCTGAGGAATTAAACAAAACATTCCTTGAGATTGTAATGGCTCCTGAGTTCGATGAAGAAGCTCTTGAAGTTTTAAGAAAAAAGAAAAACCTGAGAATCATCAAAATTGTAAACCCTGTTTCTGACAAACAGACCTGGGTGAAAGTAGATGGTGGTATCTTGGTTCAGGATAACGATCTTCACTTCTCTGATGATATCAAAGTAGTGACAGAAGTACAGCCTACAGAAGAGCAGAAGAAAGCATTACTTTTCTCTCAGAGAGTGGTAAAATATGTAAAGTCAAACGCTATTGTAGTTTCCAACGGAATTCAGGCATTTGGTATCGGTGGCGGACAGGTAAACAGAATCTGGGCGACTCAGCAGGCTATCGAAAGAGCAAAAGAAAAATTCTCCGGAGATTTGGTACTGGCTTCAGATGCATTTTTCCCTTTCCGTGATGTGGTAGATTTCTGCGCTCAGGAGGGCATCAAGGCTATTATTCAGCCAGGTGGAAGTGTAAAAGATCAGGATAGTGTAGAAGCTGCAAATGAGCACGGTATTCCAATGATGTTTACAGGTGTTAGACACTTTTTCCACTAATTAAAATAGAATTAAAAAATAATTAGGGATTGTTTTTTTAGCATTCAAAATTATATATTTGTAAAATAAGACTAGATAATAATATAAAGTATGAGAATATTAATCATAGGTGAAGGCGGTAGAGAATCTGCTTTAGCGGCAAAGCTTCAGAATGACTCAAGAATTTCTAAAATGTTTTTTGCCAACGGGAATGCTACTACCGATGTAATAGGGAAAAATGTTCATTTATCAGAAATCAAAGAACTTAGAGATTTCGCTATTAAAGAAAAGGTTGATCTTACGATTGTAGGCCCTGAAGCTCCTCTTGTAGCGGGCTTAAAGGACGAGTTTAAAAAACACGATCTTAAAGTTTTTGGCCCTACTCAAAAAGTAGCAAGTCTGGAAGGAAGTAAAGCTTTCTCTAAGAAGTTTATGCAGACCTATGATATCAAAACAGCTAAAGCTGTGGTATTTGATTCATATAACGAAGCTATAGAGTATGTGAAGGCACAGCAGTATCCTTTAGTTGTTAAAGCAAGCGGATTAGCTGGCGGGAAAGGTGTTGTGATCTGTGATACTCTGGAAGAAGCTGAAGCTACGATCCATGATTTCATGATCAGAAGAATTTATGGTGATGCTGGTATTCGTTTAGTTATTGAAGAATATTTACAAGGTTTTGAAGCTTCTATCATTGCTTTCTCTAACGGGGAGAAATTATTCCCATGTGTAGCAGCAAAAGATTATAAAAAAGCCGGAAACGGAGATACAGGACCTAATACAGGAGGTATGGGTTCAGTAGCACCAAGCCCGGAATTTACTCAGGAGCATTATGCAGATTTTGAGAAAAATATCTTAGAACCTACCATTACAGGTCTTAAGGCTGAAGGTTTCGGATTTAAAGGAATCATCTTCTTCGGATTGATGGTAACGAAAAACGGAGCTTATCTTCTAGAATACAACATGAGATTCGGAGATCCTGAAACTCAGGTATTGATGGCGCTGATGGAAAACAATCTTTTGGATGTGATCCAGGACTGTATGGATGGAAAAGATATTGAACTTAAATTTAAAGACGAAAAAGCAGTTTGTCTTGTAATGTGTTCAGGAGGTTATCCAAGAAATATCGAAATAGGTTTCGAAATTACAGGAGAAGATAAGCTGAAACACAGTAAACTATTATACGCAGGAGCTATCAGCAAAGGAGACAAAGTAGTTTCCAATGGGGGTAGAGTTCTGAACATTGTAGCTACAGGAGCTACTTTCGAAGATGCCCGCAAAAAAGTTTATGAAGACGCAAGTCACGTACATTTCGATTACGGCTTCTACAGAGAAGACATCGGAAAGTTTTAATAAAAATCATGAAAAAAGATTTGGAGCTATTCCAAGTCTTTTTTTGTAAAACAGTTAATATTATATAAGATACTAGATTCCAGACTTCAGAACAAAAATCTGAAATCTGATATCTTTCAAACAAATCAATTATCAAAAATGAACAACGGTATTATTATTTTAGATTTCGGATCTCAGTACAACCAGCTTATCGGAAGAAGAATCCGTGAGATGGGGGTATACTCGGAAATCTTACCTTACAATACACCATTACAAGATATTTTAGCAAGACAGCCAAAAGGAATTATCCTTTCCGGAGGGCCAAGTTCTGTAAATGCAGACAATGCCCACCTGGTTGAAAAAGAATTATACGAACAGGGAATTCCTGTGTTGGGGATCTGCTACGGAATGCAGATGACGGCTCACCTTTTAGGAGGAAAAGTAAACAAAGGAGAAAAAGGAGAATACGGAAAAGCAAATCTTGAGATCATTAAAGAAAGCTCTTTATTGAAAGGAGTTACTCAGAATTCTGTAGTTTGGATGAGCCACTTTGACGAAGTAGGAGATTTGCCTGCAGGTTTTGAATTAAATGCAAAATCAGGCGTTATTGCTTCTATCTCTAACGAAGAAAGTAAAATATACTGTGTTCAGTTCCACCCGGAAGTTTCTCATACAGAAGAAGGAGGGAAAATGCTTGAAAATTTCGTTTTCGGAATCTGTAACTCAGAGAAAAACTGGAAACTGACCAATTATATTGAAAAAACAGTTGAGGAAATCCGTGAGAAAGTAGGAGATAACAAAGTAATCCTTGGACTTTCAGGAGGGGTTGACTCTTCTGTAGCGGCAGTTTTGATCCACAAAGCGATTGGTGACCAGTTGACTTGTATCTTCGTAGATACGGGATTATTGAGAAAGAATGAAGGAGAAAAAGTAATGGGTCAGTATGGAGAGCACTTCCATATGAACATCAAAATGGTGGATGCTAAAGAAAGATTCCTTACAAAATTAGCTGGAGTAGATGATCCTGAAGCAAAGAGAAAAATTATTGGAAACGAATTTATCCATGTTTTTGATGAAGAATCTCACAAAATTGAAGGCGCTAAATTCCTTGCCCAAGGTACTATTTACCCTGACGTTATCGAAAGCCAGTCTGTAAACGGACCATCCGCAGTAATCAAGTCTCACCACAACGTGGGAGGACTTCCTGAAGATATGGAATTCGAATTATTAGAGCCATTAAGAGAGCTTTTCAAAGACGAAGTAAGAAGAGTAGGAGAAGAATTGGGAATTCCTCACCACATGGTATACAGACACCCTTTCCCAGGTCCTGGATTAGGGATCAGAGTATTGGGAGCTGTAGATGCTGAAAAAGTGAAAATCCTTCAGGAAGCTGATGATATTTTCATCGAAGAATTATACAAAAATGACCTTTACGAAAAAGTATCTCAGGCATTCGTAGTGCTGCTTCCGGTAAAATCTGTAGGAGTAATGGGAGACGAGAGAACTTACGAATATACAGCTGTAGTTCGTTCTGCCAACACCATCGACTTTATGACAGCCACATGGAGCAGACTTCCTTATGAGTTCTTAGATACTGTTTCCAGCAGAATCATCAACGAAGTAAGAGGAATCAACAGAGTAGCTTACGATATTTCAAGCAAACCGCCTGCAACGATTGAGTGGGAATAATTTTTGACTTGAATTTAAAATATAAATCCTGCCCGTTTGGGTGGGATTTTTTTATATTGGAAATTTGGTTTCTAAAAATTGTAGTGCTTCTATACCAAGCTCTGTTTTCTGTAAATAAGAACGATGAACACCCTCATCATTAAATAGATAAAATTTATGATTCTTATCTGATGTAAAAGGCGGAAATAAAACAATATCCTGTCCTTTGTCTAAAGTTTTTTTGCAAATAGGGCATTCACTTTGATTCAGAAAAATTATTGCCATTTCGAATTGATTTTTGGTTAATGTTTTGCTTAGTAATATCCTTTTAAAACAAATTTTCCTTAAATTTAAGTAAAATTATATCAAATGCAAATAGAAACGAGACCCCTGACTGTTCAGGATTATGATGAATTGGTTGTGACAATGAAAAGGGCGTATCCTCAGATGTCTGAATCTATCTGGTCTAAAAAAAGTATAGAAAAACTTACGAGAATATTTCCTAAAGGTCAGATTTGTATCACTGTAGACGGGAAATTAGCTGCTGTAGCGCTGTCCATTATCGTGAATTATGACGAATTTGGGGACGACCACACCTATGTTGATATTACAGGAAATTATACATTCAATACCCATTTATCAACAGGAAATGTATTGTACGGAATAGAAGTGTTTGTTGATCCTGAATTTCGGGAGCTGCGTCTGGGAAGAAGATTGTATGATGCCAGAAAAGAATTGTGTGAGCTGCTCAATCTAAAATCAATTATTCTGGGAGGAAGAATTCCGAACTATCATAAATATAGTGATGAGCTTTCTCCAAGAGAATATATCAGAAGAGTAAGAGACAAGGAAATTTATGATCCTGTTTTGTCTTTCCAGCTTTCCAATAACTTCCTTCCCATAAAGATTCTTAAGAAATATCTTCCCGAAGATGAATCATCATTGGAAAATGCTGTTTTGCTGCAGTGGAACAATATCTATTACAGCAAAAAGCCCAATACAATGCAGGATAGTATCATCCGCTTAGGATTGGTACAATGGCAGATGAGGCATTTTAAAAATATCGATGCTTTTTATGAGCAGGTAGAGTTCTTTGTTAATGTAATGGGAGATTATAAATCAGACTTTGTTCTTTTCCCCGAACTTTTCAATACTCCGCTTTTAGCACCCTTCAATAAGCTTTCAGAAAGAGACAGTATGATCGAGCTGGCTAAATTAAGTGAAGAAATAAAAAATAAAATTTCTGAACTGGCAATCAGTTATAATGTCAATATTATTTCCGGAAGCATGCCTGTTTTTGATCATGATAATAATGATTTGTATAATGTAAGCTACCTTTTGCACCGTGATGGGCGTATTGATGAATACCGAAAAATCCATATCACTCCAAATGAAAAAAAATATTACGGAATGAAAGGAGGAAACGAGATTCGGGTTTTTGATACCGATTGCGGGAAAATAGGACTTGTGATCTGCTATGATGTAGAATTTCCGGAATTACCGAGAATTCTGGCCGATCAGGGAATGAAGGTTCTTTTTGTTCCTTACCTTACAGATACACAAAATGCCTATATCAGAGTGCGTCACTGTGCTGCTGCGAGAGCAATTGAAAATGAATGTTATGTAGCTATTGCGGGCTGTGTGGGGAACCTGCCGGGAGTAAACAATATGGATATCCAGTTCGGGCAGGCTGCGGTATTTACTCCTTCAGACTTTGCCTTTCCGTCCAATGCCGTAAAAGGAGAAGCTACTCCCAATACAGAAATGACGCTCATTGTGGATGTAGACCTTAATCTATTGAAAGATCTCCATCATAATGGTTCAGTGCAGGTGATGAATGACAGAAGGAAAGATCTCTATGAAACCTATCTTAAATAAAAAAACAGAATGCGAAAGCATTCTGTTTTTTTTACCTAAAATTTAATGGAGTATTTTATTAATACTCAGGAGGAGTGCCTGTACCAGGACAAATTACATCAGGGCACATGAAATCTTGACATACTGGTCTTCCATCAGTAGGGCAGCAATCATATGTACACTTTTTATTGGTAGAGATCCCGTTTCCTGAAATTCCTTTTAATTGTTCTCTTGAAAGTTTGTTGTTACGTGAATTTTTCATTTGAATATTTTTTGATTAAGTATAGTGGTATACAATAAAACCGATTTTTTATCACTTTTATTGTTGTTTACCGAAGTAAATTACATGTACTCGGGACATACTACCGCAGGGCAGATAAGTCTTGGACATCTTGGTCTTCCATCTGTAGGGCAGCACTGGTTAGAGCAGTTTCCGATAATGATTCCGCTTCCTGCAATTCCTTTTAATTGCTCTCTTGAAAGTTTGTTGTTACGTAAATTTTTCATGTCTAATACTTTTGTTTTATTTGTACGCTGTAAATATATATAATTATATTAAACTTTATCACTAATTGTTGATTTTTGTTATTATGGTTGTTATTTTATCTATGAAATATAGATTATTGGTTTGAATTTTTAAAATATGCTTTAAAATCATTATATTTATTCATTAATAAAAAACTAAAAACTATGCAAAGAGGAATTGTAAAATGGTATAATGCAGAAAAAGGCTATGGCTTTATCATCCCTGAAGGAAGAGAAGATGCTATTTTTTGTCACCATTCGGCTATTGCCAGCTCTTCGAAATTTTTGTCAGAAGGACAAATTGTAGAATTTCGTATTGTACAGGGAAACAAGGGAGCACAAGCAGAAAATGTGAGAGTTGTAGATAACAACTAAAATAAACAGAGTTAAAAAATCGCTAAAAACTAATAAAGAAATGACAGGCATAGTTAAGTGGTATAACCAAACAAAAGGATATGGCTTTATTGCTCCTGATAATGGAGGTGTAGATGTTTTTGTTCATAATTCCGCTTTAAAAGCGGCAGGATTAATAACTTTATCTGAGGGAGAGAGAGTTGAATTTGAAATTGTTACATCAAAAACAGGTAAATTAGAAGCAGGTAATTTAGTTTTACCATCGTAAATCTTAAAAATAAACATATAAAAAACTGCTGGTATTCTGGCAGTTTTTTTTTAGCCCCTATTATAAAACTGTAGTTGGGAATAGTTTTTGGAGTAAATTGCACTTACTATTGAAACACTATGTTTGACAAGCAGCAAAGAAAACTGAAAAGATCCGCAAGACTGATTTCCGTATTGAGTAAATATGGATTTAAAGATATGCTGGCAAGGATGAATGGAGGGAATAAGCAGGAAGAGCCTTCCGGTAATTCGGATGAAATTATTTCAAAAGGAACAGTGTATGAAAGAATACGACTGGCTCTCGAAGAGTTGGGACCTACCTTTGTAAAGCTTGGTCAGACATTCAGCAGCAGAGAAGACCTTTTACCTCCGGAACTGATCCAGGAGCTGCAGAAACTTCAGGACAAAGTAGAAGTGGTAGACATGAATGTTGAAGAAGCACTAGAGAGTGAATTCAATATCTCCGTGAAAGATTATTTTCTGGAAATTCAGAAAGAACCTCTGGCTACAGCCTCCATTGCACAAGTCTATAAAGCGGTTTTCAAGGATGGAAGCCCTGTTATTTTAAAACTCAGAAAACCCGATGTTCAGTCTGTTATTGAAGACGATTTGCTGCTCATCAAAGATATTGAAAAACTGATTTCTGCTTATTCAGAGATAGGAGAGAAGCTGAATATGAAACAGGCGATTTCCACTTTTGAAAGATCATTGCTGGAAGAAGTTTCTTTGACAAATGAAAGAAATAATATCCTGCAGTTCCGTCTGAATTTTAAAAATAATAAAGAAACCTACGTTCCTAAAGTCTACGAAGAATTTTCCAACAACAATATTCTTTGTATGGAATTTATTGATGGGATAAAGGTGACTGATAAATCTGTTCTTCTGGCGAATGGTATTGATCCTGTAAACGTTTCTGAAGCAGGATTGAGGTTGTTTGTTTCCCAGATTTTAGACTACGGATTCTTTCATGCCGATCCTCATGCCGGAAATATTCTGGTAAAAAAAGACGGCAAAGTCGTTTTCATTGATTTTGGGGCTGTAGGAAAAATTCAGCCTAATGATAAAGAAATTCTTGAAAATCTTATTGTAAGTTTTGTTGCTAAAAACTCTCATAAAATAGTCCGTTACCTCAAGAAAATGGCGATAAGCTATGAAATTCCCGATGAGAGAAGGTTCGAAAATGATGTGGAAGACATCCTGAACTTTGTTCACAGCTCATCATTACAGGAAATTAATGTTCAGGTGATGATCAACAAGATGAAAAATATTTTGAAAGACAACAGGCTTTATATGCCAGATTATTTCTATCTTTTATTTAAGGGGATCAGCCTGATAGAAGGAGTTGGAAGAAATATCAACCCTGATCTGGATATCGTTAAAAGTCTTCATCCCTATACAAAGAAGATATTCACCAGAAAAATAAGTCCCAAAAATCTTTTGAAAACAGGAATGGACAGGATGATGAATTTCACAGACAATGTGGATGAAATTCCGAAAGAGCTGCGTTCTGTTCTCCAAAAGCTGGATGAAAATAAATTTACCATTTCCAGTGAGATTAAAAATATTGATAAAACCAATCAGCTGATCAAAACCAGTGTAGTTAATCTGATTTTAGCCATGATTTTAGGCGCAAATATTATAGCGACAGCCATTGTTTTTTCCTCAGAATCCGGTCCGAGAATAGGAGAGCTATCTTTGGTGGCGGTCTTAGGTTTTGTTTTTTCAGTGATTCTGGTTTTAATACTTTTGCTGAGAGTTACGAGGAAGTGATGAAAAAGTTAATGCTGGAAACGGATGTATTCCGATTCCGCATTTTACAATCAAAAAATAACAATGAAAACACTTATTATAACAGCCATTACCTTATTCAGCTCATATTGTTGGGCTCAGGAAGGAAAAGAGGAGAAAGTACAGGGCGATTTTGACGGAAACGGAACCAAAGAATATGCCTATACAAAAGTCAGTGATTGTACTGATGAATGCGACGGAAAATGTGAAACCACTGTTTATTTCAGTGATAAAAAGATAAAACCGTTTACGGTTTCGCCGGCTTATGACGGAACTTTATACAACCTTGGAGATCTTAATGAGGATGGAAAAGATGAAATTGGAATTTATCCCGGATGGTGTACAAGCTGTTGGCGGGGATTTCTGGTGTATACATCAGGAAAAACGGGTTGGAAGCTTTTAATTCCTTCTATTTCCACTCATTGTAACCAGTGGGAAGAGGACAAATTTCCCATCAAAAAAGACCCGAAAAAGAAAGGATACGTTATCGTTACCTCGAGCAAATGGGAAGATGATGATATCAAAATCAAAAGTACCAGTGTTAAGGTGAATTAGAAGATAAAGTGGCTTGTTATTGTATTGATAGTTGCGTACAAAATACAATATTGATCCATTTTATATGATCTAAGAATACTCTTTAGTTCAAATACCTGCCACCTGCTACCTAATATCTGCTCCCTCTACCTAATATCTGCTGCCTCTAATTTTCAACTTCTAATTAAATACCTATCTTTGCAAAATGGAAAAACTCACTTTTGCAGATTTTGACCTGCCGGTTAAAATTCTTGATGTTTTAGCGGATTTAGAATTATTTGAGCCTACACCCATTCAGGAGAAAAGCTTGAAGCCTATTCTTTCAGGGAGAGATGTGATGGGAATTGCGCAGACGGGAACCGGGAAAACATTAGCTTATCTTTTACCCGTTCTTAAAGCCTGGAAATACAGCAAAACAGGGAATCCAACTGTTTTGGTGCTTGTTCCTACAAGAGAATTGGTAGTGCAGGTAACTGAAATTCTTGAGAAACTGACAGAAAATATTACTGCAAGAGTCATTGGAATATACGGAGGGAAAAATATTAATACTCAGAAATTGTTATTCAATAATGGTTGTGATATTTTGGTTGGAACTCCGGGAAGAGTGATGGACCTTTCCATAGATAATGCTATTTCTCTGAAAGAAGTTCAGAAACTGATCATTGACGAATTTGATGAGATGCTTAACTTAGGTTTCAGACCGCAGCTTACCCATATTTTTGAAATGATGAAGGCGAAGAGACAGAATATTCTTTTCTCTGCAACCATGACAGAAGCCGTAGATGAAATGCTGGATGTGTATTTTGCAAATCCGATAGAAATTTCATTGGCAAAATCTGGAACGCCGCTTGAAAAAATAGAACAGACTGCTTATAAAGTAGAAAACTTTAATACGAAGATCAATTTACTTGAACATTTACTGAAGAACAATACAGATATGTCTAAGGTGCTGATCTTTAATAATAATAAAAAACATGCTGACCTGCTCTTTACCAAAATTGATGAGCTTTTCCCTGAGCAGTTTGATGTGATTCACTCGAACAAATCTCAGAATTACAGGCTGAAAGCGATGAAAAGTTTTGAAAATGAAGAGATCAGAGGTTTGATTACTACGGATGTAATGGCAAGAGGTCTTGATATTTCAAACATTACCCATGTGATCAACTTTGAAACACCTGATATTCCGGAACAGTATATCCACAGAATCGGTAGAACAGGTAGAGCAGATAAAGAAGGAAAGGCAATTACTTTTGTAGCTAAAAAAGAAGAACCTTTGATTCTTGATATAGAGCTATTGATGGATAAAGAATTGAAGTTTAATGAATTCCCGGAAGACGTTAAGATCAATCCTAAAAAGATCGCTGCTGAAGAAGATCAGGTTGTCATGAAAAACCCTGTACAGGTAAAACTGAATGACGGAGGAGGAGCTTTCCACGAGAAGAAAAGTAAAAATACAAAAGAAAACTGGGGTGGTCCTTCCAAAAGAAAGACGCCTAAGAAATTCGGAGCCAACAGAGCTCAGCAGAAAGCAATATCGAAATCGAAAAGAAAGAAATAAGAAAAATAAAAACTCCCATTTTTTGGGAGTTTTTATTTTTTTAATCAAATTGGATCTTGTTGTTTTTTAAAATTTCCTTAAACTTATCTGTTTTGCCTTCCTCCTTCATGCTTTTGTAGATATAACCTATCATGGTTTCTGCATCAGAACGGTAAGGAGATTTCTGCTCAGTATAAATTGTGTAAGCTTTGCAGATATTATCGAGTCCCTTCTCATTATTTTTCAAATGAGTAAAGTAAACTTGTCCCATTCCATAATAAACCTCCGGATCACCTGGATATGCTTTGTCAAAATCATTATACGCATCAATAGCCTTCTGGTATTCCTTCTTATAAACATACGTTATGGCAATATTCTGTAAAGGCATTTTACCTGTTGGATCAGCTGCTAAAGACTGTTTATAAGCATGAAGAGCCTTATCATATTCTCCCACTCTTCTATAGGTGATTCCCAGATTATCCCAGGCATAAATGAATTTTGGATCAATTTTTACAGCCTGTTCATAGTATTGGATCGCATCCTTCCAGTTTTCCAATTTCCCTGCTTCAGCAGCTTTCTGATAGAAATCAATGGCCGTATTATTCTTTGAGAACTTGTCATAGCTGGTTTCAGTAGTTTGAGTAGCTTTTTTTACACTTCCGCAGTTTTGCATCAGATAGCGCTCAATTTCATTATAACTGTCTTTGTACTGCTGTGAATTTTTATTGGTGTTAAAAGTCAGGTTAATCTGCTTTTTTCCGTTCACTTCAGGGGCTTTTTCTGACTGTTTTTCTGCTCCTTTCAAAAGAGTTGAGATCTGAAGTGCTCCTGTGTATTTATCAATACATTCATGAACATCTTTTAGGATATCTTCCTTCTTCCGGTTAGACAGACTAATAGAATCGGCACACTTACAGGCATTGCCTGAAAGTTCCTGAAGAACTGTTTTTTCATTTGGTTTTTCCTGAGAAAATGAAAGAGAATACAGTAAAACAAAAAAAAGAGTGGTTATTGGTTTTTTTATCATGGGTTGTAGTTTATTTCAGATAAGGAGTAATTATTTTAGTCCAGATTTTATACCCTTCCGGCTTAAAATGAAGCATATCTTCCACGAAAATATCTTTTCTTACATTTCCGTTAGCATCTTCCATTGCTTTAGTCACATCAATGAATGCGGCATGAGGTTCTTTTTTCATAAAAGCAGCGATCTTTTTGTTGGCCGCTTTCATTTGTGGCCAGATCACCTCTCTGCTCGGCGAGTATTTGATTGAGATATAATCTACTTCAATAGCAGGAAATCGTTCACGTATTTTTTTATAAAAAGCTTTGTATCTGTCGACAACGACCTGTGCTTTTAACTGATGATTGTCTGCAAAATCATTTTCACCGCAGTAAATAATGATCTGCTTAGGTTGATAAGGAGCTAAAAGATCATTCGCAAAATCATTAAGATCTGTAAGCCTTGATCCCCCAAATCCTCTGTTGATAATCGTTTTGTCAGGGAAATAATCAGCGATGTCAGTCCATTTGGTGAATGATGAGCTTCCCAGAAATAAAATAGCATCCTTTTGTGGCGGGTTTTGCTGATCCTGTTTTTTGAATTCCTGAATGTCCTGCCAGAACATCGGCTTTTTTTCCTGAGAAAAGGCAATAGTAAAACACAGCAATAGAAATGCTGTAAGAATCTTCTTCATTATATTCAGTTTTAAATTAGATATAAAAATAATAAAAAACTCCCGATTAACGGGAGTCTATGATTTATCTTTTGTAGGTAACGTAAGGAATGTCAGGAATTTTATCTCCATTCATATCAAAGATTCCTGATTGCTGAGCAAGTTTAAGATCTTTGCCTGTTAAAACCTCCACTCTGTAGTTGATTGATGCATCATCACCAAGTTTGATTCCTATAATCTTTGAATCAGCATCATAGGTATATCTTCCTTCAGTTTTCGGAGCTGCAGTACAGTTGGCTCCTTCTCCCGTATACGCTGTGTAGCTTACATAATAATCTGTTCTTAAGAAAAGAGTATTTTTGGTTGCACACCCTGTTAAAGTTTCAGTATAAAGCACTGTTTTATTATCTTTTCCGGAAATTACTTCCCTTTTAACTTCCTTCCAATCTCCCTTCATGATATCCATTTCGTATGCATCAAGATTGTCATCTTTACAAGAAGTAAGCGCTAGGGCAGAAAAGGCAAATAAAAGTAGCTGTTTTTTCATTTTCACAAATTTAAGAATATGCTAAAATATAAATAAATTTGAAATATCTATAATGAAATAACGAATTTTTAAACGAATGTTTGTAAATTGAATAATTCTGAACAGCGAATCACTATTTTTGAGCAGATAAAGCAGTTAAAATATTAAAATTGATTTAAAGAAATAAAGAATTTTTAATACAACAACCAAAACCAAAAGAAGCGGGCTGAAGCCCGCTTACCATATATTTTCATTCAATCCAGCTTCAGTCAAAACTTAAAACGGGATATCATAACTTTAAAGTTGAAACTTTAAATTCCTAGTAGCTCATCTCTACAATCTTATAAGCATCCTGCGGAGTCAGTTTTTTATACTCTCCAAGGCCTATCCAGTTTCTTTCTGTAAAGGCTTTTTCAACCTTTTCAGCCGTTCCGTTAAAATCTTCTGTATATTCAGAAAGTTTGGTTTTAATGTGAAGGCTGTGGAAGAATTCTTCCATTTTTTTGATTCCCAGTTCTGCTTTTTCTTCTACAGTTCCGTCTTTTATTCCCCAAACTCTCTCAGCATATTGTGCCAGTTTTCCTTTTTTATCTTCAAAATTGTAACGGTAATGTGATGGAGCAATGATCGCCAGGGTTCTCGCGTGATCGATACCGAAATAAGCGGTCAGTTCGTGTCCCATAGCGTGTACTGCCCAGTCTGTAATCACTCCTTTCTGAATAAGTCCGTTCAGAGCCATTGTACAGCACCACATAAAGTTTCCGGCAGCATCGTAATTGAAGTCATCGGCCAACACTTTAGGAGCTGTTTCCTGAAGACTGATCAGAATGCTTTCTGCGATTCTCTCCTGAAGATCTGCAGAGGAAGGAGCCGTCATATATTGCTCCAATACGTGAGTGTACGCATCTGTAATTCCGTTAACGATTTGGTTTTTTGGAATGGATCTGATGACTTCCGGATCTAACACAGAAAATTGTGGGAAAAGTCCAGGACCTCCTGAAGATAGTTTTTCGTTGGTTTCTCTCCTTGAGATTACATAGCCTGAATTCATCTCAGAACCTGTTGCAGGAAGCGTCAGAATACTTCCAAAAGGCATTCCCTGCCCTTCAAATGTTCTTACTGGCATTTTCAGAATATCCCATGGCTCACCATCATAATGGGCTGCCGCAGAGATAAACTTGGTTCCGTCAATCACAGATCCGCCACCTACAGCAAGAAGATAAGTGATATTTTTTTCTTTAATAAAGCTAAGGGCATTGATTAAGACTTCGTATTCCGGATTGGCAGGAACTCCGCCAAATTCATATACTTCATGATCTTTCAAAGCTTCTTTTACCTGATCGTATACCCCATTATTTTTGATGCTTCCACCACCATAAATCATTAATATTCTTGCATCCTTAGGAATTTCTTTGGAAATTTTAGCGATTTCGCCTTTCCCGAAAAGTATTTTTGTAGGATTTTTAAACTCGAAATTAAGCATTGTTCTAAATTTATTTTAGTCAAATTTACGGAATGAAAAAGGAAAACTGAGTTAATGAAATTTTAAAATTGCTATTATTAAATTTTATGAAAACTATTACCGTTAGCTGTTTAGAAGTATTGGTAATATTTCTTTTTATATCCTTTCACAAGTCCATTAAATTTCAGGAGAAAGATAGGCTTTTGCTCTTTTTATAAAATCTTCCTTATCTCTTTTTATGTCTTCCAGAAGCTTTTTCCGGTCATCAGGAATAGTCAGGTATTGATCTCCCCAAAGATTGATCTCCACAATTACAGGAATAAGGTCAATTCCTTTTTGAGTCAGAAAATACAGAATTTTCAATTTGCTGTCCGGATGGTCTTTCTTATCAATAATGCCATTGTCCAATAGATTCTGAAGCCTGGAAGCCAGGATATTGGTAGCAATTTTTTCATCTGCTTTAAGAAAGTCTCCATAGGTACATTCTTTTTTCAGCATAAGATCTCTTATGATGAGCAGGGACCATTTGTCACCCCACATTTCCAGTGAACAGCTG
The DNA here is from genome assembly GCF_003852415.1 of Chryseobacterium sp. KBW03. Taxonomy (NCBI): domain Bacteria; kingdom Pseudomonadati; phylum Bacteroidota; class Flavobacteriia; order Flavobacteriales; family Weeksellaceae; genus Chryseobacterium; species Chryseobacterium sp. KBW03. Next base: position 97,773 of record NZ_QAJO01000012.1, on the reverse strand, counting down.
ATCGGGCAGGTGGATCTTTTTTTACTCATTTTGTTAATGTTAAAATAATACTTGCAAAATAAAAGTGTTTGTATTAATTTTACTTTTGTTTTGCAAGTAAATTTAATCATAAAAAATTAATAAATCAAATGGATCATTATGACATTGCCGTAATAGGCTCAGGACCTGGTGGATATGTAGCAGCGATAAGAAGTGCACAGCTGGGATATAAAACAGTAATTATAGAAAAGTATGATACCTTGGGGGGAACATGTACCAATGTAGGCTGTATTCCAACTAAAGCTTTACTGGACAGTACCCATCATTATGCAGATGCACAGCATAAATTCAATGAACACGGGATTAAGCTAGATGAGATTGAGCTCGATTTCTCACAAATGTACAGGAGAAAGTCAGATGTGGTCTCAAAGAATACCGGAGGTCTCGACTTTTTAATGAATAAAAATAAAATTACAAGGCTGACAGGAACAGCAGGATTTGTCAATAATTCTACTGTGAAAATTATAAATGGATCTGAAGTAAAAGAGATTACCGCAAAACATTATATCATTGCGACAGGATCAAAGCCTTCAAGCATTCCGGGAGTGGAAATTGATAAAAAGAGAATCATTACTTCCACGGAAGCATTGTCTTTACAAGAAAAACCGGAATCCATGGTAATTATTGGAGGAGGAGTAATCGGGGTAGAAATGGCTTCTATTTTCAGCCGTATCGGAACGAAAGTAACCATTCTGGAATATGCTGACCACCTGATTGCTGCGATGGATCATGAACTGGGAAAAAATCTCCAGAAAATTCTTAAAAAAGAAGGAATTGATATTCGTCTTAATCAGGCTGTTTATAAAACGGAGAATACAGGTTCTGCAGCCAAAGTGTTTTTTAAAGATAAAAATGGGGCAGAAGGAGAGTTGGAAGCAGACTATATTTTGGTGGCGGTAGGAAGAAGTCCTTATGTAAAAGGTCTCGGTCTTGAAAACACAGATATACAGATTGATGAGAGAGGATTTATTAAAGTGAATGAAAATAATCAGACATCAGCTTCCAATATCTATGCTATCGGAGATGTTATTGGAGGAGCCATGCTGGCTCACAAAGCTGAAGAAGAAGGAGTTTTTGTAGCAGAAACCATTAACGGGCAAAAACACCACATCCATTACAACCGAATTCCTTCTGTGGTGTATACCTGGCCGGAAGTAGCCTCAGTAGGATATACCGAGGAATATCTGAAAAAAAATAATATAGCCTATAATGTAGGGAAATTCCCATTTTCAGCCAGTGCAAGGGCCCGGGCTTCAATGGATATGGAAGGTTTTGCCAAAGTTTTGGTAGATCCGAAATATGGTGAAGTGCTGGGTGTTCATATCATTGGAGCCAGAGCTGCCGATTTGATTGCCCAAGGTGTTATTGCCCAGGAATTTGAAGTGACCGCAGAAGATATGTTCCGTATTTCCTATGCCCATCCAACCTATTCTGAAACTTTGAAAGAAGCTTACCTGATTGCTTCTAGGCAGGGAGCGATTAATATATAAAAGAAGCAGTATTAAAATTAAACCATTAAGATCTGTGAAGAAGTGAAGAATAATTAAGACCTATCTCTGAAGGGGAAATAAAGCAGGTCACTAAAAAATAGCTTTAGCTATTCCCTTAACTATTCTTATCAGCTTAAAAAATCTTAATGGTTTAAAATATTTGGTTATCAATTTTATCAAAGATAAAATCCTTGCGTCTTAAAGCATAGCATTTGTAAATTTATTTGCGCCTTAGCGTTTTCAAAAAATTACTACAAAGAAGAACAGTTCTCATCCTTAGCATAAATACCATTACTTTTTGCTTCCAGTTTCCCGGTTTTTCTATTGATTTTAACTAAAAAAGATTCTTTCACAGCCGGGCAGCCCTTAGACTGCATAAGATACATAGAAATATGGCGGTCTTCCATTTTATAGGCTCCGGTAAAGCGGTTACTGGTATCTACAGAATAACCATAAGTTTTTGCGAGTAAAATAGCTTCCGGAAGATTATCCACCGTTCCGATAAAATCTCTCAACTGCTGTTCATTAGAAAAATAAACAGATCTTTCATTTTTGCACGCCAGAATATATGAAAAACAGTTGTTTCCAATACATTTCTGGAAGAAACCTCTTTCAGGAACAGGTTCATTGATCGTCATAAAATCGGGAGCCTGACTTTCATAGATCACTGCTTTTTCATAATCAATATCATTGCTGAAAACGCGCCAGTAAGCATATTCTTTAGCCGGTATAATAAACGGGTAGAGATAATCTACGGTGTCAAGAATATCAGGAATTTTTTTATAATCATCAGGAACTTTGATCTGGCTGTAAAGCAGATTGGAGAATATCAGAGAAAATGCGATGATTACTTTCATAAAGAATGGGTTTCCAGTGCAAATTTAAGGAAGAGAATTATTTGAATACAATTTTATAATATCCTTTTTCATCAGTTACATCAATACCTATGCCTGTAAATGTTAATTTATTGATTTGATAGCCATCACAACCTCCTTTAAATTCTGATGATTGGATTGAAAAATCAAAAGATTTAATATTGGAAGAGAAACTATATTTTTTTGTACCATTATAGGCACCCACGTTTTCCAAAATAATCATATTGTCGGATGTTTTGGATAATTGCACACTGGCATTATTTTCTTCCTGAATTGAATAGGTAGTTAATGTCCCGTTGGCAATAAGATTTTCATCATTAGAGTCTACAAACTTAAAAAGGATCGGCAGGGGTGCATTGTAACAATCTTTTTCACAAGAGATGAACAGAAGTGTTATGAGTAAAAAGGTAAATATTTTTTTCATGGATTATGGATGGTGTGAAGAGTAAAATTAGTTATTAATGTTTTGTAATCAAAATTATAAAAACTTCATCGGATATCCCACAGCAATATTCCCGCAGACAATTTTTTTAAGCTTAGACTCTATCAATTTTTTTGTAAGAGGTTTCAGGCGGTCGGTATATAAAATTCCCTGCGTGTGATCATATTCATGCTGGATAATTCTGGCTGTTAAACCCCTGAAGACTTTAGTATGCTTTATAAAATCCTGATCCAGATATTCAATAGTAATTTCCCAGGGTCTCTTTACCTTTTGAGAAAGTCCGGGAATACTCAGACATCCTTCATAATCTTCCCAGGTTTCTTCGGAAGTGTGGATGATTTTTGCATTGATAAAAGTTTCTTTTATGCCTTTGTCATTTTTCTCAAAGTACAGGATTCGGTCTTCCGAATCAAAATTTTCAAAAGCCACTTGACTGTCAGCAATGAAAAGCTGTAAAGGTTTTCCGATTTGAGAAGAGGACAGACCGCAGCCATTGGCATTTTCCATCGTATCCCACATGTCGGCAATCAATGTCTGTAGGTCAGGAGTATTTTTTTCAATCTGCAGGCATTTCTGCTTTAAAATGCGATTTCCATAGGCGAGAATAGATAAATTCATTGTCGTATTTTTCAGCAAAGTTCAGCAGAAGAGAAAGGATATACAATGAACCTATGTTAATTAATCTGTCTGCGGATTCTGCTTAAAGCCTGCGGTGTAATTCCGATGTAGGAAGCAATATATTTTAAAGGAACACGTCTCAGCATTTCCGGTTGTTCTGTAAATAACTTCAGATAGCGTTCCTTAGCTGTAAGTTTTAGTAAAGAAAGCTCTCTTTTGCTTTTGGCCAGAAACAGTTTCTCAGAAGCAAAACGTCCCAAATGATTCCCTACATTAGTCTGGCTGTAGATCTTCTGCAGATCATCATAGGAAATCTGCCATACCACAGTCTCTGTCAGAGCTTGCATTTCATACTCAGAAGGAGTTTGGGTAAGAAAAGAATCATAGGCACAGCTGAATTCTTTTTCAAAACTAAAACTGAAAGTATAGCCATACTCATCATCAGGAATATAAAATCTTACCAGCCCGGACTCTATAAAAGATAAATAATTCTCTGTATCGCCCTGCTGAGTTAAAATTTCATTCTTAGCAAAAACTTTTCTGTGGAAATGTCCCGCTATAAATGCCCATTCCGATTCCTGAAGCTTGACAATCTGTTCGTAATATTCTCTGATATATCCCATAGATATTTAAATAATCTATAAAATTACTGTTTTTTTAAAAGGTGGGCATTCCTCTTTTGATTGAAATTGATGAATCAATATATTTAAACTATCTTTATTTTAATGCTTTAACAATAAAAACAATATGAAAGTCTATTTTGTTTTTTTATCAAAACATTTAGTTGATCATATGCTCCACAAACGGAACAATTCGGCCATTTTCAATTTTACCTTTGATATAAACCGAATCACCATTTTTAAAAACATATTCTTTCACCAGCAGATTCGTTAAACCATAGGGTTCAAGAAATGAGTTAACCCATGGGTGCTGATCTTTTAAGAGAGAAATCTTATGATTTTCTGTTGGTCTATAATTTTTTAAATAGTAAGATGTTTTGTAATTGGTGGAGTAAGTGTCCTGTGTGAAATGTTCTGCACCACTTATATTATCTGCGATGCATAGTTTAAAATCAATAGGATATAATTGACCATTGACGGAAAGCTGAGCCCCTTTAGGATACTTTGCAATGACGCTGTAATCAAACTTTTCGTAAATTTCAGATGGACGTTTGGTCATTTTATAAGTACTATAATTAACATAACCAACACGAAGAAAATAGAATGCAGCCTCTTTTCCTGACATAGGGGAGATGATGGCTTTATCAGTATAGATTTTACATTTCAGAACCGGTAAAGCAGCAACCGAATCTAATTGTTCATTGTGATCATCCACAGCCTGTTGCATTGAGTTTATACTATTGGAAATGAAAAAGAGAAAACCTATTATTGAAGAAATAACAAGCAAAAAAAACAAACCAAATACCATTAAAATGACCTTCAGTCCCTTTTTATCGACCTTATTTCCATTTGTTTTGATATTCACATCGGCATTGAAGTTGAATCTGATCATGGTAAGTTTTTAAAAGGAAGCCAAAACTAATCAATTTTCCTGAACAAAAATTAATATAAATTTCATTTTTATCACTATATTTTTTGTCATTTGTCAATCTAATTAATTTCAAAATCACTTACATTTGTTACTATGATACACGACCAACGCGCAGAAAAATTCAGGCAGATTGTGGAAAATAAGTTCCAGATCTACAATTCATTATTTATGAGCCTGCCTTATGATAAAATGACGAATATTGGGATGCTGCTTCCGTTTCTTTATGAAGAAAGCAGAACCGGCTATGAAGCAGGGAAGACCCCTGAAGATATCGTTGAAGAGTTTTTTAAAAACCATACCGATCTTCAGAATGAAGAGCAAAAGCTTGAACTGCTTTTCAAAATCATTCAGTATATAGAAAGACAGGTGGTTTTGTTTGACAGTATTGAAGATGCGGCATTTCCCAACCTTCATTCTGAAAGCGACAGCGGTACGGTGACCAATCTTTTTGAACGTTCTTTTCAGGATCATAAAATTGAAAAAGTACGTGAAAAATTGAAGGATTTTAGTATAAAGGTTGTATTTACTGCACACCCCACTCAGTTTTACCCAAGCTCAGTACAAAGAATTATTCAGGATTTAAGAGGCGCTATTGCCGGTGATTCTGTCACTCAGATTGATATGCTTCTGCAGCAGCTGGGGAAAACACCTTTTGTTAATAAAGAAAAACCCACTCCGATAGATGAAGCCCTGAGTATTATTTCATACCTGAGATATGTGTATTATGATACCATTGGAGAGCTGTTTACAAAGATCAAAAAGACGTTTGGCAACGGGCATTTCCACCTTCATGAAGATATTATCCAGCTTGGTTTCTGGCCTGGAGGCGATAGGGATGGAAATCCTTTTGTAACTGCTGATGTGACAAAAAGAGTAGCGGAAGAACTTCGTTCAGCCATTCTGAAGTCGTATTACAGCCATTTGAAATTCATCAGAAGAAGATTGAGTTTCAGAGGGGTTTCTGAAGTTTTAACCCAATTAAGCGAAGAACTGTATGCTGCCATTTTTGATGGAAAAAATATTACGGCAGAAGATATTTTAAAGAAAGCTGATGAAGCAGAAAAAATATTGGTGAATGAACATAACTCTTTGTTTCTGGATCTTTTGGCTAATTTCAGAGATCGTGTAATGATCTTTGGGACTCACTTTGCTACATTGGATATTCGCCAGGACAGCAGGATTCATCAGAAAGTCATTGATGAGGTTTATGCAAAAGTATATGGAAAAGAAGAGGCAGATGATGAACAGAAGTTCAATCAGCTGATTCAGGTTTCTGAGAAAATAAATACAGAAGGTTTTGAAGATATTGTAAAAGATACCTTGTTAACAGTTTCACAGGTTTCGGACATTCAGAACCTAAACGGGCTGAGAGGAATGAACCGCTATATTATTTCCAATTCTGATGCGGTGAAAGATGTGATGAACGTCTATGCATTCTTTAAAGTTTGCGGGTATAAGGACGAAGAAATCAATATGGATATTGTTCCGCTTTTTGAAACGATGGAAGGTCTTGCCAATGCTGAGCATGTGATGAATGAACTGTATCAGAATCCTGTGTATAAAAAGCATCTTGAAAAAAGAGGAAATCAACAGACCATTATGCTTGGGTTCTCAGATGGAACAAAGGATGGAGGATATTTAAAAGCCAATTGGGAGATTTATAAAGCGAAAGAATTGTTGACAAAGCTTTCCGAACAGAATAATATTAAAGTTGTATTCTTCGATGGCAGAGGAGGTCCGCCAGCCAGAGGGGGAGGAAAAACCCACGACTTTTATGCTTCCCAAGGGAAAACGATTGCCAATAATAAAATTGAACTGACCATTCAGGGGCAGACGATCACCAGTATTTTCGGAAATAAAGAACAGGCAAAATACAACTTTGAGCAGCTGCTGACGGCTGGGGTAGAAAATGATGTATTCAAAAATGCAAAGAAAGACCTTACAGAAAAGGAGAGAGCTTTAATTATAGAATTAGCAGATATCAGTTACCAGAAATATTCTGATCTGAAAGCCCATCCTATGTTTGTTCCCTATCTTCAGGAGATGAGTACATTGGAATATTATGGGAAAACCAATATTGGAAGCCGTCCTTCAAAAAGAGGAAATGGAAGTGAACTGAAATTTGAAGACTTGAGAGCTATCCCATTTGTAGGTTCCTGGTCACAATTAAAGCAGAATGTTCCCGGGTTTTTTGGCTTTGGATATGCGATGCAGAAAATGAAAGAACAAGGGAGATTTGAAGAAGTAAGAGAACTGTACAAAGGTTCGGATTTCTTTAAAACTTTAGTTTTGAACTCAATGATGAGTATGAACAAGTCCTATTTCCCTTTAACGTATTATATCAAAAGCAATCCTAAGTTCGGTGCCTTCTGGAATGTTCTTTTCGATGAATACGAGCTTTCAAGAGATATCATGCTGGAGCTGACAGGATTTAAAATGCTTCAGGAAGAAGATCCATTATCCAGAAAATCTGTTAAGATCCGTGAAAAGATTGTACTTCCATTGTTGAGTATCCAGCAATATGCCTTGATGAAGATTCAGAAAGGAGAAGGTGATTTGGATGCTTATGGGAAACTGGTGACACGTTCTTTATTCGGGAATATTAATGCGAGCAGAAACTCAGCTTAAATTATTTAAAAGACAGAAATATCAATAGAAACGGGCTTTAGCCCGTTTTTTTATTATAAACCATTCAAGGAGCTTTAGCTCAAACTTATTTTTATGTTGTAATACGATCAAAAATAGTAATATATCTCCCGCAGATCACACAAATGTTTATGTTATAATGAATCTGTATAATCTGCGAGAAACAAATTTTTTATTCCTTTAAGAACTTTTCATACAAAACGTTATCCTTTGTCTGAATTTTCAGGTAATACGTTCCTTTCGCAAAATCCTCTACTTTTATCGATTTCTGGTTATTACTTTTTCTGATTAATCTTCCCAGGTTATCATAGATTTCCAAAGACATGATGTCTTGTTCTGAAGCGATATTGAGAATGTTTTTAACCGGATTGGGGAATATGGATAATTTTTCCTTTTTTACGAGTTCAGAAGTATTCAGAACGATGTTGTACAAGCTTCCGAAATTAAGAATACCATATCCTATCTGATCCGAATGAGCAGGATACAGGGAAGCGGTTTGTCTTAATCTTGTCCTTATTTGCTCTCTGTTCATCGTTGGAAATGCCTGGATAAGACACGCTACACCTCCCGCAGCAATGGGGGTAGCAATAGAAGTTCCGTTCACAATAAGAGTTGCATTATCATAAACTGTTGTGGTACCGGTACCCTGAGCACTTCCGTCAGGTTTTACCATTCCGAGAGAGTTGGGTCCGAAAGAAGAAAATCCCGATGCATTTCCGGCAGAATCTACAGATCCGATAGAAAATACTTTAGCATTATCGGATGGGGTCATAAGATAATGCCATGGCTGCTGTCCTGAATTTCCGGCAGCTGCAAGTACAAAGATTCCTTTTTCAGCAGCGATTTCTGCTCCGCGGGCAATGAAGGAAGTACTTCCATTCATATCTGCATAGGTATAATTGTAACGGGTATCATCAAAAACATTATATCCCAGTGATGAGGTAATGATTTCCACCCCTTTTCTGTCTGCTTCTTCAGCCGCCTCAATCCAATATAACTCTTCTTCCGGAACCTCTACGGCAGCATTTTCACTGCGGTAAAGATAGAAATCAGCATCGGGGGCAGCTCCTACAAAAATATTTTCCAGGTAGCCGCCGATAGCCCCTAAAACGACAGAACCATGCGGACTGAGCGCTGTATTATAAATATCCCCGGTTTTGGTTACAAAATCATAGGATGCCTTTATATGATTGCCTGTCCATAACCTTGAAAAAGCAGTTCCTGTGTTCACTGTGGGAAATCCCGCATCAATTACTGCTATAGAAATTCCAGTTCCGGTATAGCCGGCCAGGTGAAGAGGCCGTATATTGACCTGGTCTATTTGTCCTGCACCGGAACCATAGTTAAAATTGGTCAGTGTTTTATTGAGGATAATATCATCTTTCCATTTTACGGGTGCCGTTTTTATGGTAGTAGAATTGTTTCTGGCAAAGCTTTCAACGGATGAAACAAAAGATTGGGACTGAAGTAAAGTTTTTTGTGCCGGTGTGGCATTTACCGCTGCTCCGTTGAGCCATTTGGAATAATCTGTAACTACAAACCCTAAATTTTGAAGGTTTTGAAGGTAAGATTGTTCAATAGGAGCATCCTGATCATTAAGCGAAACACCTAATGCAGTACGTCTGTTGAGTGATTTCTGACTGAGTTCCGAAAGTGGATTCGCATAAAACGCAGCTTTGTTAGGCTTGTCTGTGAAATAAACAAAAACAAGTTCCGTCTGTGCAGATACGTTGAGATAACCAGTTAGGAAACAAAAGAGTAAAAGTTTTTTCATAAGATTATTTTGTATAAAGATAAAAACAAAATCAATAAAATTTTTGATAGGATTTTAAATTCCTTATTTTTACACAAATATTTATTATATGAAAAAAATTCAGATGGTTGACTTGCAAAGTCAGTATTATAAAATAAAGAACGATGTAGACAATGCAGTTTTGAATGTAATGGATTCTGCAGCATTTATTAACGGTCCTGAAGTAAAGTCTTTCCAGAATGAATTGGAATCTTATTTAGAAGTAAAACATGTGATTCCATGTGCCAATGGTACAGATGCCTTACAGATCGCTCTGATGGCTTTAGATCTGAAAGAAGGAGACGAAATTATTACAGCTGATTTTACTTTTGCTGCAACAGTAGAAGTAATTCACCTGCTTAAATTAAAATCAGTATTGGTAGATGTGGATTATGATACATTCACAATTTCTACAGAACAGATTAAGAAAGCAATTACACCAAGAACAAAAGCGATTATCCCGGTACATATTTTCGGACAGTGTGCCAATATGGAAGAGATTTTAAAAATTGCTGAAGAGCACAACTTATACGTTATCGAAGATAATGCTCAGGCAATTGGTTCAGAATACACATTCTCTGACGGGAGTGTAAACCAGGCAGGAACAATGTCTACGGTAGGAACAACCTCTTTCTTCCCTTCAAAAAATCTGGGATGCTACGGAGATGGTGGTGCTATTTTCACGAACAATGACGAACTGGCTCACCGTTTAAGAGGTATTGTAAACCACGGTATGTACGAAAGATATTACCATGAAGAAGTAGGGGTGAACTCTCGTTTAGACAGCATTCAGGCGGCCGTTTTAAGAAAGAAACTTCCACATCTTGATTCTTATAACGAAGCAAGAAGAAGAGCTGCAGATTTCTATGATGAAGCTTTCGAAGGAAATCCAAATATTCTGACTCCAAAAAGAGCGGAAAATTCTACCCACGTATTCCACCAGTATACTTTAAGAATTTTGAATGGAAAACGTAACGAACTTCAAAAATTCCTGACAGAAAAAGAAATCCCTGCGATGATCTACTATCCGGTAGCATTAAGAAAGCAGAAAGCATACTATCAGGAAAGTAATGATGCTGATTTTGTGAATACAGACAAGCTTCTGGATCAGGTAATTTCTTTACCTATGCATACCGAACTGGACGAAGAGCAGCTGAAGTATATTACGGATGCAGTGCTTGAGTTTATGAGATAAATTATGCTCCACGAAGAAAGAATATTAAAGCATAAGTTTGCGTATTTTTTTGCAATTATTTTTATCCTTTGCTGGATGATATTTTTTGCATATAACATGTTTAATATCTTTTTAAGAGGCTATGGATTAAAAGAAGAGTATAATACATTTAAAATACTTATTTATGTATTATACTTTTTAATACTTCCATTATTAACTGCTACATTTATTTGTATTTTTAGAGAATCAAGAAAGATGTTTTTTTATCTGAATATTTCTTTATTCTTAATGCTTATTTTTCATGCAGTAATTTTTAATGGTAAATATCAGAAAATAGAAAATCCTACTAATAAATATTTACTTTCTTATATATTTTTAAATATAATATTCGTTGTTGGCCCAGTTGTATTAATAAATTATTTTAAACATCATCCAGCAGGAGACGAAATAGAAAGTATAGGAAAACACAAAGATTAAAAATAAAAATGGCAATACTTGTTACCGGGGGGCTTGGATATATTGGTTCTCACACTGTAGTAGAACTTATCAATAGCGGCTTTGAAGTGGTTATTGTAGATGATTTATCCAATTCGGAGAGATTTATTTTAAACAATATAGAGGAAATTACAGGGACAAAACCTGCCTTTTATCCTTTTGATTTGAGAAGAAAAGAACTTCTTACTCAGGTTTTTGATGCTTACCAGATTGATGGATGTATCAATTTTGCAGCTTCTAAGGCGGTAGGAGAGAGTCAGATCAAACCTGTGGATTATTATGAAAATAATTTATTCTCATTAATTAATATTCTTCAGGAGTTTAAAGAAAGAGGAATTTCTAACTTTATTTTCAGTTCATCATGTACCGTATACGGACAGGCAGATGTAATGCCGATAGATGAAAATACTCAGTTGAAAAAACCTGAAAGTGTATATGGGAAAACAAAACAGATGGGAGAAGAAATCCTGATTGATTTTGCAAAAGCATATCACCGTAAAATTTCGGTATTAAGATATTTTAATCCTATCGGAGCCCATCCATCTGCAAAACTTGGAGAGCTGCCGATAGGAATTCCGAATAATTTAGTACCTTATGTGATGCAGACTGCTGCAGGAATGCGCGAGAAACTGAATATTTGGGGCGATGATTATGCCACAGAGGACGGAACACCTGTACGGGATTATATTTATGTTGTTGACCTTGCCAAAGCGCATGTTGCAGCATTGAAGAAGTTGATGGAAGACCCGACAAAAGATGCTGTGATTGATACTTACAACCTGGGAACTGGAAAAGGTTCATCAGTGTTGGAGGTGGTAAAAGCATTTGAAAAAGCAAATAATGTAGAAGTACCTTATCAAATCTGTGAGAGAAGAGAAGGAGATATTACGGTTGCTTATGCCAATCCTGAGAAGGCTCAGAAAGAACTGAACTGGAAGTCCGAAACGTCTTTGGAAGAATCCTTAAGAACGGTTTGGGAATGGCAAAAATATCTGAACACCAGAAATTCATAGACTTGGATATTGAGAAATATTCTGTGTCATATGAAAGAATAATTTAAAAAAGATCATAAAAACAAATTATAAAAACACCTTCTCTGAATTTTCTGTTTAGAATATTGATTTCAGCGAAGCTTTAATTTAACATTAATATGAAGACACAAAGAATAGGTATTACATTTTCCTCATTTGACTTATTGCATGCCGGGCACATCAAAATGCTTGAAGAAGCTAAAACTGTATGTGACTATTTAATCGTAGGACTTCAGATCGACCCATCCCACGATCGTCCCAACAAAAATAAGCCAAGCCAGACTATCGTTGAACGATATATTCAACTGAAAGCGGTGAATGCTGTAGACGAAATTATTCCTTATTATACGGAAGAAGACCTGTTGGATATCCTGAAATCTTTTGTAATTGATGTAAGAATCATCGGAGACGATTACATGGATAGAGATTTTACAGGGAAACAGTACTGCGAAGAAAAAGGAATTGAAATCTTTTACAATAAAAGAGATCACAGATTTTCCACCAGTGACTTAAGAAGAAGAATCTATGAGGCGGAAAAAGAAAAAGACGCCAGAATAGAAACTGTAAAATAAAATAATAAAAAATCCCGAAAAGTAATTTTCGGGATTTTTGTTGTATTACATTGGGCCACCGCCTTGTTCTTCGTCTCCTTTTGTATTGGAGTTAATATCTTTTTTAACTTTTGGTTTGGCATCAACCTTTTCACCCTGTTTGAATTTGTAAGTGAAAGACAAAGCAAATTGTCTCGGCTGCCATTGCATCTCCATTTCCCTGGTAAACTGTGCATTATCAGAGAAATTTTTCATTTTTCTTGTATTAAAGATATCTCGGATATTGAATCCGATAATTCCGTTTCCTTTCCAGATCGTCTGGCTTACCCCTAAATCTATACCATACATCGCTTTACGGTTATTCATGGCAGTTTTCTCAGCAGCTCTGTAGAAGCTCTGGATTTGAAAGCTTAAGTTCTTGGTAGGCTTGAAGGTATTGTTAAAACGAATTCTGTAAGAGAAACCTGAACCAGAAAAATCATTGAAGGTTTTCGGATTATCAGGGAATAAGTTGTAGCTTCCTGTATTTTTATACCCGTAAAGGTCAGCAGAAAGCATGATTTTCCACCAATTGAATGGGTCATAAGTTCCGTTAAGATCCAAACCGTAATTGGTTTCTGTTCCTACGTTAAAAGGAATTGTGTTTACGGCTCCTGTCTGATCTATATACTGATATCTGTTTTGCTCATCTTCAGACTTTCTGAAATATAAAGTCGGGTTGAAGGTGATTTTTTTATTCGAAAGGTTATATCCAAGCTCAAAAGAGTTTTCGTACGTTGGATTAAGGTTAGGATTTCCTCTGAAATAGTTTCTGTCATCATCAAAAGACATGAAAGGAATCAAAGAAAAAGCTCTCGGACGATTGATTCTTCTTGAATAATTTAACAAGATCTGATTGTTTTTCGCCAGATCATAGCTTAAAAATACAGAAGGGAAAAACTTGGTATAGTTCTTATTGACTTCCGGAGTATTTGCCGGATTTCCGTTTATATCAAAATTCTGGAAGTTGACATCAATTTTTGAAGTTTCACTTCTTAATCCTAACTGATAAGCAAATTTTTCTCCGATTTTACTTTTAAACTGAGCATAAAGTCCCAAAATCTTTTCAGAATATACCGTGTTACTTGTAAAATCATACCTTGTATATGCAGGCTGTCCATTATTAATTTGATCTACAAAATAATTGTAGGTATTTCTATTATAATCATAACGTGCTCCAGCTTCTAATTTAGATTTTTCACCTATTGGAAGTTCATAATCTATTTTTCCGATGAATGTATCAGTTTTAGAATCTGTGCTTACATTATTAGTAATGTTGCCAAGAGGCTGTAAAATATTTTGAATAAATGTTCTCTGGACAATTTTATTGGTTCCGTCTGTTTTATTCGTCTGGTAACTTGCAGATGCAGATAATAACTGTCCGTTATCTCCAATTTTCTGGTCAAGCCCAAAGTCAAACTGAGTGGCCAGGTTTTTATTGTTTCCGTAGCTGTTTCTTTCTCTTAAAACATTGCTTACACCAGAAGTAGGAGTAGTATACTGCCTTTCATTATAAGAATTAAGACCTGTTTGATCGGTGTCAAAACTTCTGATCATTCCTGAGAAGTTGATAGAAGTTTTATCACTGAAATCATGAGTGAAACCTGCCGTAACGTTGTAAGTGTCACTTTCTCTTGTTGTTTTACCATTTTGTTGAGAATACTGTGTAAAAGGGAATGCATCAGAAGCCAGGCTGTTGATGTCATCCTTTCTTGTCGTCGTATTTTTCATGGTACTTTCGTTTTTCTGATAGCCGCCGCCGCCATTCAGGAACCATGTCCAGTTGCCTTTTCTCCAGTTAAGGTTGGCGTTAAGATTGGTTCTTGGAAGATAGCCCAAAGTTCCGGTTACAGTACCATTGAAGCCCATTTTCTTATCCTTTTTAAGAATGATATTCAGGATACCGGCAGTTCCACTTGCTTCAAATTTGGAAGAAGGGTTGGTAATTACTTCAATTCTTTCGATCTGATCAGCTGGAATACTTTGCAATGCATTAGCTCCGTCATCTATTCCAAGAAGGGAAGATGGCTTTCCGTTGATCAAAAATTTCACATTGGAATTCCCTCTCATAGAAACAGTTCCGTCCGTATCTACAGAAACTGAAGGAACATTGGTTAAAACATCCTGAAGATTTCCTCCTTTGCTCACAATGTCCTGTGAAGGATCGTACGTTTTTTTGTCGAGCTCTACTTTATATGCTTTGGTTGCAGAAGCGGTGATAACAACACCCTGAATTTCTTTTGTTTTCCCGTCAACAGTTGAGGTTGCTTCAGGCTCAATAGATAATGCTCCGATATTGCCTGCTGCTGTAATGTTTTTGCTGATTACACTTTTTTTGTAATCAATCGCCTCTACTGTAATGTCATAATCTCCTGGCATAAGCTGAAGCTTATACTGTCCCTTTTCATCTGTCAGTACGGCATCGCTCAATGACTTGGTCGCTTTATTGCTAAATGTGACTGAGGCATAAGGAACCGGCTGGTTTTTTTTGTTGACAATAGTCCCTGAAACGCCTGCCTTATCCTGTGCAAAAGCCAGTGCTGCCGCCGAAAGTACCAGGGTTAGTCCTAAAGTTTTTTTTGTGAAAATATTGACAATTTCTGTCTTATTCTTCATAGGTTATTTTTTTGTATAAAATCGTGAAAGAATAACCCTTAATGTTTTTCATATCCATATCAATTTGATATTTAAAACATTATGGTCGTTTATTATTTTTCTAGCTGTATAAATTTTTAGGTGCTTTCTAAGCTTATTTTATATTTTTTGAGTTCAGCCAGTTCTGATAAGCCTTTGCATTCACAGCGTGCTCTTCAGCGCTTGCTGTAAACTTATGGTATCCAAATCTTGCCGGATCAGCACACATAAATATATAATTGTTGTTTTCCGCATTTAAAACAGCATCTATTGAATTCTTATCCACTACACAAATCGGTCCCGGAGGAATACCTGCATTGGCATAAGTGTTATAAGGTGATGGTGTAGACAAATGCTTATATAATACTCTTTTAATAGATTCTTTAAAATTAGTCTGCTTATTGATCGCATAGATTACCGTAGGATCAGACTGAAGTTTCATGCCTTTTCTGTAACGGTTTAAATACAATCCTGCAATCGTTTTCATTTCATCTTTCTTTCCTCCTGATTCCTTATACACAATAGAAGCCAGAGCATAGATCTGATCTCTTGTAAGACCGGATTGCTGTTCTCTATTTTTTCTTTCACTTGTCCAGAAATCATTATACTGATTCTCAAACTTTGCGAAGAATTCTCTCGGACTTACTGTCCAGAAGAATTTATAAGTATCAATGAAAAAATATTTTTTTAAATCTTCAAGATTTTTATAGCCTTTCTCCTGTGCCACTGCATCCAGATCATTGACAAAATGTAATGAATCAATTTCTGTTTTTTTGGTCACCTTGCCGATCATCTGGTACATATCTCCAAAATCTCCGATTCTGTAAGAATTTGCTGTTTGATTACCCGCTTTAATCATATTCACAAGGTTTTTGTTTCCCGTTCCGCTTTCGATGTGATAACGCCCGGCTTTAAAATTGGCATCAAGACCTTTCTCTTTAGCCACAGCTTCAAAAGATTCCCTGTCTTTAATATAAGGAGCAATAGAGTCGAGGATCTGTTTAAAACCTGCTCTATGAGGAATCAGAACATACCCGTCCTTTTCTACGTTGTTTCCTAAATATTTATTATAAAATCTCAAACCAAAAAATCCTGCAGCTACAAAAACCAGCAGAATGATAATGAGAATAGCTTTTTTCATTCTTATTAAATGTTGATTAAAAGTTTTTTGTTTTTAAAGAAGATCTATTTTACCTCTAAAAACTTGCTTTGCAGGACCTTCCAGCCAAATATTCTGGAATGCATCACCACTTTTTTCAGCATATACTTTAAGATTTCCACCTAAAGTTTTAACTTTTACAGAGGTTAGATTATGTTTTTGTAGAAAAGTTAAAGCAGAAGCTGTAACTCCTGTTCCACAACTGTAAGTTTCGTTCTCAACGCCTCGTTCATAGGTTCTTACAAAAATTTCATGATCAGAAATTTTTTCTACAAAGTTGACATTGATTCCTTTTTCTTTATAATTTTTAGAATTTCTGATGCCATATCCTTCGTCATAAACAGGATAATCTTTCAGATTGTCTACGTATTTTACATAATGGGGAGATCCGGTGTTCAGAACAAAGTCATTTCCATCATGTGAAACAGTATCTACATTGATCATTTTCAATTTAATGATTCCGTTATGGATTTCGGCTTCATGTTCCCCGTCAGTAGCAATGAATTTGCATTTATCTTCAAAAATGTCCAGGAAAAAAGCAAATGCCACAAGACATCTTCCGCCGTTTCCACACATGGTACTTTCCCCTCCATCAGAATTGTAGTATACCATTTTGAAATCATAGCCAGGATCATTTTCCAATAGAATAAGACCGTCAGCTCCTATTCCGAAACGTCTGTCACATAATTTTTCAATACTCTCCTTATCTTTAGTAAATTGCAGATCACGATTGTCTACCATTACAAAATCATTCCCTGTTCCCTGATATTTATAAAATTCCATATTTTCTTGTTAAATGAAGAAGCAAAATTAATATATTTAAAATGAAAAACGAACAGTGTTAGCTGTTCGTTTCCTTATTTATAATCGTTTTATCTAAAGCCGCCTCCGCTGCTCTGTTGTCTGGTTGAACCACTGCTGCCACTGCTTTGGCTGCCTGAGCTGTTTCTGAATCCGCCACCGGAAGATTCTGATCTGGTGCTGCTTTCAGAATTTCTGAATCCACTGTTATTTTGGCTTCCCTGAGTATTCTGAATACCGCTGCTTTGATTTCTAAATCCACCACTGTTCTGGTTTCTGAATCCATTGTTTTGGCTATTCTGATTTCCCTGGTTGTTCTGATAACCGCTGTTTTGGTTTCTGAATCCGCCATTGTTGGTTCTGTTACTATTATTGTTGAAACCTCCGCCGTTATTATATGAACCGTTGCTATTGGTCGTACGTGTATTCTGGAATCCATTTTGAGGTCTTGAAGAAGCAGTAGATCTTCTTTCTACGTAGACTTTTCTTCTGGAGTTATTATAATTATCATAATAATAAGGCATGCCATTATCATAGTAGTAATTAACGTTGTTTCTGTAATAATAGCCATCATTACCGTAATACCCGCCAGTTCCGTAATATCCGGAAGGAGCATAGTAATATCCGTTGTTATAATAGGGATCACCGTATCCATAACCACCATTATTGCTTCCGTATCCATCGGTA
Source organism: Chryseobacterium sp. KBW03 (assembly GCF_003852415.1). Lineage (NCBI taxonomy): Bacteria > Pseudomonadati > Bacteroidota > Flavobacteriia > Flavobacteriales > Weeksellaceae > Chryseobacterium > Chryseobacterium sp. KBW03. The sequence continues at coordinate 79,749 of NZ_QAJO01000012.1, read as the reverse complement.
TATGCTAAACAAGATGTTAAGCTGGTAATAGCAAAAATACTGAATGCTATTTTTAATAAATTTTTCATGACTTTATTGTACTTTTTTCTTTAAAACTTTTTTTCCAATTAAGGTATCCTAAGATAGCCATTATAGTAAATACCAAATATTGAACCGAAGTGATCCCAAGTCCCTTAAAAATCATCATAGGGATGCAAATAAGATCTCCAATAATCCAGAAAATCCAGTTCTCAATGCGCTGTTTGGCCATAAACCACATTCCTACTAAAAATATTGAAGTGGTAAAAACATCCATCCAATTGGCCCAGTCCAGATGATACAATCCTAAACTGGCTCCCTCCATAGAAAACTGATTATCGATATAAGGTTTGTAATAATAAATAAGAGTAACCAGTGCCAGACTGAGGATAAAAAGGAGGGTGGCATAGATCCATTCCTTTTTAGTGGCCCAGGTAACCTCCACGTGAACATTGTCTTCGGAATTTTTTGCCCACAAAATCCATCCGTAGACACTCATCACAGAATAATAAACATTGATCAGACAGTCTCCCAATAATCCGAAATTGAAAAGAATATAGACATAGATCAGCGTAGAAATAATTCCGGTAGGATATACCCATATATTTTTTTTAATCGAAAAATACACACTCAAGGTTCCGAAAATTGCCCCCGCAGCTTCCAGTATAATCTGTAGAGCATCGTAGTTTTCATAGGGCTTTACGAAAAGATCATATATATTCATGTTATCAAAAATAAAGAAAATTTAAGACTTATTAAAATACTTTGAATGAGGTGCTGGTCAGGTTTTTAAAGTTTTTAATGTAAAATAAATGATGAATTTTTAACGATTAACGTGAGAGTCTCTAAATTTTTTATATTTTCGTAAATCCTTAATAAATAAAAAAACATGTCGAAAATTTGGGTTAAAAAGCCACTAAGTGCCTATGAGGCAGATATGAAGAAAAGTGAGCTGAAGAAAGTCCTTGGAAAATGGAGTTTAACAGCAATTGGAGTGGGTGCTATCATCGGTGGTGGAATCTTTGTTCTTACGGGAACGGGAGCCTATTATCATGCAGGACCTGCACTTGCAATTTCCTTTATCATAGCAGGTATTGCCTGCGTTTTTGCTGCATTATGCTATGCAGAGTTTGCATCCATTATTCCTGTAGAAGGTTCAGCTTATGCATATGCATACGGAACAGTAGGGGAAATTTTTGCCTGGGCCATGGGGTGGTGTCTCATCCTGGAGTATGCCATGGCGAGTATGGCCGTTTCCGTGAGTTGGTCCGGATATTTCAACAAATTTTTGAAAATTTTCAACATTCATTTACCTGCTTATCTGACGTCAGATCCTTCAAGTTATACGGGAGATGGTTTTTCTATGAACCTGCCTGCCTTTATTCTTGTTCTTTTGATTACCGCATTATTGGTAAAAGGAACTAAAGAAGCTGCGGGAGCTAACAACCTGATCGTTTTGATGAAAACTTCAGCTGTTATCTTTGTAATTATTGCCGGAATATATATTATTTTCTCTAATACTGATCTTTATAACGCTGTAGATGGTGTTAAAAACTGGAAACCTTTTATTCCGGATCCGGTAAAGATTAGAAACTCTGAAGGAGATCTGGTCTCTGCCTACGGTATTAAAGGAATTATTTCCGGAGCAGCAGCTATTTTCTTTGCTTACATTGGTTTTGATGCTGTTTCTACACAGGCAGGAGAGGCTATTAATCCTAAAAAAGATGTTCCTTTTGCGATTATTGCTTCATTATTGGTGTGTACAGCTTTATATATCTGTGTTTCTCTTGTATTGACAGGGATGATGCATTATACAGACTTTAACCCGGAAGGAAAATATCCTGATGCGATAAAAGCTCCTGTAGCGTATGCTTTTGAAATTGCAGGCAAGCACTGGGCGAGTAATGTGGTAACCATCGCTGCTACTGTAGGATTAATTTCTGTAGTAATGGTAATGATGATGGGACAGTCAAGAATCTTCATCGGAATGGCAAAAGACGGATTGATTCCTAAATTCTTTGGTCAGCTTCACCCAAAAACAAAAACACCTTACAAAGGAATTATTTTGTTAGGAATTGTAGTGGCTTTGATCGCTGCATTTACACCGATTTCTACATTGGCAGATATGACAAGTTTTGGAACCCTGTTTGCGTTTACACTGGTTTGTATTGCAGTTTGGGTGATGAGAAAAAAAGAACCTAACTTGATCAGACCTTTCAAAGTTCCGGCTTATAAAGTAGTCGTAGCACTGGGAGTATTTATCAATATTTATTTGATTTTTAATTTAAGTGCTCATGCATTGGAACTTTCTGCTGTATGGTTGTTCTTAGGTGGTTTGGTATACTTCCTTTATGGAAAATCAAACAGTAAGCTTAACAATCCTGAAAAATATCAGAACCAAGATTAATCATAATATAAACCGCTTCGGCGGTTTTTTTTGTCTTAAAATAGTATATGAAAAAGATTTTTTCCATTTTATTTCTGTCCGCAGGACTTACAGCGTTTTCCCAACAGGTGGAAAGCCTGCAAACAATTCTTACTGAGAAAATCAGTATCAGAGCACTGGAACTGTATGATCATAAAGTCTGGTACAGTGGTACAGACTCCAAATTCGGTTTTGTAGATCTCAAAGACTATAAAAATCAAAAGCAGATAAAACTATCTGATGACAAACTTCAGTTCAGAACATTAGCTCAGGACAAAACTTCTTTTTATGCCATCAATATTGAAAGTCCTGCCCGTTTTTTTAAAATTGATAAAAAAGATCTGAAATCACAGGTTATTTTTAAAGATACTGCAAAAACAGCTTTTTATGATGCTTTGCACTTTGTGAATGATAAGCTTGCTTACACTTTCAGCGATGCAGATAAAGACCATCTGCTGAAAATGGCGGTGTATAAAGAAGGAAAATGGAGCATGTTTAAAAACAATGTATCATTGAATGATGGTGAAGCAGCCTTCGCAGCCAGTAATACCAATATTTCATCAACTAAAAAATATCTGTGGATTGCAACAGGAGGAAAAGCTTCCAGAATCTTAAGAATGAATCTGAAAGATGAAAAAATTGAAGTTTTCAATACACCATTTGTACAGGGAGAATCTTCTCAGGGAATGTATTCTATTGATTTTTATGATGACTATTTCGGGATTGCAGCAGGAGGGGATTATACCAAACAGGATGCTAATGTCAATAATATTGCCACCACCAATGACGGAGGTAAAACCTGGCAGATTCAAGCTTCTGGAAAGAATGCAGGATATGCAACCTGTGTGAAAATAAAACCCGGGACGAAAGGGAAAGAGATGATTGCAGTAGGAGACAAGCACATCAGCTATTCCTCAGATTTTGGGAAAACATGGAAGAAAATTTCCGATGAAAAAGGATTCTTTGTCTGCCAATGGATAGATGGTAACAGTGTGGTTCTTGCAGGAAATGGCAAGATTGCCGTCATGAAATTAAAATTTTAAATATAAGTCATAGAATTTATCACTATTTGTCAAAAGCCTGATCATACGTATTTAGACTCATTATAAAATAGAACCTAATATAATTCATAGGCTAAAATTCATAACTAATAGTTAATTTTGTAGGATGAAATTTTTGTTATGTTAAATTTCATACCCGTATAAAATTTTAATTTTCAAAATGAACTCTTTAATAGATAAGTATAATATTCCCGGACCCCGTTACACTTCTTATCCTACTGTTCCTTATTGGGAGGATTCATCATTCTCACCGGAGAAATGGAAGGAAAGCGTAATCAGGTCGTTTCATGAGAGTAATGCTGAGGAGGGGATTTCTATTTATATCCATTTACCTTTCTGCGAGGCGTTGTGTACGTTCTGTGCTTGCCATAAGCGTATTACCAAGCAGCACAGTGTTGAAATACCTTACCTGGAAAGTGTGTTAAAAGAATGGAAACTGTATCTTGATCTTTTCAGAGAAAGACCCAAACTGAAAGAATTACACCTTGGAGGAGGTACACCTACGTTTTTTTCTCCTGAGAATCTAAGAACATTATTGGAAGGAATCTTTTCAACCGTAGATATTGCAGAACACCCCGAATTTTCTTTCGAGGGCCACCCGAACAATACGACGAAGGAACATCTTCACACTTTGTATGATCTTGGCTTCAGAAGAGTAAGCTTTGGCGTTCAGGATTACGATCCTAAAGTACAGAAAGCGATCAATAGAATTCAGCCCTTTGAAAATGTGAAAAATGTGACAGAATGGGCGAAGGAAATTGGGTACAGAGGAATCAGCCATGATCTTGTTTTCGGGTTGCCACACCAGAACTGGGAGGCAATGGAGCACACGATCAGAAAAACAATGGAGCTGAAACCCGACAGACTGGCTTTCTATTCTTATGCACACGTGCCATGGGTGAAAGGAGTGGGACAGAGAGGTTTTGATGAAAATGACCTGCCAAGCGGGGAAGAAAAGCGCCGTTTGTATGAAGATGGTAAAAAACTGCTTGAGGATCTGGGATATATTGAAGTAGGGATGGATCATTTCTCTCTTGAGCATGATGATCTGTATCAGTCTCTGATCCATAAAAAGCTTCACAGAAACTTTATGGGGTATACTTCCAGCAATACCCAGCTGATGGTAGGACTTGGGATGTCTGCTATTTCAGATTCCTGGTATGCTTTTGCTCAAAATGTAAAAACGGTGGAAGACTATCAGAAAATGGTTGAAGAGGGTGAAATTCCTGTTGTGAAAGGACATGTTCTGAATGAAGAGGATCTGATTGTAAGAAGACATATTCTGAACCTTATGTGCCAGCTTGAAACCACCTTCGATGTCAACAATTCTTTCCCTGAGCTTGATAATGCATTAGAAATGCTGAAAGAGATGGAAAATGACGGATTGGTTGAGATCAACGGAACTGAAATCAAAATTACAGAAGCAGGAAGAGCCTTTACAAGAAATGTTGCTATGGTTTTTGACCTGAGAATGTTGAGAAATAAACCGGAAACGAGGATTTTCTCGATGACAATATAAAAGAAAAGCGGTTCAGATTTGAACCGCTTTTTTATTTGCTTTAAAATTTTAGTTGAAGTGCTCATATAATGACACTTATAATGGAATAGCTGTCATGCTGAGCAAAATCGAAGCATCTCCATGAGTAAGTTGCTTTATTTAATAATTAATTTCTGACTATAAGACTTCAGATTTCCAGATTTTAGATTGATAAAATAGACCCCGGCAGGGATTCCGGAAATATCAATACTTTTGCTATTACTGATCTGATCTTTTTCCAATACGACTCTTCCTTCAGCACTGATGATTTCCAACGTTGCTTTTTTATCTTTAATCCCCTCAATGAAAAGCTCTTTTGAAGCAGGATTCGGGTATACTTTGATACTGCCTAAAGTATTTTCCTGAGTGCCTAAAGTACCTGTGGATATTTTAAAAATTTTTCCACTGGTTACTGCTGCTACATACAATTCTTTTTGATAGTCTTCTCCAAAAGTAGAAAAGTTGTTTCCGGAAGAAGGAGAGGTCCATGTTATAGCATTATTGGTATCCAGAATTCCGATTTGGGTAGAGCAGTAATCTGCGAAGAAATATTTCCCCTGAAGTGAAGGATATTGGGTTCCTCTATAAACATAGCCTCCGGTGATGGAACATTTCCCTCCGGAATGATCATATACGGCAATAGGGAAGGTCATCGTAGACTGTGCGGCACATCCTGTTGTATTGAAGGCGTTATTCCCTTCATAGCATCGCCAGCCGTAGTTTAATCCAGCCGTAGTAATAGGCATTTTGTTGATTTCTTCTATGGCTCCCTGTCCCACGTCAGCGATCATAGCGTTCCCTGTGGTAAGGTCAAAAGAAAATTTCCAGCCGTTTCGTAGGCCGTACGCCCATATTTCATCAGCACCGTCTACGCCGGCTCCTGCAAAAGGGTTGTCTGGAGGGATGTTGTAGGGACCGGTAGCGTCCACATCAATTCTGAGCATTTTTCCCAATAATATATTTTTATTTTGGGCATTATTATTCGGGTCTCCGCCACTTCCTCCGTCTCCGGTGATGATCCAGAGTTTTCCGTCAGGCGCAAAATGAATACTTCCTCCATTGTGATTGTCGAATGGCTTGGGAATGTTCAGCAGGATTTTTTCGGAAGCGGGATCGGCTACATTTGGATCTGTTGAACTTACACTGTACCTGGCAACGATAATATTTCCTGAAGGATTGTTATAATACACAAAAAAATACCCGTTGGTAGAGTATTGTGGGTGAAATGCCAGTCCCAAAAGACCTCTTTCACCACCAAAAACAATTTTTGAAGTGATATTCAGAAAATTAGTTGCGTTAATTGTCCCGTTGGGTTGAATAATTTTAATGATACCGTTCTGCTGTACAACAAAAAGCCGGCTGTCATTGGCGTTCGTGATCTCTACAGGACTGGTTAATCCTGTGACAAATTCATCCAAATTAATGCTTTGAGAATTAACGATTAAGGAAGAAAAAATGCTGAGGGTAAAAAGTAGTTTTTTCATAATATTTTGATATTTAGTGTGTTGAAAATATGAATGAAAATTTTATACCAATCGGATTTGAAGACTTCATTAGGATAGTCGGAAAAAATTGTTAAATCTTAAATAGAAATCAGAATACCAATATATCTGAAAATAAACCATTTCTGTTGTTAAAAATTCATAAAATACAAGAAAATCATTATATTTGCCGACTTAATTTAACGTAGTTATAACAAAATGCAAGGAAAAGGACTTATTACAATTGTCGCTATTGTACTAGGGTTGATTTGCTTAAACGAGCTATTACCAACATGGTACGCCAGCAAAATTGAAAAGCAGGCAACTGCTATTGCAGGAGACAATCCGGAAAAGTATCAGAAAGAAATTGCTAAACTTTCTAAGGATACTTTGAATCTAGGATTCACAAAACTTTATTACACTAAAGCCAAAGACAAGGAAATGAAACTTGGTCTTGACCTTAAAGGGGGGATCAACGTTCTTTTGGAAATCAACCAAAGAGATCTTGTGAATGATTTAACTAATTATTCTACAAATCCTGTTCTTATTGAGGCTTTAAACAAAACGGATGAAGTACAGAAGAATTCTACAAGATCTTACATCGATAACTTCTTCGATCAGTTTGATGTTGTTAACAAAGCTAAAGGTACCAACCTTAAGTTGGCAGATCCGGATATTTTCGGAACAACAACCCTTACTGAGGTGAAGTACAACACACCTGATGATCAGGTGAAAAGTATTGTTAAAAGAAAAATCGATGCATCTGTAGGAACAGCTTTTGAGGTAATCAGAACGAGAATTGACAAGCTTGGAGCCATCCAGCCGAACGTTCAGAGAGTTCCTGGTACTGCTAGAATTTCTGTTGAAATGCCTGGTATGAAGGACATCGATAAAGTGAAGAAAATGCTTCAGACTTCTGCAAAACTTCAGTTCTGGGAAGTACAGCAAGTTCCTGAAATTGCACCTTATTTCCAGACTTTGACAACTATGGTTGCTGCAAAAGGAGATTCTATGGGGGTTGCAAAGAATGTGAACTTCATGAACCTTTTACAGCTTGACAAATTAAGAACTAATGGTGTTGCTAACGTAAAGTTATCTGACACTGCAGTTGTAAACAAAATTTTAAATAGCAAAGTAGGTCAGTCTTTACGTCCTTCTAATATTAAATATACACAGTTCATGTGGGGTTACAAACCTGAGGCTACAGACAGCGAAAGCTTAGTATTGTATGCGATCAGAGGTAACATCAATCAAAAAGCTCCTGTAGACGGTGCTGTTGAAACTGCTAATATCAGCTATGATGAGCTGAGCAGAGTAGTGGTAGACATGCAGATGGATTCCAAAGGAGCAAAAGAATGGAAAACTTTAACAGAGAAAAACGTAGGAAAACCGGTTGCCGTAACTCTTGATAACAGAGTATATACAGCTCCGAACGTTGTAAACGCTATTCCTAACGGTAGAACTCAAATTTCTGGTAACTTCTCTCAGGAGGAAGCTAAAGAACTGGTAGACGTTTTAGGTGCGGGTAAATTACCTGCAGGAGCAAAAGTAGTTCAGGCTACCGTTGTAGGACCATCTTTAGGTCAGGAAGCTATTGACTCTGGTTTAATGTCATTCCTGATTGCATTTGGAATTATCATCGTTTATATCATTTTCTACTACGGTGGAGCTGGTGTTTATGCGGTAATTGCGATGGTGATCAACTTATTCTATATTTTCGGTATCATGGATTCTGGAGACTTTACGCTTACGCTTCCAGGTATCGCAGGTATCGTTCTTACGATGGCCGTCGCCGTCGATACGAACGTTATCATTTATGAAAGAACTAAAGAAGAATTATTCGCTGGAAAAAGTATTCTTGAAGCTTACAAAGATGGTTTCAAACATGCATTGAACGCGATTATTGACGGTCACACTACGACATTCTTAACGGCAGTTGTATTGTTCTTCTTCGGAACAGGACCTATCAAAGGTTTCGCATTGACGTTGATGATCGGTATTTTGATGACATTATTCACATCGGTATTGCTTTCAAGAGTGATGATCTTCTCAAGATTAAATAAAGGAAAAGGTCTTTCTGTTTGGACTCCGGCTACGAAGAACTTATTCAGAAATACCTGGATCGATTTCATTGGAAAGAGAAAATATGCATACATCGTTTCTGCTATCCTTACCGTTATTTGTATTGTTTCAATCGCAACTCACGGTTTCAAATACGGTATCGACTTTACTGGTGGTAGAAACTACGTGGTAAGATTTGATAAAGATGTAAAAGCTGAAGATGTTGAAGATAAATTAGTAGCTTTATTCAAAACTGAAGACGGTAAAAACTCTTCTGTAGAAGCTAAAACTTTCGGGAACAGCAAACAATTGAAGATTTCTACGGATTATCTTATCGAGGATGAATCTTTAAAAGCTGACCAGATTATTGAACAAAAATTATTTGAAGGATTAAAAGGAAATTTACCGGCAGGAACAACATTGAAAGATTTCAAATCTGCTGATAAAGACCATGCAGGTATTGTTTCTTCTGAGAAAGTAGGACCTTCTGTTGCTGATGATATCCAGATTCACGGTATCTATGCGGTATTAGCTGCATTAGCAATGATCTTTGTTTATATCTTGATCAGATTTAGAAAGTGGCAGTTCTCTCTTGGAGCGGTTGCAGCTTTATTCCACGATGCGGTTATTATTTTAGGAACGTATTCATTACTTCACAAATATATGCCGTTCAACATGGAAATCAATCAGGATTTCATTGCTGCGATTCTTACAGTATTGGGGTATTCAATCAACGATACGGTAATTATCTTCGACAGAATTAGAGAATACCTGAGAGAGAAAAAATCTTTAACATTAGCAGGTTTATTTGATGACTCTATCTCAAGTACATTGGGTAGAACATTCAACACCTCATTCACTACAATTTTGGTTATCCTTGCGATTTTCATCTTTGGTGGTGATAACTTGAGAGGATTCATGTTTGCTATGTTAATAGGTATTGGATTCGGTACTTACTCATCCATCTTTATTGCGTCTGCAATTGCTTATGACTTCCTGAAAACAGGAAAAGAAGAAGAGGTTCATGGAAGAACCACTTCTTCGAAAGAAGAACTTGCTTCAAAGTAATACAAACTACAATAAATTAGTAAAAGCCTTTCGAAAGAAAGGCTTTTTTTATGCTCTTTATGCTCTTTATGTATTGTCCATTTACTTTCCAAATTGATCTCTTACTACCAGATAGTCATGTCTCCACAAATGTTTTTGCACATTTTATATATTATTGATGTTATACTTCTTTAATACAGTGAAATTTAGAATCATTATTTTCCAGATTTGATTAATTTTGCACCATCATGGAAAATTCAAGGAAAAAAGCGGCCATAGGCTTTATATTTATTACTTTACTGATCGATATTACAGGATGGGGAATCATCATTCCTGTGGTTCCCAAATTGATTGAGGAACTCATTCATGCAGACATCAGTGAAGCTGCAAAATATGGGGGATGGCTGGGATTTGCCTACGCATTTACCCAATTTATATTCTCTCCGCTTGTCGGGAATCTGAGTGATAAATATGGACGAAGACCTATTATCCTGATTTCCCTTTTCGGTTTTGCAGTAGATTATATTTTCCTTGCGCTGGCTCCCACGATATGGTGGCTGTTTTTAGGAAGGGTCATTGCCGGAATTACGGGTGCCAGTGTAACGACTGCCAGCGCCTATATTGCAGATATTTCCACAGATGAAGACAGAGCTAAAAATTTCGGATTGATAGGAGCGGCTTTTGGGCTCGGATTTATTATAGGTCCGGTTCTGGGCGGGGTTCTTGGGCATTATGGTGCTAGAGTTCCTTTCTATGCTGCTGCGGGCTTGTGCCTGCTTAATTTTCTTTACGGATACTTCATCCTCCCTGAAAGTTTGGATAAAGATAAAAGAAGGGAGTTTAACTGGAAGCGTGCGAATCCTATAGGCTCATTTAAGTTTTTAGGAAAACACCCTGAAATTTCGGGACTTATTTTTTCATTAATATTGATTTATATCGCAGGTCACGCTGTACAGAGCAACTGGAGCTTCTTTACAATGTATAAGTTCAACTGGACAGAAAGAATGGTGGGGATCTCATTAGGAGTAGTAGGCTTATTGGTAGGGCTTGTACAGGGAGGTCTTATCAGATATACGACACCAAGGCTGGGAGAGCAGAAAAGTATCTATTATGGATTGGCTTTCTATGCTGTAGGAATGTTGTTGTTTGCTTTTGCTTCTGAAGGATGGATGATGTTTGTATTTTTGGTGCCATACTGTTTAGGAGGAATCTGTGGTCCGGCTTTGCAATCTGTCATTACGAAAAGCGTTCCTTCCAATGAACAGGGAGAACTTCAAGGGGCATTAACGAGTTTGATGAGTGCTACATCCATTATCGGACCTCCGATGATGACGAATCTGTTTTACTTTTTTACCCACGAAGAAGCGCCATTTAAGTTTTCAGGAGCCCCCTTCTTTTTAGCATTTATTTTAATGGCTGTTAGTGTGGTGGTTACTTATTCTGCTTTTCAGAAACAGAAGAAAATATAATTCTATTTTTAGATATTAAATAAACAAAATAATAAGGTTAAGGTGAATTTGCATCTTAACCTTATTTTTTGCGGCTCTGTTTCAAAAATTATGTAAATTGTAATTGAACTTATGTTATTATTAAAGTTGATATCATGGATGAGTTAAAAATAGAAAAATATTTAGAGCGGATTCATTACTCCGGAGAGGTAGAAACAAACCTTGAAACATTAAGGAAAATTCATCAGCTGCATCCCAAGTATATTCCTTTTGAGAATATTGATTCTTATACAGGAACAGTTCCTTCTTTAGAGGTAAATGATATTTTCAAAAAACTGGTTATAGACTCCAGAGGAGGATATTGCTATGAGCAAAACCTGCTTTTAAGCGAGGTATTACAATATTTAGGATTCAGTGTAAAGCTTCAGATGGGAAGGGTAGTATGGGGAAGACAGGAAGACAGCATTGCTGCGCAGACCCATCTATTGCTTATTGTTGATTTTGAAGGGAAAAAGTACGTAGCAGATTGCGGATTTGGTACAGCAACACTTACGACACCTATACTTTTAGATGAACAGGAACAGCAGCAAACACCCAATGGGATATTTAAAATTTCCCATCAAGGAGAGACCTATACACTTTGGATGTGGAAAGAGCAATGGCTTCCGGTATATCGTTTTATACTGGAGCATGTAGAAGCTGCTGATCTTGATATTTCCAACTGGTATCTGTCTACCCACCCGGATTCTCACTTTAAGAACAAACTGATCCTTTCAAAAGTGGATGAGAATGTCCGTTATACTTATACAGATCGTGTACTGAATATCCGTTCTGATAATGGCGCGAAAGAATCCATATCAATAGAAAATGAAATGCAATTGTACGAAATACTAGTTAATACTTTTGGGTTAAAAGAAAATGCAATAGAAGCCCTGAAATCAAAAGCTGATGCTTGATGAAATTCAGAAATATAAATCCTTGACAATAAAAAAACGGGAAGCTCAGCGAGCTTCCCGTTCCTCTTAAAATCTGATTTTTATGAAAATTGTTATGGATAAAGGGATTTTGTCCCGTTACTTACAATATTGCTGCCCAATCCTGAGAATGACACCGAGAAATTGCTGGAATTAAAACTTAAAGAACCTGTAGGAGTACAAAGTCCTAAAGCATAACGGCATTGTCCGTAAGCTCCTGTTTTCTTGGTGATTTTGCTCTCACTTTTTGCTTTCCCTAAACTGATATATCCCCAGTCACTTACATCGGCATTGGAAACCGTAGAACCGGAATAATAAATAGTAATCTGATATCCTGCTTCACCTCTTTTAGAACCCCATAGCCAGTTGGCGGTCCACCACTGTTTATACCATGTAGAAACTACTTTTGCTGACTGATTATTGTTGGAAGCTTCCGAATTCCCGCGGGTATCCATCATGATAAGGCCTCCGAAGATATTATCCCAGATAATTCCTGAATCATTGTAAAAACATACCGTGGTAAATTTTCCGTTTTTGCTGTTCCAGGTTACTTCCATCACATTGGTGCCAGACTTCACTTCTTCAGTGATGGCTTCTTTTAATCCCTGCTGTGCTGTTGTAAGGTCGTCACCGCTATAGAGATCACCAATCTTTCCGATTTTTACAGAAGATGGATCCATAATGTTCCCGGATGCAATGTACTGGTCTTTATCGGCAATCAGACTTTTAGAAAGCTCAATACCTTTTGGGGTTGAAATTTTTCCCAATACAGTCACTTTGGCAATCTGTAAATCATTTTTCAGATAAGTCTCAAGATTTTTTCCGGATTCATTTAGCTGAAGTTGTACTGCATCCGGGACAACCTGTGATGGAAGAGGAGTAATTTCCTTTTTCAGATCATCTGCTGTTACCCTAGCCTGAGCCGTTTCCTGCTGATTAATTTCGTTGTCTTCGTTACGGCAGCTGTGGAGTGCCAATACCGATAATACAGCGACAACTTTAAAAGTAGTCAATAGTTTTTTCATAATAAATATTTAATGGATTGTGTATCATAAATATACGGAATTGTTGCGTAATTCTCATTGTTTTGAATTAAGTATTTGTTAATTAATAGGTGATAGGTAGCAGATATTAGGTTCTAGGTAATAGGGATTAAGGATTAGGGGGATATTCTGTGAAATATAGGTAAGGGGTGAATTTTGCTTTGCAGGTGAATAATGAATTTTTTATTGGATTTATGATATTTATTTTTAATCAACCAATTAACCAGTGACAAAATAAACTGGCAACCCGCAACTCAAAACTCTGAATTTTTATAAAATCTTAAAATTTGTTTAAATTTTTCGTTTACAGTAAATAAATGTAATAATCTTTCGTAATTTTACCGAATGGAATTAAGCATTGGAGAAATGGCACTCATTGCCATTGCAATTGTTGTATTATTCGGACCGGATAAACTTCCTCAGATTGCGCGTGACTTAGGTGCAGGCGTTAGAAAAATGCGTGGAGCAGTAGAAGATATCAAAACTGAAATCATGAAGGAAACAGATAATCCTGTTTCTGAAATCAAGCGTGAAATTGAAAAAGTAAAAGATGCTGCAAAAGATTTCAATCCTATGAATGATATCAAGAAAGATATTCTTACAGAACCGGGTTCTCTTGCTTCTAATGAACCTCCGAAACCGAAGCCTGCAGATGATGATACCTACGAGGGACCTGTAAGCAGATAAGGTATGGAGGAGATTATTCAGGAAGATAAGAAGGTATTTCTTTACCTTAATAATTTGGGCGATTCATCTTTCGACCAATTTTGGATGCTGATTTCAAGTACCTGGATCTGGGTACCTCTTTATATTATATTTCTCTATTTTTTATACAAAAATCATAAACTAAGATCATTAGTTTTTATCCTTATATTTTTGGCCATTGGTGCAACGGTTTCTGACCAGTTGGCAAGTGTTTTCAAATATGGTGTGGCAAGGCTTAGACCCTGTCATGATCCCACTTTGGAACATCACATGAGAATTGTGAAATGCGGCGGACAGTTTGGGTTTTATTCTGCCCATGCTTCCAATACCTTCTTTTTGGCTGCCTTTTTAAGTATTTTATTAAAAAATAAACTTAAATGGTTTCCATATGCTATATTTGTATGGGCTATAGTGGTTTCCTACAGCCGTATATATTTAGGAGTGCATTTCCCGATAGATATTTTGGTGGGGGCGTTTGTTGGATCTTTATTGGGAGTGATATTTGGTGCACTCGCCAAGAAAGTGATCAATAAACAATCTATAACCTCATGAAAAAAACTTTATTACTAGTAACTTCCCTCTGTTTATCTCTCAATTTTTACGCCCAGAATAAAAAGCTGGCTGAAGAATGCTTTGCAAAGGCTGATTATAAATGTGCCGAAGAGCAGTATTTAAAACTGGCAGAGAAAGAGCAGATCCAGAAATTTCAGTCAGAATATTACGATTATCTCGGGACCGCTCAGAGAAGACTTGGAAAGACTGCTCAGGCTTTTAAATCCTATGACTCTGCTTTAAAAGCAAATCCTATGTCGGTTTCTGTGTATGTAAACCTGTCATCACTTTACAGCCAGAAAGGGAATAAGGTAAAGGCATTGGAATATATAGAAAAAGGTCTTAAGGTGAATGCCGAAACGCCTGATTTATATCTTACCCGTTCCAAAATCTATGACAGCCAGGGTAAAAAGGATCTTGCCATCAAAGACCTGAACCAGATTCTCACTTTTGCTCCCGATAATATTTTTGCAAAAACCGGACTGGCTAACCTGAAAAAAAATAACGGCGACCTTGAAGGAGCTTTGAAAGATTATAATACACTTCTTGCAGAGAAACCGGAATCCTTACTTTACAATGGACGTGCAGATGTATATTTTAAAATGAAAAAATATAAGGAAGCCCTTACCGATGCCAATAAAGCCATTTCGATAGACCCGAAATTTGCGCAATCTTATGTGAGCAAAGCCATGATTTTGTTAGACACTTCCAAACTTAAAGAAGCCTGCGAAAATTTGAATAAAGCAGTAGCTTTGGGGTATGAAAAAGCGGTGTTGACAGATTCTTATGCTAAATGTGCAAAGAAATAAGCTGCAATTTTTCCATTCCCAATCATTTAAATAATTTATACTAAGATACCAAGACCTGGTTTAACTTTAAAAAACGAATAAAGAGATAGAGATGTTGAATATTGTCCTTGTAGAGCCTGAAATACCTAATAATACAGGAAATATCGGAAGATTATGTGTAGGAACAGAAAGTAGATTACATTTGATTCACCCCTTTGGATTTATAATTAATGATAAAAATTTAAAGCGTTCCGGATTGGATTATTGGGTACATCTTGATGTTTCTGAATATGCAGATGTTGAAGAATGGATTAAAAATATTCCTGATCTGTCACGCGTTTTTTTAATGAGTTCACATGCTGAAAAATCATATTTGGAAACCGATTTTCAGGATGGGGACTGGTTGGTTTTCGGAAAGGAGAGTGTAGGGCTCAGTAAAGACGTTTTAGACCGTTTTGAGAATCATTTGACTATTCCTATGTCAAAGCTGATCCGAAGCTTTAATATTGCCAATTCTGTTGCTTTTGTCGTTGGCGAAGCAAAAAGGCAGATCAATCTGAAATAAAAAGAAGGCTGTCTCAAAAATGTCATTCTGAACGCAATGAAGTGTAGTGAAGAATCTCGTGTATTAAATATCAAAAAGATTCTTCCTTCGTCAGAACGACAAAAGGCAATAATTTGACTTTTGGGACAGCCTTTTTTGGTTTAATCGTTATGATAAGGCTTGCCTTGCAAGATCTGATCTGCACGGTAAAGCTGTTCTACAATAAACAGGCGGATCATCTGATGAGTAAAAGTCATTTTGGATAAAGACATTTTTTCATTGGCTCTGCTGTAAATCTCTTCCGAAAAGCCATAAGCTCCACCTATCAGGATGTGTACTTTTTTCACGGAAGAATTCATCCAGGTATCAATTTTCTGTGAAAACTCACGGCTGGTAAATTGTTTTCCTTTCTCATCAAGAATGACTACAAGATCGTTTTTATCGATATGGTTTAAAAATAATTTGGCTTCTTCTTTTTTAAGAAGGTCGGGAGATAGGTTCTTGGCATTTTTAACATCCGGAATTTCATTAATTTCAAAATTCCAGTGTTTGGGTAATCGGTTGAGATAATAATTAATTAAAGACGTGATTTCCTTATCGTCTGTTTTACCGATACAAAGTAAACTGATTCGCATTGTAAGAAGTTTCAGACGGCAAAGATAGGTCTTCGGGATACAAAGTTCAAAGTTTTGGGGTAAGGTTAATGATTTTTTGCTGCTAGTTCCCAGTCGGACACCTATTATCAGGATATCTTAATTTAGAAGTTAGAGTTGAGAAGTTGAATATAAGTCATCATGACAAATATTACCTAATCCCTGCCACCTGCTACCTAATATCTCAAGTCTAACCTCCCTCATCTTTTCCCTGTTTCATTTAATTCCCCTACATTTGTATTAAACAAACAAATAGATGGGTGTAAAGGTTCCTAATTTTATTTTGAAGATTCAAGAGTTTTTTGACGGCATTCATATTCCTGTTTTGGGAATATCGCTTTGGCAGATGTTTCAGATCTATATCTCCGGGATTTTCAAAGGAAAAATAGGAAGAAAGGCTGCGGCTATTTCGTGGAGCTTTACCATCAGTTTATTTCCGTTTCTTCTGTTCCTGCTTTCGGTTCTTCCTTATATGCCGCTTTATAATGAGCTGCAGTTCTATATTTTTGATGTACTGCTGCATAATGTTTTCCCTTCAAACATGGAAGGAGACGTAAAAGGATATATCGTAAACAATATCATTCCGAACATGAAGGGAATCAGTAATCTGACCATTTTACTGGCGCTTGTTTTTGCTACGAACGGTACATTTTCCCTGATTAATGGTTTTAATGAAAATACGGATGAAAAATTAAGTGATGTAAAAGAGTTTATTCTTTCATTCTTTATTACAATAGGTTTTATTACTATCGTTTTTTTAACCCTTTTCGGAGTGTATTACGCGGAGGTCGTGATGAAGCTTTTTACACCTGCTTATGATGTTACATGGCTTGTAGACAACCTTTCCAAAATTATTGGATTCGTTTCTTTCCCGCTTTTTTACTTTATACTTTTGACCTTATTTTACTGGCTGGGAACTGTAAAAATCTCAAGATTCAGACAGGCTGTTCCGGGGGCTATTCTGACAACGGTGCTGTTTGTGGTTACGACTTATATTTTTGCGATTTATGTAAAGGATATAGCACGATATAACGTCCTTTACGGATCTATTGGCAGTATGATTCTGCTGATGGTTTGGGTGAATGTGAATGTATATCTGCTTCTATTCGGAAACGAATTGAATATGGCCATCAGAAAACTCAGAATTGAAAAATTGCTGTCTGATGAGATTCAGAAAGAAACGCTGCACTATCACACTCAGATTACAGAACCTGACTTTAAAAGCGATGAAGAGCATAATAGAAAACTTGAAAACCGGAAGAAAGATTAATTTTCTTCCAGTTCGGGATTTTCTTTTGAACTTATACTTAATATGATAAATCCTGCAACCGCAGCTATAAATGAAGCGATCAGAATGGCAAACTTCGCTTCGTCCTGAATCTCAATTTCACCTTTAAATGAAAGTAATGCGATAAAAATGGACATGGTAAACCCAATTCCGGCAAGCAGACCCACACCAATCATCTGAAGCCAGTTGCTGTTTTGAGGCAGAGAACTAAGCTTTAATTTGATCGCGATCAGGGAGAATAAATTGATACCAATCAGTTTTCCTAATATCAAACCGCAGATAATTCCCAATCCTAATGTACTTGTAACTCCTGCTACCATCTCACTGGAAAAAGTGATGTTGGTATTCGTCAAAGCAAATATAGGCATGATCAGAAAACTTACCGGGATGTGAAGCTTATGCTCCAGTTTTTCCAATGGCGAAATTTCTACATTCGAAGCATTGGTAGGAATTGAAAACGCGAGTAAAACACCCGCTATTGTAGCATGAATTCCGGAATGATGTAGGAAATACCATAAAAATAACCCCGGAATAATGTAAAATATAGTTTTTGTTACTTTTAAAAAGTTTAAAATAAATAATAGAGCAGTTACCCCAAAAGAGAGCAGGAGATAGGTCCAGTGAATCTGCTCGGTATAGAAAATTGCAATCACAAGAATAGCTCCCAGATCGTCTACAATAGCCAATGCCGCTAAAAATATCTTAATAGAATTAGGGATCTTTTTACCCAGCATCGAAATGATAGCCAAGGAGAAAGCGATATCGGTAGCCATAGGAATTCCCCAGCCATTGCCATATTCTGTTCCTGAGTTGAAAATACTGTAGATTGCCGCCGGAATAAGCATTCCGCCCACCGCTGCAAAAATGGGCAGCGAAGCATTTTTAAAGGATGAAAGTTCTCCTTCTACAAGTTCCCGCTTTATTTCAAGGCCTACCAAAAGAAAGAAAACAGCCATCAATCCATCATTGATCCAGATGCTGACAGGATATTCCAGCCCAAATAGGTGAGTACCCACTTCTTGGTCTAAAAAGTGCTGAAAATTCTCTGCAGCAGAGGAGTTGGCAATAAGCAATGAAATAAGTACACAGAAAATAAGAATAATTCCTGAGGACTGACTGTTGTTGAAAAATTTTTTAAAATAAAGAGATAAATTCATGTCTATGATTGTAGTCGTCTCACTCTTGAAACCCCATTAATATTTTTAAGTTTTTTAAAGGTCTCTTCCAGCTGACCTTTATTTTTGACTTCCAGATTTATATTTCCTGTGAAAACCCCATTGTTGGATTCAATAGACATACTTTTCATATCCATTCCCATACTTCCGCTGATAACAGTGGTAATGTCGTTGATCATTCCCATTCTGTCAAGTCCTTCAATTTCAATTTTCACTCTGTTCTTGAAGCTTTCAGCGTTCACCCATTTGGCAGGAATGACACGATAGTCATACTGCGCTCTTAGGTTAATGGCATTCGGACAGGTGTCACTGTGAACCTTAATTCCGTCTGAAATGGTGATGAATCCGAAAATTTTGTCCCCAGGAATTACTGTACAGCATTTTGCATAGCTATAGTTTAGTTTTTCTTCATCTTTCCCAAAGACAATCATATCAAGGTTTTCCTCTTTCGGTTCCTCGAAATGGTGATTTTTACTAGGTGACTTTCTGAATCTTGAAAGTAAATTGTTAAATACATTTTTGCTTTCAATGTATTTTCTTAAACTGCTTACATCCAGTTCATTGCTTTGGAATTTAAGAAATAACTCCTGAGAAGATTTTAAATTAAAGAACTTTTGAAGTTTGTTAATTTCTTCATCATTAAAGTTGATTTTTGCATGACGAAGTTTTCTCTGTAAAATTTCTTTCCCTTCCTCTACCAGTTGGTTTTTCTGAGAGTTCAGATAACTTTTGATCTTGGACTTGGCTTTTGATGTTACTACAAATTCCAGCCAGTCAGATTTTGGTTTCTGATTCTGTGAAGAAAGAATATCTATCTGATCTCCGTTTTGAAGAATATAGGAAATAGGAACCAGTTTTCCATTGATTTTGGCACCCAGACACTTCATTCCCAGATCTGAATGGACCGAGAAAGCAAAATCCAGGGCAGTAGCATTGGTAGGCAGAATTTTAATTTCTCCTTTGGGTGTAAAGACAAATACCTCCTTAGAATATAAATTAAGCTTAATGTTATCCAAAAGCTCCGAAGTGGAAAGATTCTGCTGTTGTTCCAGTACTTCACGGATCTCTGTTACCCATTTTTCAAAATTTCTGTCATCAGAACTTTGTTTGTAACCTTCTTTGTATTTATAATGGGCAGCAACTCCTTTTTCAGCAATTTCATCCATTCGCTCTGAACGGATCTGTACTTCAATCCATTTTCTGTCAGGACCTAAAACCGTTAAGTGTAAGCTTTCGTATCCTGTAGAACGAGGCTGTGTAATCCAGTCACGCATTCTCGATGGGTTACTGTGATATACATCTGTAACAATAGAATAGATCTTCCAGGCCAGGAATTTTTCATTTTTCGCATCGGATTTATAAATAATCCTGATGGCATAGTTGTCAAAAACTTCCTCAAAGGAAACTCCCTGTTTCAGCATCTTTCTGTAAATGGAAGAGATGGCTTTTGCACGGCCTTTGATTTTAAAATTTAAGCCTTCTTCCCCAAGTCTTGTTGATACTTCTTTTGTAAACTCGTTAATATATCGCTCACGGTTTTCTTTGGCAAGTTCCAATTTTTCCGTGATCTCGTTATATACTTCCGGGCTGTTATATTTTAAGGAAAGATCTTCCAGCTCAGATTTGATGTTGTACAATCCGAGACGGTGAGCCATCGGCGCATAGATATAGACTGTTTCCGAAGCAATTTTTTTCTGCTTATCCGGAGCCATGCTTTCCAGTGTCCTCATATTATGAAGACGGTCCGCAATTTTAATCAGAATAACCCTGAAATCCTCGGATAATGTCAATAACAGTTTCCTGTAGTTTTCAGACTGTACAGAGATGTTCTGATGATTCATGATGGATATTTTGGTCAATCCATTCACGATATTGGCTATCTTTTCTCCAAAGATTTTTTTCAGATCTTCGTAGGTATAATCGGAATCTTCAATTACATCATGCAAAAGGGCACAGGCAATAGAGGTAGCACCCAAACCAATCTCTGTCGCTACAATTTTAGCAACAGCAATAGGGTGGTAGATGTAAGGCTCGCCGGATTTTCTCCTTTGATCCTTGTGGGCGTCCAGGGCAATATCGAATGCCTTTCTGATGAGTTTGTTATTTTCCTCATCCAACGTCCTGTATGTGTTAGAAATCAAGTCCTTATATCTGGCCAGGATTTCTTTATTTTCTTGTTCTAAATCGTAACTCATTTGTGTACATGCCTATAATAAGACGAAAATACGAAATTTTTTAGTCTTTTCAAACATAAAAGATCCGCAGAATGCCCTGCGGATCTTTAGCTATTGAATTTTATGTCGTTTAGAATTTAACTTCAGAATTCATACCGTCACTTGACGTTTTGATTTTAATATCAGGGCTGTTCTGAATTTCAGCTCTGTTTCGCACATCTATATACCTTTTAATCGTGTCATAATTCGTTTCATTGATATTCATGTTCTCAAATAAATACGATTTTAAGGCTGCATTTTGAATGAAAACATTCCGGGCAAGATCAATCTGATCAATATCCTTTACAGTAACACTCGCCATATATTGGGAGTTATTGGAATCATTGTTAAGGTATACCATGTAATCTTCATTTTCAAATCCTGAGTTTTCCAGATCACTTTCTAGTTTTTTGTAGTCGCTGTGATGCTCAAATAGCCCAGCTATTATATGTGACATAGTTCATTGGTTTTAAAGTTATGACTAAAGTTAGTAATTATTTTCTGATTATTATTGTGCTTAAGTCAATAAAATTTGTTAATTAACATTCTGTTTTCAATATAAAATGATAATGTTTAAGAATAATTATTGAACGGATGTTTAATTTTAGCAATTGGGTAATTGTATCTATTTGGAAATTGATGTTTCTATTATATTCTTGATTTTAGGAAAAATAAGAAGGCTTAATTCGATATAACTCTAATGTTTTAAGAAATTAATTTGTGATAAAATTGAACGTTTTAAAGCAAATAAAAGCCCCGGAAATGACTTCCAGGGCTCACTATTGGTTAAAAAAATGATTAATTAAATTCTTTCGTTTTTGATTTCTTCTACAATTTCAGGGTTGAGCAGAGTACTGATATCTCCAAAATTACTGAAGTCGCCTTCTGCAATTTTTCTCAGTATTCTACGCATAATTTTCCCGGAACGCGTTTTCGGAAGCCCTGATACAAACTGTATCTTATCCAGTTTAGCAATAGGTCCTATCTGATCGGCAATCAGCTGATTGATTTCTTTTTTAAGATTTTCTTTATCACGCCCTTCACCGGTTTCTTTAAGGGTGACATATCCATAAAGCGCATTCCCTTTAATATCGTGCGGGTAGCCTACAATAGCGGATTCTGCAACAGCTGGGTGCTGGTTGATACTGTCTTCAATAGGAGCGGTTCCCAGATTGTGGCCTGAAACAATGATTACATCGTCTACACGTCCCGTAATTCTGTAATAGCCAACTTCATCTCTCAAAGCCCCGTCACCCGTAAAATATTTACCAGGAAAAGCGGTGAAATACGTTTCTTTATATCGTTGGTGGTCGCCCCAGATTGTTCTTGCAATTCCCGGCCATGGAAAACGGATACAAAGATTTCCGGTCACCTGGTTTCCTGTAATTTCATTTCGCTTATCATCCATCAAAACAGGCTGTACGCCGGGTAAAGGAAGGGTAGCGTACGTAGGTTTCGTTGGGGTTACAAAAGGAAGCGGTGAAATCATAATTCCTCCCGTTTCAGTCTGCCACCAGGTGTCCACGATAGGGCATTTTTTCTTTCCAACATGATCGTTGAACCAATGCCATGCTTCATCGTTGATAGGTTCACCCACAGAACCAATTACTTTCAAAGAGCTAAGGTCATGTTTATCTACCCATTCTGCACTTTCTTTCGCTAAAGAGCGAATGGCAGTAGGAGCGGTGTAAAATTGAGTGATCTTATGTTTTTCAATCACTTCCCAGAAACGGTCTGGTTCAGGATAAGTAGGAACTCCTTCAAAAATTACGGTAGTTGCTCCATTTAATAAAGGTCCGTAAAGAATATAAGAGTGTCCCGTAATCCATCCGATGTCTGCAGTACACCAATAAATATCATTTTCCTTATAATTAAATACGTTTTTGAATGTATAAGCGGTATACACCATATAACCGGCACAAGTGTGGAGCATTCCTTTTGGTTTCCCTGTAGATCCGGAAGTATACAGAATGAAAAGCGGATCTTCGGAATCCATAATTACTGTAACGAAATCAGCAGAAGCTTTTTCATACAGATCGGCCATCCAGTGATCTCTTCCTTCTTTCATCTTAATTTCATTGTTGGTTCTCTTGACTACAAGAACGTTTTCAACCGTTGGTGTTTTTTCCAAAGCATCATCAACAATACTTTTTAGGTCAAGAACCTTATTTCCCCGGTAGCTTCCATCTGATGTGATCACCATTTTTGCTTCACAGTCATTTACCCTTGAAGCGACTGCTGCAGCTGAGAATCCTGCGAAGATCACAGAATGTACTGCCCCAAGCTTTGCACAGGCAAGCATTGTAATAGCCAATTCAGGAATCATGGGAAGATAGATACAGACTCTGTCTCCCTTTTTAATACCCATATCCTGTAAAACATTAGCCGTTTTATTAACGCGGGTATATAATTCTTGGTAAGAAATATGCTGTGCTTCTTCCTTTGGATCGTTAGGTTCCCAGATGATGGCTGTTTTCTCTCCTCTTATGGCAAGGTGTCTGTCGATACAGTTTTTAGTAATATTGAGTTTTGCATTTTTGAACCAGGTAATTTTAGCTTCATTCATATCATACTTAACAACCTTGCTCCATCGTTGGTACCACACGAAATTTTGATCCGCTACCTTATCCCAGAATTTTTTAGGATTTTTGATAGACTTTTTATAATCTTCAAAATATTGTGGTAAATCTTCTATTAAGTAATTTCTCATATCCCTTTCGTTTTTTATTGATTTTATTTTGATAAATATTTTTATGTTTTTGATTTTTGAAAGCGCAAGCCGTTAACTTTTTAAGTGGTTTAAAATCATAGCTGAAACTATTTAGTTAACGATGCTTCTTATTCATCTTTGATGAACTTAATACTCTTTAATATCTTTATTTCTCTTAATGGTTCAACGTTTTATAATGGATTAAACAAATATTTAAATTTATGTTTAATTTCCCGCTTAAGCCCTATATTCCTTGATTTTTTCCTGAATTTCATCAATGATTTTTTCATCGTCAATCGTTGAGGGAATCTGGAAATCTTTTCCGTCAAGCAGCGTTCGGATCAGTTTTCTTAAAATCTTTCCGGATCGTGTTTTAGGTAAGCGTTTGACAACCATAGCGTTTTTTAGAAAAGCCACTGCTCCGATTTTATTGCGGACCATTTGAATGATGTCTTTTTCAATGTCTTTTTCAGAAATAGCTGAGCCGTTTTTCAACACAACGGCAGCAAAAGGGACCTGTCCTTTTAAATCATCATCAATGCCAACGACAGCACATTCCGCGACATCCGGATGTGAAGAAACAATTTCTTCCATCTCAGAGGTGGAAAGTCTGTGTCCTGCTACATTGATCACATCATCCACTCTTCCTGTAATGAAAATATAACCGTCTTCATCCTGTATAGCACCGTCTCCTGAAAAATAATACCCTTTGTACTGAGACAGGTAGCTGTTTTCAAAACGTTCGTAATCTTTCCATATTCCAAGCATGGCACCGGGCGGAAGAGGAAGTTTGATTACCAGATAACCTTCGTGATGCGGATCGAGTTCTAAGCCGTTTTCATCAAAGATTTTAATGTCATATCCAGGAATAGTTTTTCCTGCAGAAGCTCTTTTGATCTGGTAGTTTTCATCGTGAGTCAGTAACCCAAGCATAGGCCACCCGGATTCTGTCTGCCACCAATGGTCTATAGCCGGAACGCCGATATGTTCTGCAAACCAGTCCAGAGTAGCGACATCGCATCTTTCACCTGCCAGAAACTGTTTTCTGAAATGTGAAAGATCATATTTTTTTACCAATTCTCCGTTCGGATCTTCTTTTTTAATCGCCCTGATAGCGGTAGGAGCCGTAAACATCACTGAAACCTTGTATTCTGAAATGATTCTCCAAAATGTTCCTGCATCAGGAGTCATAATAGGTTTTCCTTCAAAAATAATAGTGGTATTTCTGTTGATTAATGGTCCGTACACAGAAAAACTATGCCCAACTGCCCATCCAAAATCTGAAGCCGCCCAATAGGTTTCTCCCGGTTCCACTCCATAAACATACGTCATGGAGAATTGTAATGCAGTGGCATATCCTCCGGTATCACGAACAATACCTTTGGGTTTTCCGGTAGTTCCCGATGTGTAAAGCAGATAGAGCGGATGGGTAGATTCCACAGAAATACAGTCTGCAGGAGCAGATTTTTCAACCAATTCTTCATAATCAATCAATCCATCGAACATTTCATCCTGATTATCTACTAATTTTCTGTTGTAAACAATAATATTATCTACTTTATCTTGTGCCAGTTCAATCGCTTTTTCCACCAGCGGGAGATAAGGAATTCTTTTGGCGATTTCCACTCCTGCTGTAGCTGTGATTAAAACTTTTGGTTTGCAGTCATCAATTCTCACGACAAGTTCATGAGGAGCAAAACCTCCAAAAACCACATTATGAATAACCCCGATTCTTGCACATGCCAACATGGCAAAAAGAGTCTGCGGAATCATAGGCATATAGATAACTGCCGTGTCTCCTTTTTGTAATCCTAAAGAAGCCAGCCCTCCTGCCAGTTTTGCAATTTCCTCTTTCGCCTGACTGAAAGTGTAGGTTTTCTTCTGATCGGTTACAGGAGAATCATAAACAATGGCAACCTGATCTCCGAAACCCTCTTCAATGTGCCTGTCGATACATAAATAACACATATTGAGCTTTCCATCGGAAAACCACTGTGGGTAATCATTCTCACCGTTTGAAAGGATTTGCTGGGGGAAATCAAACCATTTGAGTTTTCCGGCCTGTTCCTTCCAGAAGTTTTCTTTATGTTCTATGCTTTGTTTAAATAATGTATCCATATCAATAGTCTTGTGTTTGGTTTTTTGCTTATCCTTGTCAAGGTTTAAAACCTTGACAAGGATAAGCAAGGCTAAATTGCGAGCCAAAGACGAAGTAATAACCGTTTTTACCAGTCGTTATCTGAAGTCTTAATCTTGATTCTTAGCTCTTAATTCTTACTTAAAACATCTCCTCAATCTGCTGCATCAGTTTCTTAATCGAGTAGGGCTTTGTAACGTAAGCATCAGCTCCCATTTCTAATCCTTTTTCAATATCTCTGGGATTGTTTTTAGCACTCAGAAAGAGGACTTTGGTGTCTTTCAGTTTTTCATCCTGTTTGATGAGGTCCAAAGTGCTGTACCCATCAAGATTCGGCATCATGATATCGAGAAGGATGACGTCCGGAACCATCGTTTTCAGAAAATCGAGTACTTCTGTTCCGTCACGGGCAATATAGACGTCATAGCCATTTTTCTTAAAGCTGTATTCCAGCGACATTAATATTTTGTGTTCGTCATCCGCAATGATTATCTTTCTCATAAAAGGGTTTTAATGGTGTTCAACTTCATCTGTAATCTCTTTTTTAGTTTTTTCGGGAATGTTTATGGTGAAAGTAACGCCTAGTCCGCTGTTTTCGGCTTTTATACTTCCGCTGTGTGCTTGTACTATTTTTTTGGAAATGGCCAGTCCCAGTCCGCTTCCTGTTGGTTTCAAAATATTTTGATTTTTAGACTGATAAAATTTGTCAAAAATCATTTCCAAATCTTCCTCAGGAATATGCTTCCCGGTATTGAAAATACTGATGATCAGCTGTGCGTCTTTTTCAAATAGTTTAGTCTGGATTGTTCCCTGTTCATCTGTAAATTTTAAGGCATTTCCCCAGATATTCTGAAACAGCTGAATCATTCTCGCTTCATCATATTCAAATATAAAATGATTCAGGAGATTAACTTCACTTAAATGAATATTTTTCTGCTGTATCAGGTGAAGAAGTGGATTTAATGCTTTTTTATAGGTTTCGGTAATATTATTTTCCTGAATGTGTAAAGAGATTTCACCATGCTGTAATTTGTCCAGATAGAGAATGTCATTGATGATCTCACTTAATCTGTCGGATTCTGTGATGATGTTATTTAAAAACTCTTGTTTGATATCGAAAGGAATATCGTCATCATCCGCTAAAATTTCTCCTGCAGAACGAATGGCCGTGATTGGAGTTCTCAGTTCATGAGCAACAGAGTCAAGGAAATCGTCTTTTTGATGGTCTTTGATGATAAGGTTTTCGTTAGCGGTTCGCAGATCATTGGAAAGTTTCTGTAGCTCTTCAGATTGTTCCGTAAGTTTTTTATTTAAGCTGATATTTTCCTGAGATTCTTCAAGAATATTTAAAACCTCCTTTAAAGATATTTTATCTTCTTTAGTGACCCCTTCAATTAATATTTTTGCTGAAGCCGTACCGATTCTTCCAGCTAAAAGGTTTTCTGAGAACTTGATAAATCTTGAGTCGGCGGTTTCTGTTTTGGAATCGATGTTATATTTTAAATTAAAAATTCTTAATGCCTGCTCTGTTTTATTTTTGCCTAAAAAACGTTCAAGAATATTCTGAATATCTGAAATATAGGCTGTTCCACGCCAGATAAAAGCATTTTCATGATTCTGAATGTATTTGTCAATATCCACATACAGTTCCGCAAAGTTTCTTTCACGGTAATTTCCTTTGAAACTTACAGAGATAATGGTAAACAGGCTTGTATTGACGAGCATCGACCAGAAAAAGATCTGCGGAATTCTACCCAGATAAGGAATGGTAAAAAAGCCGAAAGCGTTATACATATCCCTGATGACCCCTTTAAACTCCTGATTGTACGAAAAATAATACTGTGGAATAATGAGTCCGAAGTAGCAGATTACTAATCCGGCTAAAAGCCCGGTAACAGCGCCTTTGTAACTTCCTCTTCTCCAGAATAAAGCTCCGAAAAATGCAGGGGCAAGTTGCGCAATCACTACAAATGAGATTAATCCTACAGAATCCAGTGAGGTTTTCAGAATGAAATATTTGTAGAAGGCAAAAGCCATGATGATCAGCGCAAAAATGCTGAATTTTCTGATATTGGTGATGCTTCTTGTATTTTTTTCTTCACTTTCAGACTTTAATTTTCCCAATAGTCCATATGGAATGATGAGGTTGTTGGAAAGCATGATGGATAGAGTAATGGCAGAGATTATAATCATTGAAATGCAGGAACTCAATCCTCCAAGAAAAACAAGCACCGTGATTAAGGTGTTGCCAAAATGCTGCGGAATCAAAATAGAGTAGAACTCAGGATTTACTTTTTGTCCGTCAAAAATCAATCTTCCTCCCCAGGCAATCGGGAAAATAAAAATAGTAAAGATTAGAAGGTAAAGCGGGAAAAACCAAATGGCTGTTTTAATATGTTTTTCCTGTCTGTTTTCAACAATTGCGGTATGAAACTGTCTCGGTAGAATGCAGATCGCTGTTGCAGAAATCATACACAGAACCATCCAGTTCATCGCTCCTTCAATCCCGTTGAATGTATTTTTTTCTTTAAAATCTTCAAACTTGCTGGCCTTCTCATAAATATCTGAGAATCCATCGAAGGCATAATAGATTACGAAAAGCCCAAGAATGATAATGAAGAATAGCTTTAAAAAACTTTCCAGAGCAATCGCTGAGATAATTCCCAAACGTTTTTCTGATGCATCAACGTATCGTGTTCCGTAATAAGAGGAAAATAAAGCAATTAAAACCACCACAAAAGTCGCATTATCGGTCAGGATATCTTTGGACATCGGAGTTTCTGTTACGAGATGGAAGGTTTCAGAAATAGCTTTGATCTGCAGCCCAATATAAGGTACTATTGCCAGAAGGCAGACTACTGTGATGATGGCACTCAGGCTTCTGCTGTTCCCATATCTCAATGAAATGAAATCGGCAAGGCTGCTTATCTTATTGACTCTTGAAATCCTTACAATCCGGGTGTTGATATAGATCCATGCCGGAATAATCATAATGGGGCCAATGTAAATGGGTAAGTAGTTTAATCCGCTTGTCGCTGCAACGCCAATGCTTCCATAATACGTCCATGCAGTGCAATATACTGCAAGGGATAATGCGTAAATGTAGGGATTGTTGATCCAGCGTTTGCTCTTTTTTTTCTCTGCCAGGTGGGCAACTAAGAAAAGAAGGGCAAGGTAAAGAAGGACGACAAAAAATAATGCAAAACTACTCATTATACCTTTTTACAATTACAAAAGAAATTATAATAGAGATCATCCAGACAACGAACAGGTAGATCAGGATCATAGGATAGCCTAAAACTTCCCTTTCACTGTTGAATATCAGTGAAATTGGAATACTGAAAGCAATCATAAGACCTATGCTCAGTATGATAAGTTTTTGTTCGTGTCTTTTTTTCATAAATGATTTTTGATAAAAGATAATTGATGAATGCAGTCATTCATCAATTATCTATCCATATTTCTTTTAAATTTTATCGTCAGAATATTCTCCTTTTAAGGCATAATAACCGAAAATGGCCATTCCGCCTGAGATAATCGGCATCAGTACAAAAAGAATGATGATGCCAAAAACCAGATCTTCCTGTTTTCCGGAAGCTATTTTGGGGATTCCCAATACTGTAATTCCGAAATATCCTACAATCACCGCGATGGCGATCCAGAGAATGCCTAATATTTTTTTTAGTCCGTTCATTTTAGTAGTTTTAAAATTAATAAAAATTTGAGTGATTCAGTACTTAATCGTGAAGATTATTGTTCTTACTTTTAAGATAAAACAATCCAATGATCAAACATACGGTGGCAACTCCAATCGGATACCAGAGTCCTTCCAGATACCATGTCGCATGTCCCGCTTCTTTTCCGGTAGTTACCAGATAAGTTGCCACTGCCGGAAGAAGCCCTCCGAATACTCCGTTTCCGATGTGATAAGGTAGTGACATCGAAGTGTATCGGATTCTCACAGGGAACATTTCAACAAGGAAAGCAGCGATAGGTCCATATACCATGGTTACAAATATCACTTGAATAAATACCAGGAATATCAGATACCATTTGGTGTTGTCACTTAATTTTAAGCTTTGGGATACTTTAGGCTCTTCAGCTTTTCCGTCTTTCATGACAACTCCTGCAGGTGACCAATGAACAACACTGTCTTTTTTAATCAAAGTGCCATCTGTGTAAAGAGTTTCTTTGTGAAAAGTAACCAGGCTGTCTGTAGCAATATTACTATGGATTTTAGCGGTTCTTTTTTCTGTAATTCCATTGGTAGAGAGGGTTTTGGTTTCAAGATTTACACTCTTGAACATACTTTCATAAATAGGTCTGTAAGCTAAAATAGCGACGAGCATTCCGGTCATCATTACAGCTTTTCTTCCGATTTTATCAGACAGCCACCCGAAGAATACAAAGAAAGGAGTTCCTAAAAATAAAGCAATGGCCATTAACGAATCTACCTGTGAAGATTCTACATTCATCACTTTTTGAAGGAAACTCATGGCATAGAACTGCCCTGTATACCAGATAACCCCTTGTCCCATTGCAGCTCCGAATAAAGCCAATAATACAAACTTGAAATTGTATTTATTTCCAAAGCTTTCTTTTAAAGGATTTTTAGAAGTTTTTCCTTCACTTTTGGCCTTAGCAAAAAGCGGAGATTCTTTCATGTTTTTTCTGATCACATAAGAAACAGCAACCATTAAAATCGAGATCCAGAAAGGAACTCTCCATCCCCAGGTATCGAATTCTTCTGCAGAAAGGGTTGTTTTCGTAATTAAAATAACAATCAGTGAAATGAAAAGTCCTGCTGTTGCGGTGGTTTGGATCCATGAAGTCCAGTAACCTCTTCGATGAGGCTGGGCATATTCTGCTACATAGGTAGCCGCACCTCCATATTCACCTCCAAGGGCTAATCCCTGAAGCAGCCTTAAAATTAAAACTAAAACCGGTGCCATGAATCCAATGGTTTCGTAGCTTGGGATACATCCGATCAGGAAAGTGGAAAATCCCATAATCAGCAAAGTAACAAGGAAAGTATATTTTCTTCCGATAATATCTCCCAGTCTTCCGAAAAATAAGGCTCCGAAAGGTCTTACAACAAATCCGGCTGCAAAAGTTGCCAGGGTAGATAAAAACGCTGCAGTAGGATTATCTGCAGGGAAAAATTTGGTGGCTAAAACGACGGCTAAACTTCCGAAGATATAGAAGTCATACCATTCTATCAATGTACCGAGTGATGAGGCTGTGATAACGCTCCAAATGGTGCGGTTTTTCTGCCTGTCGGTCATATTTTCGTAGCTTTCGTGATGGTTTTCGCTCATATGATTAATTTTTTATATTAATGGAATAGGATTTTAATTTGAATTTTTTTTGAACCATTAAGGAATTTTAAGTGCTTAAGGGAAATTAAGATATAACTGAAGTTATTATTAAGTTCAATGCTTTGAAACTAATTCAAAAATGTCATTCTGAATGAAATGAAATGTAATGAAGAATCTCATATGTGTCTGGTTGGTAAGATTCTTCCTTCCTCAGAATGACAAAATCAAATTATTTGAATTTTGAGACAGTGTCCTTAGTTCACCTTGCATGTTTTATCTTTCTTAATGGTTAAATTTTATAAGTAGATCTGAAACTGTACAACAAACTCCCCCTTAGAAGAAGGACTTTCTGTAGGACTTGTATAAACAGGTCTTGTCGAATATTGTGTTGTTATTTTCGCATGATGGCCGTCTATGAACCAGTTGGCTCCAACGTCAAACTGAGATGATGATTTGTCAAAGGCTTCAAAGCTTTTGTGGGTATAGGCTGCGAAAGGCTGTATTCTGATTTTCGGTTTTTCTGCCTGGCTGGGTAAAAGTAAGCCCGCCTGCGCGTAGATAATATTACCTGTTCCGATAGTGGGTTGTGGGTTTCCTGGTCCTGCGATCGCTTTATTTCCGATGAAATTAGGATCAGAAGCTGCAATATTCATGGTTCCCAGGTTTCTTACGTAGTTTGGACCGAAATTGTAGTTATAATATCCGGCATAAGCAGAAACTGCCATTTTATTTTTTGCTTCTCCCAAAGGAATATCTGCGAAAGCATCTACAGCAAAAAGAGTAATATCATGCTTTTCAATAGTTGAATTCACGGAAGTTCTTGTTCCGTCTGCCTGATGATAGAAACCGGCTCCCACATTGAAAACTTTTTTTGTTCCGAGATAAGATCCTACTTTGTAGGGAAGTGTATTTGATTCCTCATCAAGAAACTGGTATTCTACATATCCTGCTTTTGAAAAACTTGGGTTTCCGTTGTTGTCTACTGCTACAGCTTTCGAAGGATCCGTTACATTCGAAGGAGTAAGATCAGTTGCAAAAGGTTTGTTTAAGCTGAAACGGTATTCCAGTTTTCCGTATTTACCTTTCGCAAACATTCCGAGCTGTCTTGCAAACTGGTCAGAGTTATCAATCAGCGGCCAGGAAAAGACAGGAGAGTCTAATGTCAGGAAATTAAGCGTAGAAGCCATGGTCATACGGGAAAGCCCCATATAGTAATGAAGCCCTGCCCCTAAAGATAAACTGAATTTTCCCGCTTCTCCAGGTAAAATAACTGCGTATTCGTTCCATGCATCATGAAAAAATAACTGGGTTTTTTTTCCATTTCCATAACCTCCTGTGCCGGAAGTGCCTGTTGCACCTCCATTAATGAAAGTTTGGTTGTTGATCCCAAAATGAAGGAGAATCATATATCTTTTAGAGATCTGTGCATAAGCTAAGGCTCGTAATCTCCTGTTTCCTACGCTCCAGGAATTGTCAGTGGGTTCGCTGCCTACCATACTTCCGGGGTTCATGGAGGTGTTTCTTAGCCAAAACTGGTCCCATAAGATAAATCTGACGAATTTATCACCATTCGGATTGAGGTTTATTTTTAAGCCATTGCCGTAATCAGGAGAACCTTGGGAATATGCAGAACCGCTGATTAAGGCTACTCCAATAAATGTAAGTAATTTCTTCATAAATTATCAATTTTTGGCGTTGTTTTTTGTGAATGCCAAATTGTAATTAATAATTTGTTTATGAAAATTTAATATATATTAGTGGTAATAGTATAGTTATGATTTGCTAAGTGTTGTAGGGTCCGGGATTCGAGATTCCGGGTTTTTAAAATTGTTGTGTTTGTAAATTGTTGATATACAGTATTTATATGTGATTTTATACCTCGTATCTCGCATCCCGAAACCCGTACTATTTCTTAAACCTTTCCCACTTGATCAACATGTATTTATCAGCAAACTGAGTAATGATAATCCCTGAGTTTTTAATGTTTTCTTCCTTTGCAATATAGTCAATCAATTCGTTTTGTTTTAAAATCTTATAAACAGGATGGAACTCAGAGTGAGGAGGTCTTGTGATATTGTACTTTTTAATCCATGAACTTATAGTGACATGTGAAACACCAATAATTCTTTCAATTTCACGGTAGCTTAAACCCTCAAGATAAAGCTGAAGAGCCTTGGTTACATAATAATCATCAATCTGTTTCCCCAGTTTTTTAACGGTAAAATAGTACTTGCAGTCTTTGCAGTGAAAGCGTTGTTTCTCATTGATGATCCCGCTTTTTACCACTTTGATACTGTTGCATTTAGGACAGGTGCTTTCCATAACTATATTATTTTAGCAAATGTATAATAAATTAGCAAATGTATATTTTTGATTAAAGATAATTTTACCTGTCAAAAATTTTAAAACAAAAAAAATATCTTTTTTATTTGGATTTAAAAGAAAATATATTTTAAATTTGCCAAAAAAATTAGATAAATAAATGGAAATAGAAATTTCCTCATGCGAACATCTAATGTATGTGAGTGAAATACAGCAGGAAATGTACGATTCTGCACAGCGTAGAGGAACGGGGATCGCAAAACGTTCCATAGAATATTTGAGTAAGAAGATTTCAGAAGGCAATGCTGTGGTAGCCACTGAAAATGGTGAGTGGGTAGGTTTTTGTTATGTAGAGACCTGGTCACATGGGAAGTTTGTAGCCAATTCGGGACTGATTGTGTCTCCGAAATTCAGGAACGGAGGAATAGCGACTCAGATCAAGCAGAAAGTTTTCCAATTATCTAGAGATAAATATCCGGAAGCAAAAGTATTCGGATTGACAACAGGTTTGGCAGTAATGAAAATCAATAGCGATTTAGGCTATAAGCCAGTAATCTATTCTGAACTGACTCAGGATGAAGAGTTCTGGAATGGTTGCAAGAACTGCGTGAACTATGAGATTTTAATGATGAAGGAACGAAAAAACTGTCTGTGTACAGCGATGTTATTTGTTCCTGAAAACGATAAAAAAAAAGAGACGATAAGTAATCGTCCTGAAAATAAATATGATGAAATGAGCCAAGCCGATTTTGGGCATTCTGCACAAAATTCCGTTGGGGAGTTCCATTTGACTAGTAATAAAAATAAAAAAAGTCCAGATGAAAAAGAAAGTCATCTTAGCGTTTAGCGGAGGTTTAGATACTTCCTACTGTGCAAAATATC
Organism: Chryseobacterium sp. KBW03; assembly: GCF_003852415.1. NCBI lineage: Bacteria > Pseudomonadati > Bacteroidota > Flavobacteriia > Flavobacteriales > Weeksellaceae > Chryseobacterium > Chryseobacterium sp. KBW03. The sequence continues at coordinate 45,367 of NZ_QAJO01000012.1, read as the reverse complement.
TTAGTGAAACCCTAGGGTATGATGTGTATGCCGTTACTGTAAATACCGGAGGTTTTTCTAAAGAAGAGGAAAAAGAATTGGAAAAAAGAGCCTTCAACCTTGGAGTAAAAGAATACAGGTGCATAGACGCTCAGGAAGATTATTATAATTCATGTGTGAAATATTTGATTTTCGGGAATGTATTGAAAAATAATACCTATCCTCTGTCTGTAAGTGCTGAGCGTACTATTCAGGCGCAGGAAATTGCAAAATATGCTATTGAAGTACAGGCAGATGCCATTGCACACGGAAGTACAGGAGCTGGAAACGATCAGGTTCGTTTTGATTTGATCTTCCAGGTAATGTGTCCGGATATAGAGATCATTACGCCAATCCGTGATATGGCTTTGTCCCGTGAAGAAGAAATTGAGTTTTTGAAAGATCACGGGTATGAAATGGAATTCCAGAAAGCACAATATTCGGTCAATAAAGGACTTTGGGGAACTTCAGTAGGAGGGAAAGAAACCTTGACTTCAAGAAATTATCTTCCGGAAGAAGCTTTTCCGTCTCAAATCAAAGAAACCGAGCCCTCAGAACTGGAGATCGAGTTTAAAAACGGAGAAGTGGTGGGAGTGAACGGAGAAAGCTTTGAACATTCTGTATATGCCATTCAAAAAATAGAAACTTTGGCTTCAGCATATGGAATTGGCCGTGATATTCACGTAGGAGATACCATTGTTGGGATTAAAGGACGAGTAGGATTTGAAGCGGCAGCAGCCTCAGTGATTCTCAAAGCGCATCATTTATTAGAGAAGCATACCCTTTCAAAATATCAGCAAATGATGAAGTCTCAGTTATCCGATTGGTATGGAAACTGGCTTCATGAAGCACTTTTCTTAGATCCTGTCATGAGAAATATAGAATCTTTCCTGACAGATTCTCAGAAAACTGTAAGCGGGAAAGTGTTTGTAACGCTTTATCCATACAGATTTATTCTTAATGGAATAGAATCCGATCATGACCTGATGTCTGATAAATTCGGAAGTTATGGAGAAGCCAACAGAGCATGGACCGGTGATGACGTGAAAGGATATACAAAAATTGTAAGCAATTCTTTAAATATATACCACCAGATTAACCAGAATATCAACTAGTTCCGAAGGGACGATTTAATGTAAGGCAGGATGTGTTTCTGTCAGAATCAAAATGAAGAAAACAGTAGGAATAATTGGTGCCAACGGTTATACAGGAAGTGAGCTGATACGCTTACTGGCCTTTCATCCCCATGTGACATTGAGTTTTTTATATAGTCGTTCGAATTCGGGAACAAGAATTTCGGATCTGTACCCGGATTTAACGACAGTTTGTGAAATGGTTTTGACTGATAAGCCTGAAGAGGTAGACATTCTTTTTCTATGTCTTCCACACAAGGAAAGTCAAAACTGGTTAACTAAAAATTCAGTTAAGGATGAAACACTGGTTATCGATCTTGGAAATGATTTCCGTTTAGAAGGGAAATTCGGAAACAGAGATTTTATCTACGGATTGCCGGAAATCAATAAAAAACAACTGGCAGGAGCAAAAAGTATTGCTAATCCAGGATGTTTTGCAACGGCCATTCAATTGGCTTTGCTGCCATTAGCAGAAAAAGGAGTCTTAAATGAAGTCTTTACTACAGGGATTACAGGTTCTACAGGAGCCGGACAGTCTTTGCAGGCAACGACTCATTTTACCTGGAGAAATGATAATGTTTCAGCGTATAAAACTTTAACTCATCAGCATGTAGATGAGATTTTACAACAGCTGATTTCATATAATAATAAAGAAGTAACCCTGAATTTTGTTCCATGGAGAGGAGATTTTGCAAGAGGGATTTTTACAAGTTCCACAATGAAGACGGATCTGGAGCTGAAGGAAATAGAACAATTGTATCAGGATTTTTATGCAGAGGAGCCTTTCGTTACGGTAAGTAGCAGGGCAGTTGATTTAAAGCAGGTTGTCAATACCAATCGCTGTGTGATTCAGATCGAAAAGAGTGGAAATGTTGTCGTTATTCACTCAGCGATTGACAATTTGTTAAAAGGTGCTTCAGGACAGGCAGTACAGAATATGAATCTGGCCATGAACTGGGAAGAAAATGCAGGCCTGAATTTGAAGCCAATAGCATTCTAAAAGTACAATGTAGAATGCACAAAGTAAAATGTATGGGAGCTGATAACCTCGAATCCCGTATCATTAAACATTTATCAATTATCATTTATTAAAGACATGAATTTATTCAACGTATATCCATTATTCAACATAAATCCGGTAAAAGCTCAGGGATCTTTCCTTTGGGATGATAAAGGAGAACAGTATCTTGATTTTTACGGAGGTCATGCTGTCATTTCCATTGGACATAACCATCCACACTATCAGAATAAACTGAAAGATCAATTGGAAAAAATTTCTTTTTATTCCAATTCGGTACAGAATGAACTGCAGACTGAACTGGCAGACAAGTTGGGAAAACTTTCAGGATATGAAGATTACAACCTTTTCTTATGCAACTCAGGAGCAGAAGCAAATGAAAATGCATTGAAACTGGCTTCATTTCATAATGGAAAAAACAAAGTGCTGTATTTTTCAGGTTCATTCCATGGAAGAACTTCCGCAGCGGTTTCTGTGACAGACAATCCAAAAATTGTGGCTCCGGTTAACTTTTCTGAAAGATTCATCAAATCAGAATGGAATGGTGTACAGCAGCTTGAAGAAACTTTTGAGAAGTATGGAAATGAAATTTCGTCTGTGATTATCGAAGGAATTCAGGGAGTAGGAGGAATTATGATTCCAACGCCGGAATTTTTATCCAAAATTAAAGAATTGTGCGAGAAATATAATACTGTTCTTATTTTGGATGAAGTGCAGTCAGGATATGGAAGAAGCGGATATTTCTTTGCGCACCAGGAGTTTGGTGTAGAAGCAGATATCATTACTACAGCTAAAGGAATGGGGAATGGTTTCCCGGTTGGCGGAGTTTTGATCCATCCTAAATTCCAGGCAAGCAACGGTTTGCTGGGAACTACATTCGGGGGAAATCACCTGGCTTGTGCAGCCTCAATTGCTGTACTGGATGTAATGAAAGATGAAAATCTTATCGAAAACGCTCAGCAGATGGGCGCGTATATTGAAAATGAAATTAAAGATTTACCACATATTAAATCCATCCGAAGGAAAGGATTGATGATCGGAATAGAACTCGATAGAGACTGTTCAGAAATAAGGAAAAGCTTATTGTTCGATCAGCATATTTTCACAGGAAACTCTAATGATAAAACAGTGTTGAGGATTCTTCCGGCACTGAATATCAAAAAAGAGGAAACGGATCTTTTCATCAATGCTCTGAAAATAGTATTGGAGAAAATTTAAACTACAAAAGTTACAAAAGAGTTTAAACACTTAAGTGATTGTAAAAAACTACTAAACGCTTAAGGAGTATACTTAAGTTTTTGAAAATCTTTGATTTTCAGCTTATGTGATCTTACATATTTTCAAATTAATAAACTTTTAAAACTTAAGTGTTCTAAAGTGTTTAAATAAAAACTTTTGTGGTTAGATCAACAATTAATAAGGAAAAGAAAATCTTTAAAATCAATTCAAAATGAAAAAATTCACCTCTGTAAGTGATGTTGAAAACTTACAGGAAATCATAAAAAAAGCTTTACAAATAAAAGCAGACCCCCTTACCGAAACAGAAAAAGGAAAAGGGAAAACAATAGGACTTGTATTTTTAAACTCAAGCCTTAGAACCCGTCTGAGCAGTCAGATTGCTGCGCAAAATCTGGGATTAAATGTATTGACATTAAATGCTGCTCAGGAAGCCTGGAATCTTGAATTCGCTGACGGAGCTGTCATGAACGGTGATACGGTAGAGCATATTAAAGATGCTATTGAGGTTCTGAATCAATATTGTGATATCATTGCGGTGCGTTGTTTTGCCGGAATGAAGAGCAAGGAAGATGATGTGAATGAAAGTATCCTAAGTCAGTTTGAAAAACATGCAACAGTTCCTGTCATTTCATTGGAATCTGCAACCCGTCACCCGCTACAAAGTTTAGCAGACTGTATTACCATTACTGAAAACTGGGAAAAAGAGCATAAACCCAAAGTGGTTTTAACTTGGGCACCACACATTAAGCCTATTGCACATGCCGTGGGAAACTCTTTCGCAGAATGGATGCAGGAAATGGATGTAGAGCTGGTAATTGCCAATCCCGAAGGGTATGATTTGGATAAAAAGTTTACAAAGAATATAAAAGTAATTCATGATCAGGACGAAGCATTGAAGGATGCAGACTTTATCTATGTGAAAAACTGGTCCTCTTTTGATGACTATGCAGCAATGCCTGAAGTGAAGGGAGACTGGATGCTGACGAACGAAAAATTAGCCAATACCAACAATGCAAAAGTAATGCACTGTCTTCCGGTTCGCCGTAATGTAGAATTGAGTGATGAGGTGATGGATGGAGAGAATTCTATCATTTATCAGCAGGCAAAAAACCGTATTTTCTCTGCGCAGGCTGTGTTCAGTGAAATTTTAGATGAATTAAAAGCCAAATAATTTTTTTGCTTTTCATCCTTGTCAAGGTTCAAAACCTTGACAAGGATGAAAGAGGTAAAGATCTCAAAAAGTTTACAATGAAAAAAAAATTATACATCATAAAAATTGGGGGAGCTCTAATTGATGATGAGGAATTATTAAACCAATTCTTAGAACAGTTTTCTGAAATCCAGGAAAAAAAGATTCTTGTTCATGGCGGTGGAAAGTTGGCGACAACGCTGGCTGATAAACTGGGTATCGAGCAGAAAATGATCAACGGAAGGAGGATTACGAATAAAGAGACATTGGACATTGTAACAATGGTATATGCAGGAGGAATCAATAAGAATATTGTTGAAAAATTACAGCAGAAAAAATGCAATGCCATAGGCTTTTCTGGTGCAGATGGAAATCTGATCAAGGCCAAAAAAAGAGAAGATCCTGAGATAGACTTCGGATTTGTGGGAGATATCAATAAGAAAAGCGTGAATAAAAAACTGGTTTCAAAATTAATGAAACTGGATCTTGTTCCTGTATTTTCTGCGATCACCCACGATAAAAAAGGAAATCTTTTTAATACCAATGCAGATACTATTGCTTCTGTAATGGCGCAGGCCCTTTCGGAGAAATATGAAGTTGAACTTTTGTATTGCTTTGATAAAGCAGGCGTTTTGGAAGATGTAAACGATCCTGAATCATTGATCAAAAGTGTAACGGAAGGAGAGTTTGCAGTATTAAAAGAAGAAGGAAAGCTTCACAAGGGTATTTTACCCAAACTTGAAAATGCTCTGGGAGCAATAAAAAATAATGTAAATAAGGTGTTTCTGATCAAAGAAACAGAACTTAAAAACCATATAGAAAATCATCATGCAGGAACTGAAATCTGTTTATAATAAAGAAGAATTGTTGAATAATGCAGTCGGATTGCTTAAAAATTTGATTGAGATTCCTTCATTCAGTAAAGATGAATTCAATACGTCAGTGGAAATTGAGAATTTTTTCAAGAAACATCAGATTCCTACCAAACGTTTTAAAAACAATATCTGGGCAGTGAATAAACACTTTGATGTGTTTAAACCTTCTGTTTTGCTGAATACACATCATGATACCGTAAAACCTAATAAGGCTTATACATTGGATCCGTTTGTTCCTATTGAAAAAGACGGGAAGCTGTTTGGATTGGGAAGCAATGATGCCGGAGCTTCTTTGGTTTCTATGGCACAGGTTTTTTTACACTTTTATGATAAAGAAGATTTAAAATATAATTTAGTTATTGCTTTGACGGCGGAGGAGGAGATTTCAGGATTTGATGGAATTGAAGCTTTATTTTCGCAGCTGCCTAATGTAGAACTCGCCATTGTAGGAGAACCCACGCAGATGAATCTGGCGATTGCAGAAAAAGGCCTTCTTGTGATTGATGGAGAAATGAAAGGAACTCCTTCTCATGCCGCTCATCCTAATAATGATAACTCGATTGTAAAATGTATGCTGGATCTGCAGAATATTTTAGCCTTTAAATTTCCAAAGGTTTCAGAATATCTGGGAGAAGTGAAAGTTACCTTGTCAGGAATTCATGCAGGAGTACAGCATAACGTTGTTCCGGAGTCGTGCAATTTTACACTGGATGTGAGGGTTACAGACGAATATTCCAATCAGGAAACATTTGAAATCATTCAGTCTCAGATGAAATCTACGTTGACTGCCAGATCTTTCAGACTGAATTCTTCAAAGATCGAAATGGACCATCCGTTTGTAAAAGCAGGGATTGAAATCGGAAGGACAACTTACGGTTCACCAACCTCTTCAGACCAGGCGATTATTCCATGTACATCCGTGAAAATGGGCCCTGGAGACAGTAGGCGCTCTCATACAGCAGATGAATTTATCTATATCCAGGAAATAGAAGAGGGAATAGAAATCTACATCAGAATTTTAGAAAAAGTGTTATAAGAATGGAAGAGGGAAGCAGGAAGAAGGAGGTTGTTACAGTTTGTAATTCACTTCCAGCATCTAGCTTCGGGCTTCCAGCTCAATATATGTTTTGACTCCGCCCGGCAGGCATTGAAGTTTAGTTTTTAATAAGATTTATGCAAAAAGAAAATTAGAAATGAAGACTTTACATAAGGAAATGTTTTTTTATAGTTAATAGTAATAAGGATTGCCTTGCTGGGCATGTCAAAACCAACAAATATTTTAAATCAAATTGTATCATGAAAAAGATATGGCAGAAGGATGACCTGGCCACCAATATATTAGTCACTCAATTTACAGTCGGGAAAGATCTTGACTTTGACGAACGTTTAGCGAAATATGATGTTAAAGGTTCTATGGCACATTGTAAAATGTTGGCAGAAACCGGCATTATCACTCAGGAAGAATCGGAGCAGATGCTATCTGTTTTGGAGACTATTTTAAATGAAATTGAGAATGGGAGTTTTGAAATTGATAAAGATGCTGAGGATATCCATTCTCAGGTAGAAGCGATCTTAATTGAAAAATTAGGAGATACGGGAAAGAAAATCCACACGGCAAGATCAAGAAATGATCAGGTTTTACTGGATATTAAATTGTATTTATTGGATGAAATCCGTGAGATCACAGCTCTTACCGATGAGTTTTTCCAGATTTTAATTCAATTGGCAGACCAGCACAAGAATGTTTTGCTGCCGGGATATACTCACTTGCAGATTGCAATGCCTTCATCATTCGGTTTGTGGTTTGGAGCTTATGCGGAGGCGCTTTTGGATGATGTGGAAATGCTGTTTTCAGTAAAGAATATCATTAATAAAAATCCATTGGGATCAGCGGCAGGTTATGGTTCGTCGTTTCCGATCAACCGTGAAAGTACGACCTATAACTTAGGCTTCCAGTCGATGAATTATAATTCAGTGTATGCTCAGATGACCCGTGGGAAGTCAGAGAAAATGCTGGCAATGTCTATGGCGACTTTGGCGGGAACGCTTGGGAAATTTGCTTATGATGTTTGTCTGTATCTGAGCCAAAATTTTGATTTTATCAGTTTTCCAAAGGAATTTACAACAGGAAGCAGCATTATGCCTCATAAGAAAAATCCGGACATCTTTGAGCTGGTTCGTGCACGATGCAACAGAATCCAGTCGCTTCCGAATGAACTGATTCTTTTGACAAATAACCTTCCTTCAGGATATCACAGAGATGTACAGCTGACCAAAGAAATCCTTTTCCCAGCCATAGATTCTTTAAAAGAATGCTTAGAGATCCTAAGCTATACTTTGCCTAATATTCAGGTAAAAGACGGGATTCTGGAAGATGAAAAGTATAAATACCTTTTCAGTGTAGAAAAGATCAATGAAGAAGTGAAAAATGGAAGCTCATTCCGTGATGCTTATGTGAAGGTAGGGCAGGAGATCGAAAACAATGAATTTGAATTTAAACAGGGAAACCTTGAACATACCCACCAGGGAAGTATCGGAAATCTTTGTCTGGATAAAATAGAATACCAGTTTAATAAACTGAAAAATAAATTATTGGGTTAAAATATAAGCCATTAAGGTCATCAAAAACTTGGGCAGAATCAGTGGAATTTCTAAAAATTATTTTAGCCTGCTGTCTTTTCGTTTGTAAACCTTAATCTTAATAAATCTTAGCTGCTTAAGTGATCTTAATGGTTTGATTTTACTCCGCTCTTTGAATTTGATGATTGATTGTATTGAACCATTAAGGTAGACTAAGGCTTTAAGGTGAGTTAAGAAAATTCGCGATTTTTTAGCTTCATAGTTTTAAAATTCGCTTGCGAATTCCTTAATTATTCTTCATTCTTTAAAAAATCTTAATGGTATAAAATAAAAGGATTTACTCGAGTTCAATCTTGAACTTGGTAGATTTTGCTGGCTAGTGAAGTATTATTTATAGTTGAAAATAATGAGTAAATATATTGCCCAAAATTTTATCGAAGATAAAATCTTTGCGCCTTATAGCATAAAGTTGATAAATTTCTTTGCGTCTTTGCGTTTTCTAACAAAATAAAATATGGTGGTAAGCGCAAAGGCACAAGAAATAAAACAAATATGTATAAGGGTTTCAAGACGCAAGAAAATCAAAGATTTTCAGCAAATGAAATCGGAATTAATTGTAAGTTTAAATCGGAAATATTTATTCCAGATCAATTTTGAATTTGGTGGATTTTTTTACCTCATGAAGCACGATAGAGCTGTGGTACTGCCCGATATTAGGAATATTTGAGATAACGTTCACAGCAAACTCATTATACGAGTTGATGTCTTTAGCAATGATCTTCAGCATATAGTCATACTCTCCGGAAAGGCTGATGATTTCCTGTACCTCATCATATTTTCCGATATGTTCTTCAAAGGTTTCCAATACTTTCTTGGATTGTTCCTTGAGACGGACATTACAGTAGACTACAATATTTAAACCCAATTTTTCACGGTTTAAAAGGCCTACATATTTCTGAATGATTCCCTGTTTCTCCAATTGTTTGATTCGCTCATACGTAGGAGTAAAAGTAAGACCAATCTTTTCGGAAATTTCTTTAACCGATAGCGTAGAGTCTTCCTGAATAATGCTGAGAATCATTTTGTCTTTTAAATCCATAGAATAAATTTGAGTTTTAACAAAAATATTAATTTTAAATGAGAATAAGGAAATACTGAGGTTTTTAATTTATTTTAAACTTAATTTTTGTAGGTTCATAAAATTGTTATATCTTTGCACCTAATGAATAAAAAAGCATTTATATCATTAGATTTACCGGGCGAAAGCGCCCTTTACGATATTTATTGTTATTAGCGAAGATTGTTGTCTTCGCTTTTTTTATGCCCAAAAATAAGAATTATGTTTACGATTACAGAACTAAGCACCGAGAGAATCAACAGTATACTGACAGAAGCAATGGCTTTTGCAAACGGTAAAACTGCTAAAATTGAAGGAGAAGTTTTTTGCTCAAACCTTTTCTTCGAAGACAGTACAAGAACCAAAACAAGTTTTGATCTTGCAGAAAGAAAACTGGGACTTCAGGTAGTTCCTTTTGATGCATCGCACAGTTCGGTAAACAAAGGCGAAAGTCTTTATGATACAGTAAAGACCATTGAAAGTATAGGAGTAGATCTTGTCGTTATCCGAGATAAGAAAGACAGATACTTCGAGGAACTGAAAAATATTAACATTCCGGTGATCAATGGAGGTGACGGAACAGGAAACCACCCTTCACAATGTATGCTGGACTTGCTGACGATCTATCAGGAATTCGGAAAGTTTGAGGGATTAAAAGTAGGAATTGTTGGAGATGTAAAACACAGCCGTGTTGCCAACTCCAGTGCAGAAGCATTAAGAAGATTAGGCGCTAAAGTATACTTCTCAGGACCTGAACAATGGTTTGACGAAGGAGCTTTGATCAACGGAACCTATCTTTCAGTAGACGAACTGATCGTTGAAGTAGATGTGCTGATGTTATTAAGAATCCAACACGAAAGACATGATGCAGCAATGAGCTTCACTGCCTCAGAATACCATAAAAGATATGGTCTGACCAAAGAAAGAGAGCGGGTAATGAAAAAAGAAGCAATCATCATGCACCCGGCACCGATCAACAGAGGAGTGGAAATAGATTCAGACCTTGTAGAATGTGAAAGATCAAGAATCTTCAAACAAATGCAAAACGGAGTATTCGCCAGAATGGCCATTTTGAAAGAAGCGTTGGAAGAAAAAGGATTTACGTTTAAGTAAATTGCGCAAAGTATAATGTAAAGGATATATCATATAGCTGACATTATACAAATTAGGAAAAAGTAAAAAGAAAGTAAAAGAAAATCTAAATAGAAAAAATGAAGAAAAAATTAATACTGGAGTCCGGTGAAGTGTTTCATGGAGAAGGTTTCGGAGCAGAATTGGAAACTGCAGGAGAAGTAGTTTTCAATACCGGAATGACAGGGTATCAGGAATTGATTTCTGACCCATCGTATTGCGGTCAGATAGTTTGTATGACCTATCCGCTTATCGGGAATTATGGTATTAACCGTGATGATTATGAAAGTATAGAGCCGGCAATCAAAGGGCTTATCGTAAAAGAACTTTGCGATCTTCCTTCCAACTTCCGTACTCAGATTACTTTAGATGAATTATTTAAAAAGAAAAACCTTTCAGGAATTTCAGGAATTGATACAAGAAGGCTGACAAGAATTCTTCGTAACTATGGAGTGGTGAAAGGAAAAATCGTCAACGCTGATGCTGATGAAGCTGCAGTAGCTGCCGAGCTGAAAGCAACGGATTTCCCAACCAATCAGGTAGAGGAAGTTTCAACAAAAACACCTTATGCTAACCCTAACAGAGGTTTCAAAGTAGTGCTGGTAGATTTCGGTGCAAAACTGGGAATCATCAGAGAATTATCTCAAAGAAACTGCGATATCATTGTTGTTTCACAGGATACTACAGCAGAAGAGATTTTATTGATGGATCCGGACGGAATCATGCTGTCAAACGGTCCTGGTGACCCGGAAGATGTACCGCATGCTTTGGATATGATCAGAGGATTATTAGGAAAAGTTCCGATCTTCGGAATCTGTTTAGGACATCAGTTGATTGGTCTTGCTTGTGGAGCGAAAACTTTCAAACTGAAATTCGGACACAGAGGTGGAAATCACCCGGTATTGGATCTTGAGAAAAATACAGTGGCTATTACTTCTCAAAACCATGGATATGCAGTAGATCAGGAAAGTTTAAAAGGAACAGACCTTATCGAAACACATATCGCATTGAACGACAGAACAAATGAAGGCCTAAAACATAAGATCCACCCTTGCTTCTCCGTTCAGTATCACCCTGAAGCAAGCCCAGGCCCTGAAGATGCAAACTACCTGTTTGATGAGTTTATTCAAATGATGGAAGACTTTAAGAAGTAAAACGGTGTGTTTGTCATTCTGAACAAAGCGATAGCGGAGTGAAGAATCTCTACAATAAAAGTTTAGATTCCTCGATTCCTCGGAATGACAAAGTGTGTTAATTAGATCCAAATAAAACACAATGCTAAAAGTTGAAGATACAGCATCTAACTTCTGGCATCTAAAAAAAGAAAAATGGCAAAACGTACAGATATAAAAACAATTTTAGTAATCGGTTCAGGACCTATCATCATTGGTCAGGCAGCTGAATTTGATTACGCAGGAACGCAGGCTTGTCTGTCTTTAAAGGAAGAAGGCTACAAGGTAATTTTGATCAATTCAAACCCTGCAACAATTATGACAGATGTGGAAATCGCTGATAAAGTATATATCGAGCCGATTTCATTACAGTTTGTAAGCCACATCATCAGAAAAGAACGTCCTGATGCATTATTACCAACACTTGGAGGACAAACAGGACTGAATATGGCTGTTGAGTTGGAAAAATCAGGAATTCTTGAAGAATGTAAAGTGGAAGTACTGGGTACTACACTTTCTGCAATCAACAGAGCAGAAGACAGAGACCTTTTCCGTGAATTGATGAGAGAATTGAACGAACCGGTTCCAGACTCTGATATTGTCAATACCGTAGAAGGAGCCCTTGCTTTTGCTGAAAACATCGGGTATCCGGTAATTGTTCGTCCTGCCTTTACAATGGGAGGTACAGGAGGTGGTATCGCTTCCAATGAAGTAGAATTGAAAGAAATTGCTGAACTGGGATTAAAGCACAGCCCGGTTACACAGTGTCTTATTGAAAAATCAATCGCTGGTTTCAAAGAAATTGAATACGAAGTAATGCGTGATGCAAACGACAATGCCATTGTGGTTTGTAACATGGAAAATATAGATCCGGTAGGTGTTCACACAGGAGACTCTATCGTAGTGGCACCTTCTCAGACACTTTCAGACAGAGAGTATCAGTTACTGAGAAATGCATCTTTAAAAATCATCAGAGCTTTAGGAATCGAAGGAGGATGTAACGTACAGCTGGCTTTAGATCCAAACTCATTCGACTACTATATCATCGAGGTAAACCCTAGAGTTTCCCGTTCATCAGCTTTAGCAAGTAAAGCAACAGGATATCCGATTGCAAAAATTGCTGCAAAAATCGCTGTAGGATTAACGCTGGATGAAATCATGAACCCGGTAACAGGAAAAACATACGCATGTTTCGAGCCTGCTCTTGACTATGTAGTGACAAAATTCCCGAGATTCCCATTCGATAAATTCGAAACAGCAGACAGAAGACTTTCTACTCAGATGAAAGCAACTGGTGAGGTAATGGCAATCGGAAGAAATCTTGAAGAATCCCTACAGAAAGCGATCCGTTCATTAGAAACAGGAATCAAACATTTAGGATTAAAAACGAAGCAGGCTGAGGCTCTTACTGCTGAAGAAATCGAAAGAAGAATTAGAGTGTGTGATGATGAGAGATTGTTCATCATCGGTGACGCCTTAAGAAGAGGATATGATTGGGAACAGATTGTAGAATGGAGTAAAATCGACAAGTTCTTCATCTGGAAACTGAAAAAATTAGTTGACTTCGAAAAAGTAATCGCTGAGAACAAATTTAATAAAGAAACATTAATTGAAGCTAAAAAATTAGGCTTTGCAGATGTTACTATTGCCGTTCTTTGGGATGTAGCAGAACGTGAGGTTTTCAATTTCAGAAAAGAAAACGGAGTAATGCCGGTTTACAAAATGGTAGACACTTGCGCCGCTGAGTTTGAAAGTGAAACCCCTTATTTCTACGGAACTTACGAAGAAGAGAACGAAAGTGTTGTTTCAGACAAAGAAAAAATCATTGTACTGGGTTCAGGACCTATCAGAATCGGACAGGGAGTTGAGTTTGACTACGCTACTGTTCACTCAGTATGGGCGATCAAAGAGATGGGTTACGAGGCGATCATTATCAACAACAACCCTGAAACTGTTTCTACAGACTTCTCGATCTCTGACAAATTATACTTCGAACCGCTTACGGAAGAAGATGTAATGAACATCATCGATCTTGAAAAACCTAAAGGGGTAGTCGTACAGTTCGGAGGACAGACGGCGATCAACCTTGCCGATAAATTAGCATCTCATGGAGTACAGATCTTAGGAACTTCATTGGAAGACCTTGACAGAGCTGAAAACAGAGACAAATTCGAAAAAGCACTTCAGGAAATGGGAATTCCTCAGCCAAAAGGAAGAACGTCTACATCGAAAGAAGAAGCTATAAAAATTGCAAACGAAATCGGTTACCCGGTATTGGTACGTCCAAGCTACGTTCTTGGAGGTAGAGCAATGGAAATTGTATATGCAGAAGCAGAATTGGCTCACTATATGGAGAACGCTGTAGAGGCTAGCCCAGAGCACCCTGTTTTGGTGGACAAGTACATGGTAGGAAAGGAAATTGAAGTAGACGCCATCTGTGACGGTGAAACAGTAGTAATTCCAGGAATTATGGAACATATCGAAAGAGCAGGAGTTCACTCCGGAGACTCTATCGCGGTATATCCACCACAGAATATTTCTCAGAGCGAAATTGATACCCTGGTAGACTATACGGAAAGGCTGGCAAAAGGATTAAAGGTGATCGGATTAATGAATATCCAATACGTTCTTTTTGAAGGAAATGTGTATGTAATCGAGGTGAACCCACGTTCTTCAAGAACAGTTCCTTTCTTATCTAAAATCACAGAAGTTCCAATGGCTAACCTTGCAACAAAGGCAATTTTAGGACAAAAACTGAAAGATTTAGGATACAAAAACGGATTGGTTCCAAACAAAGAAGGCGTATTTGTAAAAGTACCGGTGTTCTCTTTCTCAAAATTAACGAAAGTTGATATCTCTTTAGGCCCTGAAATGAAGTCTACAGGAGAAGTGATGGGGAAAGATACAACCCTTGAAAAGGCACTTTACAAAGGATTGGTTGCAGCCGGAAGAAAAGTTCCTATGCACGGTTCTATCCTGTTTACGGTAGCAGATAAGCACAAAGAAGAAGCGGCAGCTCTTGCAGCAAGATTCCATGAAGTAGGATTCAGAATCTGGGCTACAGAAGGTACTGCGAAATTCTTCGGAGAAAAAGGAATTCCTTGCAAAATAGGATACAAAATCGGAGAAGAAAGCGTAAACCTTATCGACCTGATTCAGAAAGGAAAAGTTCAGTATGTTGTAAATACCACTACAAAAGGTAAACAGGCAGAAAGAGACGGATTCCAGATCAGAAGAATGAGCGTAGAAAACGGTGTTCCTTGTTTAACTTCAATGGATACAGTAGAAGCGATCTTAAAAGTAATCGAAAGCATGAGCTTCAAAATGGAGACGATGTAATTTCAACCAAGAATAAATATTCCAAACCTCATAGATTTCTGAAATCTATGAGGTTTTTTGTATGGACTCTATTAAATGTGTTTGTAGAATAATATTAAATATATAATTTCGGATCCGTAATACTTAATGTATATTATTTTAAAAATATGTCGAAAATAATTTTACTCTTCCTTTTTATGGTTTCTTTAGTTTCCTGTAAGGGAGATCTTAAAGAGTTGAAGCTATTGAGATATTCAGATAAAAATAAAAAATATGAATTTAAAATTTATGAAAGAAATTATAATCAAAATGACTCTCTATACATTGTAAAGACATATTTCAAAATTTTTAATTCTTACAACCAGGTAATAAATAAGAACAATACACAATTTTTATTTTATAATGATCAGCACAAAATTGATGAATTAATTTCTGTTTATCATCGTGGCAGGATAGCAAATGTTTTATCCTATAAGTACCATTATAACAAGGATGGAAAGCTTAATTCTGTGGTGCAGGAACATGATAATAAAATAGATACTGTTCAGAGTTATCTTTATAATAAATCAAACCAATTAATAGAAAATAAAAGTGGTATTGATAAAGTAAAGTATACATATGAAAGAGATAAGCTGATTGAAGTGACTGAATTTGAAGACAATGAGGTTTCCAAGAATTCAAAGTTTATTTACGATAATAAAGGAAATAAATCTGTTCAAAACTGGGTCTTTAATGGTAACCAAAAAATGAGAACTTATTTCAAGTATAATTCTAAAAACAAATTGATAAGCAAAAGAGATAGTTCGATGAATATTCATAACAATCCTAATGAATATGTTGAATTTCTTACCCAATATCAATATGACAACAATGATTCTTTAGTAGAGGAGAAAGACTTTGGAAGGGTTCTAAGTGAAAAAGATTTTAAGTATCGTGGAAAAACAACATATGAATATAAAAAAATGTAGTAGCTGCGTATTATAATTTCTGAATGCAGATTCAAATCATTATTATGAAAAACTTGACTGAAAAAAGTCTCATCTTAATTAATTATAAACGTTTTTATCAGATCAGCTTAAAAATACATTATGTTTGCCGAATTATTTATAAATTAGTGAGTTAAAATTCAGTCTGTTATTAATATTTAAAAACTAATAAAAATTCCATCAAATCTAAGAATAACCATGGCAGAATATCAAGCAAAATCAAGCAATTCTTTATCTTTTGAAGTCACAAAAGACAGTCAGTTCATCGGAAGACTTATCTATACAAGCTGGTTTAAATTTAATGCAGAAATTGAGATTGGTAACCGTTTTTATCTGGTTGAACCCAAAGGTTTCTGGGGAACCACTATTGAGTTGAAAGACAATGAAAGGGTTCTTCTGAAGTTTCGCATGAACTGGAATGGAGAAATTGTCATTCAGACCTATTTTGATGGAGTGAAAGATGGTTTTCTTTTTAAGCATAGAGGAATATTTAAAGAATCATTTGTATTGGCTGATCAGGAGGGAACAGAACTTTTTGTGATGAAGCCGAATCTCAAGTGGAGTTCTATGAACTATGAATATAATATCACGACCTCTGAAAAATTCGAAACACTTCCGAATAAAGAAATTGTCTTAATTAATGCTTTGCATTGTGCCAACTATTATATGTCCATGATGATGGCTATGTAATGATATAAGCTTTTTCAGTTCTTAATAAGTTTCTATGGTATCAGGATTTGATCATATTATCGCTCATTTCAGCCATTATATTAAAGTGAGTGAAACGTTGAGAAATGAGCTTGAAAGCAGATTATCTTTTCACAATTTTGAAAAAGGTGAACTGGTACAGGATGCGGATAAGGTTTGTACCAAAAGCTATTTTATCTTCAAGGGGCTGGTGAGAACCTATTATCTGAAAGATGGAGTTGAGATCAGTGAATATTTCTCTTGTGAAAATGAATGGATCAATTCTCCTAAAAGTTTTATAAAAAGAACTAAGGACATCTACTATATTGACTGTCTTGAAAAGACAGAAACCTTTTGTCTGAAGGTGAATGATCTTGGTTATCTTTTCGACCATTTTCCGGAAATGGAACGGTATGCAAGACTCTCTATGGGAAGCGTATTCGGACACCTTATGGAAAGAATTACTTCACAGAGATTTACGACGGCAAAAGAAAAGTATGAACATTTTCTAAAGGTGTATAAAGGAGTTTACCACCGGATTCCACTGGGAATGGTTGCTTCCTATCTTGGAATTACACAATCTACTCTGAGCAGGTTACGTACAGAAAAGTAGTTTTTGATCTAGAGCAAAAATAAATCCATTGTACGGGTCTATTTTTGACAAAAAAAATCATGAAACTATTATTTAAAATTTTCTTTTTTCTGTTAATAAGCATTACACTAAATGCGCAGGATACAATTCATTCAAAAAATACAGATGCTGTCTTATATACTCCCTCAAAAAAGATAAAAGGGTTGGTAGTAGGCTTGGGAGGTTCAGAGGGAGGTAATGCCTGGGCGTCCAGACATTGGAAATCAGTAAAGGATCAGTTCCTTGATAAAGACTATGCTTTTTTAGCATTAGCCTATTTTGGTTCAAAGAATTCCCCGAAGTTTCTTGACAAAATTGAGATTCAGGATGTGTATAATGCTATATCGGTTGCTAAACAGAAAACGCATACAGATAAAATAGCGATAGTAGGAGGTTCCAGAGGTGCTGATCTTGCCTTGCTTCTTGGAAGCTATTATACTGATATTTCTTGTATTATTGCTCTTTCAGCCAGCCATGTTGCTTTTCCCGGAAATACCAGCCATTTTTCTACTTCCAGCTGGACATTTGGAGGAAAAGAACTTTCTTTCGTTCCTGTCAATGAAGCTGCAGTTCCTTTTATGATTCAGCATGATATAAGAAAAGCGTTCGAAGCAATGTTGCAGGATAAAACTGCGGAAGCCAAGTCTCTTATAAAAGTAGAAAATTCCAAAGCTTCTATTTTACTGATGTCCGGTAATCAGGATGAAATATGTCCGTCGGCAGAGATGTCAGATAAAATAATTCAGAGGCTTAAAGACAACCATTATCAATACCATTTTGAACATAGTAAATGGAAAGGTACCCATACTGAACCTTACCAGCATTTTGACCAGGTTTTTATCTTTCTTCAAAAATATTTTTAAAATAAAAATGTAAACACGTATAAAATTGGGTTCTTGAATTTTTAAGAACCCTTTATTTATGGGCTATTCAAGAAAGAGTATTTCATGATTTGCATCATGTTTTTATTTAGAATTAATAAAAATAAGTAATTTTGCTCTACTAAGCTTAATTATAAAAATGAAAAAAATTACTATTTCTGCATCTTTGTTAGCAGTGGCTATGCTGAGTGCACAGGAAACGGATACCATTAAAGTGGCCGAGATCCAGTCCGTATCACTTCAGGGAACCCACAATTACCGAACCAAAAAGTCTGAATCCATAGCAAGACTTCCTTTGGAAAACCTGGAAAATCCTACTGTTTATAATCTTGTCCCTAAAGAAATTATCAGTGAAATGGGAGCTGTTGATTTCAATACGGCAATGGCTTCTGCTCCCGGAGTTGTCGTAAGCAACAGTGTGAATGACAGTGGAAACGATATTTTTCTGAGAGGATTCAGCTCGAATGCCAGTTTCAGAAACGGATTGACACAAAACCCGCGAGTACAGTCCGAGATCGCTAATATTGAAAGAGTAGAAGTAATAAAAGGACCTTCAGGAACCTTATTCGGAGGAACGCTGGCCAATTACGGTGGAGTGGTAAATGTGGTAACCAAAAAACCACAGGAGAAATTCGGGGGGATTATCAATTACACGACCGGAAGCTGGGGGATGAACAGAATCACCGCGGATGTGAATACGCCTTTAAATAAAGAAAAAACAGCTTTAGCCAGATTCAATGTGGCTGCTTATTCACAAGACTCTTTCCAGGATGCCGGCTATAACAAAGGATTATTTTTCTCAGGAAGTGTTTTGTATAAAGTAAGCGACAAAACCACAGTAACGCTTGATACCGAATTTCATGCACCGGATAAAACATTGAATGCTTATGTAAGAAACTCAGAAAAACTGACCTTACATTCGATGAAAGACCTTGAAGTAGCTTATAAAAGAGCATTTACAAGCAATGATATCGGGTCCAAAAGAACCAATTCTGTAACGATGGCTGAGGTTACTCATAAATTCAACGATCAATGGACTTCACGAACATCTTATCAAAGAGGTGAAGCCAATGAGAATGAATCTATCTTTTTAGTCCTCAGATATTTGAATAACAATCAGGTGGAAAGAATGATCCGCCCTTTTGATAGTTTTAAAATTACGACAGATAACATCCAACAGAATTTTATTGGAGATTTTAAAATAGGAGGCTTAAGGAACCGCCTTGTTGTCGGAATAGATTATTTCCAGCAAAAAACAAGATATCAATATCCATATTATGAAGCCAACGGATACAGCAATGTCTTCCTGCCATATGATAAAGTGAATCTTGACAGTTCTTCAGCATGGGACCCGATCTCAAGAAATAAATTCATGAATAAGGATAGAAAATCTACAGAATCTGATATTACAACATTCAGAACAATAAGCGGTTATATCTCTGATGTGTTGAATATTACAGATAACCTTTTGATAATGGCAAGTTTGAGAGTAGACAGCTATAAAAACGACGATACCATTGTGAATGGGGTAGAGATTTCTACTAAAAACGGATATCCTGAAAATAAAGTCTCGGGCTACAGCCAGACCCAGTTTTCACCAAAGTTTGGATTGGTGTATGAAATTGTTAAGGAGCAGATTTCATTCTTTGCCAATTACGTAAATGGGTTTAAAAACTATGCTCCATCCCTTAATGAAGCCGGAGTTTTAACGAAATGGGACCCTGAACAGGGAAATCAGATTGAAACGGGTTTCAAATTGGATCTTTTTAATAAAAAATTACTGACGACGGTAAGTTATTATAATATCAATGTCAAAAACAGGCTTGTTGCTGATCCAGGCGGAATAGGAAGTATTCAGGATGGTAATATTAAAAGTCAGGGACTGGAAATAGGAATTATTGCTAACCCCTTTAAAGGATGGAATATCGTTGCTGGATACGGTTATAACGACAACAAGTATGATGACCGAAGCAAAGACAAAGGGAAAAGAATGGCCTGGACTCCTAAACATGTAGCCAATCTATGGACCAGTTACAAGATTATGGATGGCGCTTACGAAGGAATAGGTTTCGGGGCAGGATTCAATTTTGTAGACCAAACATACATCAACATCACGAATCACTTTCTGGCACCGTCTTATACAACCGTAGGTGCTACGATTTTCTATGACAAGAAAAAATACAGGATTGGGCTGAAAATGAATAATGCCCTGAATGAAATGTATTGGAATTTCTATGGGCAGCCACAGAAGCCAAGAGAGATTCTTGCCAACTTCGCATTCAAATTTTAATCCTTACAAAACAAAAATAATCTCAAAGAAAATATAAGGGTGAAAACCGCAAAGGCGCAAATATTAGATTTATAACGTGTAAGTTTTCCTGGAGCTTCAAATATGCTAAAGTAAACAGTAACAGGAATACTCCTTTCACTTTACAACATGCACAATGATAAATTCTTTTGCGCCCTTGCATTTTCAACACGTATAATTTGGAGATACAAAAAGATATGGAAAACAAAAAAACTAATCCCAGGAAAAAGCAAGGAAAATCCCTTACCAAAAGGATTACCGGATGGCTGCATCTCTGGCTCGGATTGGTATCCGGGATCATTGTGCTGACCGTTACCCTTTCAGGAACAGTATTCGTCTTTTGTGACGAAATTATTGATCTGTGTGGTGGAAATGCCAAATATGTTCAGGCTCCGGCCAATGCAAAAAAAATGACACCTGAGGAATTGCTTGCCCAGTTTCATCAACAGGTTCCGGACAGGAAAGCATTTTATTTCGATACCTATAAAGAAGCAGACAGAAGTTTCAGAGTAGCTTCAGCCACCCAGCCGCCTAAAGATAAAAATGCGGGTAAAGCAGAGAAACCTAAAAAGAAAGAACGCGGTCCGCGAGGGGTATTTGCTTACCATTATCTCGACCCTTACACCGGAAAGGTGATCGGCTCTACAAAAAGCTATGAATTTTTCTATGTAGTAGCTCATATTCATGCTCAATTGCTGGCAGGGAAGTTCGGTAAAACGGTGGTCGGAATTGCCTCAATCATATTTTTTATTCAGCTAATCGGCGGACTGATTCTTTGGTGGCCAAAAAAATGGAATAAAACTACAAGAACGGCTGCATTTAAAATTAAATCAGGAACAAAATGGCGTAGGAAAAACTACGATTTTCATAATGTCTTTGGTTTCTATTCATTGCTTCCGGCGGTATTTATTACCATCACAGGACTGATTATGGCTTACAAGGTTTTGACAGATCTTACGCAACAGGCTTTCGGGGGAGCAGCAGACGCCCATACTATTGCTGAAAAATACGAACCCAAGTTTGATCCTGAGAAAAAAGCATTGTCCTTTTCTGCTTTTGTAGATAAAAATTTCAAAGAATTTCCTACAGCCCAACAGTTCAGAATGAGCATCCCCAGAAATGATTCTACAGGTGTTTACCATGTGGCTGCTGCCAAATTCATTGGTTTAAAAAGTCTTGTCAACGGAAAAACAATGGAAGCCAACAAATACACAGGAAATGAAGTCAATTATCCAAAGGAAGTTCAGATGCATGAAGTGATAGAGCATATGAATTTTGATCTTCATGTAGGCTATTGGGGCGGTATGTTTGGGAAAATATTCACCTTCATTATCGGAATTATCTGTACAAGCCTTCCTATTACAGGATTTCTGATCTGGTGGGGCAGAAGAAAAAAATCACCAAAAAAGAATAAAGAAATTACAAACATTCATCAACACAGAAAAGATTCACATCATGAACAATTGGTTTAAAATTATATGCCTTCCACTATTTTTATTGTGTACATGGAGCAAAGCTCAGGAGAAATTGACAATAGGAGAGAAGCAGAACGTATTTTCAAAAGTTTTGAATGAAAACAGGGAAATCTGGGTTCATCTGCCTAAAACATATAACGACAGCACCATCAATCCTGCAAAGTATCCGGTAATTTATCTTTTAGACGGAGAAATCAATTTTGAATATTATACAGGATTGACAGATTTTATTGCCAGAACACCTTATGCAGATATTCCGGAATGTATTGTCGTAGGAATAAAAAATACAGAAAGAACAAGAGATCTTACGCCCACAAAATCTCAAAAGAAAAGCCCGGTAAATCCTGCTCTTACCCTTTTTGCAGACAGTGGCGGAAGCGAAAATTTTGTAAAATTCCTGCAGGAAGAACTGAAGCCATTTATCCAGAAAAATTACAGAACACAGGAATATTCTGTTTTGGTTGGGCATTCTTTTGGAGGATTATTTGCCATCAATACATTTCTTACTCATCCTGACTATTTCAATGCCTATGTGGCAAATGATCCGAGTTTATGGTGGGATAATAAAGTGATGATTACAAAGACAAAAGAATATCTGGAGAAGAATAAAAAATTCCCGGCAAAAAAAACGTTGTATGTTTCCCAGGCAGACAATGAAGAGCAGCAGAAAAATTGGAATTCTGATATGACCCAGGCCATTGAAGAATTTAAAGGAATCATAGAAAAGAACGGATCCCTGAACTATAAACACAGCTTTTTTGAAGGAGAAACCCATGGAACGGTTTCCTATCCCGGAAATTATGAAGCGTTGAAATTTATATTTAAAGGTTTCAGAACCAATATAAAACAATTCGCCAAAAATCCGAAACTGCTTGAAGAAGATTATAAAAAACTTTCAGAGAAAATAGGAACAGAATTTACCCCTTCAGAAGCCTATCTGAATGTAGTCATCAAGTTCATGAAGAGCAATAATTTTAAAGAGTCCGAAACCTATTTTATCAACCTCAAAAATAGATATTACCCCACTAAATAATTGACTGAAACCATAAAAAGCAAATTTGCAAACGAGCAGATTTGCTTTTTTATTGATCGTAGGAGATGAAAACTAATAGGGCAAAGATCACCCAAAAAGGGGATGGTAATGTTGAGTTTTTGTATCTAAATTTGTGAAGCTAACAGTTGGAAACTTATTGAAAGACAGATTGTATAATAGAGATGAGTCTTTCTAAAAAAGACTAACTTAAAGAAGTGAAAAACTGACAAAACTGATACCATGAAAAAACAAATTTTGATAATTGGGGCACTCTTTTTTATTCCCGGTTGGATAGTGTCACAAATGAATATTAATCAGGCGGATCTGCCCAGGAATATTCAGGTGGGTGTAGCAGCAAAAGCTATTATAGAGCTTCAATATGGAACCCCCAATGTAAGATTCGGAATAAGTACAGGAGTAGGATATCTTGCTTTTAATTCATTGCTGCCAGCTGTAAATATTGAGTATATTATCAATTATGGCGGCCTGAGTACGTATCAGGGGCCAGATAAAAAGCGGTTTTCAAATCAATTTGTAGGTTCACTATCTTTAACCTCGGGTTTGAATAATGAATTTAGAAACAATTCTTTAGAGTATATCAGGAACAGAAATAAACCTCTTTATTACTTTACGGATTTAACGCAGCCATCATTACAAAACCCATTTAATTCTTCATTTACTTTTGGAACCAACTGGGTCTATCATCTTTCTGCTAATATCTCTAAACCGGACCGTTTACAAAGGGTTGGTTTTTTGGGCCTTAAAATAGAAAATTTTCAATTTGGATATCTTAATGATGGGGGAACACCAATTAAGAAAATTGGCTTAGGAGACAAAGAAGATCGATATTACACCGGGGGTGGATTTGTCAATATCAATTTACCAATGGACCGTAAAATCAATACTATTAATGCCAGTTTTTATAGGTTTACAGGATATTCGGAACTTGCGTTTGATACTGCAGATGAATTTCTTTTCGGTTATGTGGATTATGCTGACCCGAAGCAAAAATACTTCAATCATGGCTTCTGGAATTTTGGGATAGGAAATACAGAGCATTGGAACGGATTTATAAGGCTTAATAATGTTTATGATCTGTCTGAAGTTCAGAATATTATCCATTATTTTACCAAAAGCTCTTATCATCAGAATCAGAAACCTTTTTATATTTCTGCAGGAGGTTCTTATAATATGTCTAATCTTAATCTTTCCAATCATGAAAAATAAAGTGCTTATGTTTTTGCTATTACTTTCTCTTTTCAGTTGTAAAAGTTTTTTCAACCAGACTGAAAAAGAAATAGATAGATTAAGAACTAATGAAGAAATCAGGCTTTCTGAAATCAAACTTTCCGATTTTACCGCTTTTATCCGCTATGTAAACAGAGATTATCCTTCTAAATGTTTCTATGGAACTAATAATCCTAATAGATTTTCAGAAGTAAATACCAATAGTGAATTAAATCCGAACCCTGAAAAGTCTGAAAAATTAGAACAGCAGTATGTTTTGATTGCTAAGGTTAAAAATGCTAAAGGACAGAAGAGAGTGATCTTTATTAGTACTATTCAACCTTTTAAAAGTGGAAAAAAATTAAGCTATGATTATCCTGTTTTTGATAAAGATGAATATATCAATATTAATTTTTTCAATTTTTTTAAGTTAGGTTATTTGGATGAAAATAAGTCCGTCATTACTTTTTATAAAGATTGTTGTCATAAAGATTATTGGCATTTTAAGTGGAAAGAAGATGGCTCTATTCACATAAGAGGTTTAGAATTTGATTATAAAACAAGATTTGGGGAAGCTAATAAATTTTATGGTTTGAATCAAAAAACTTGGATGCCAATAGAATATCATCCGTTAAATAATTTTAAGTTTATGATCAATAGTGATCTGGACAGCTCTCCGGAAGGCGAGTGTAGTACTGACATTGCAGAAGAAAATAAAATTTATTTTGATGAAATAAATAAGAGAATGTATTTTCACTTCAATACTTATTTTGATTATGGAAATAAGTATAAGTGGCTGTATTTTAAAGGAGATAGGGTGATTAATCATTGGATAGATTAATAAAAAGGTTTTCCTGTAGAGAAAACCTTTTTACCATTTTACTTTTTCATTCCATTAATGCCTGTTATCACAATTAATTGGAAAATCCTTTTCCTTTTTATCTAAAAAGCTAATGGAAGGACAGCCAAATGACTGTGCAATAAATCCAAAAGCAACAGGAGGTTTTCCTTTGAAAAGATAGCCTGTATATTGGAATCTGTTGGCTTCGTCGGCATCTATTCCATAAAGCGGTAAGAACTCACCACCATCACTTCCGGCGAGAGAAAATGTCTTCTCAGCAATTTTCTCATTATGATCATTGATGACTACAAGTTTACGTTCCACAGTGTTTCCTTCTTCAAGATAATCCTGCAGATAATAGGTCATATTTTCATATTGTGACTGGTAGGTTTTTCCCTGAATCAATTTTGAAGGGCTAAAATATTTCTTTGAGATATCCGTATTGGCTTTTTGCCATTTC
Source organism: Chryseobacterium sp. KBW03 (assembly GCF_003852415.1). Classification (NCBI taxonomy): domain Bacteria; kingdom Pseudomonadati; phylum Bacteroidota; class Flavobacteriia; order Flavobacteriales; family Weeksellaceae; genus Chryseobacterium; species Chryseobacterium sp. KBW03. The sequence goes on along the minus strand of NZ_QAJO01000012.1, from coordinate 20,048 downwards.
ACAGCCTTCATTTTATTTTCCACGAAAGGGTTTCTATTCCCGAAATAAGCGATGGCATTATTGAACCGGTCGTAGTCCGCTATCTTTTGGTGAGTGGCTACCTGAAAGCCCATCATATAAGACTCAGGATCCAGTTCTTCACTATCTGAATAAGGACTTAAATAGGCTACAGTTTTTAATTGGCTGACCGGCATTCTTTGAAGTTTATTAGAGCCGTATTCATAAATATACAACGAGTCATTCTCAGTAAGATGAATACCGCTAAGCAGTTTCTTTCTGCTGGGAGCATCCAGCTCAAAATGCTGGCGTTCTTCAAAAGTCATCTGCTTCTGATTTTTCATGATATCAGCCGGAATGGGTGGAGTATCCTTAAAGATATCTGAAACAGAAATAAAAATATCCATATCGGAATCTTTTTCAGCTGATGAAATGGTAGACAAGCTGAAAATATTAAAATTCTGATAATCTATTTTCTCTTCCGTTTTTGTTGTTTTTACAGAGTCATTAGCAGCTTTTGTTGTTGTGACACTTGTTTTTTTGTCATCTTTCTTACAGCTTACAATCGCTAATGGAAAAGATAAAAGCGCAAGGGCCGTATTGATCTTCATAATTCTTCTTAACATGAGTATTGTGTTTAATTATAATTTATAATAAGGTTCTGAAAAGTACTTGCTCGGTTTGATGTAAGCTATTTGTCTCTCCATATCGAAGATCCAGATAAACCTGCGGAGCATATCTGCCCCGAAATAATTTACATGCTGAGTTTTCAGATCACCTGAGAAAAAGCCTGCTGAAACATCTTTGAACACGATATTTCCCAACTTGAAAAAAGGCAGAATTCCCTGTTTCGTAATCATACTTTTTCCTGCTGAGTTTTTTAATGTTTTTTGTCCCGTCACTTTTAGTTTTTTATCAAGTTCCTGTTCTTCAGCAAAATCATTGCTGTATAGAATACCTCCTGAATAACCGGATTGAAGCGCAAAATAAGCCTCTTTCTGATGCTTTCCATCCACAACGTTATCCGCTGCTATATAAAAAGCTTCATGGTCTAAAATGATTTTTATGGGCTGGAAGCCACTTAGATCAGGTTGATGCTTCTGATCATACATGACAAACTGGTTATTGTCATAATCGATCTTAAAAGCTTTCCCATCAAAAATTCCGGTTCCCATTTTCCCGTCAGCTTCATGTCCGGCTAATTGGTTATCAAAAAAACGGACCTCCTTTTGAGTTATTTTTCCTATTTCTATGGTATTATGGTCGCTTATTTCCTCTTTGTTGAAAATAATATGATCCGCTTTCCGCTGGCGTTCGGGTGAAATAGCACAATCTTTCATGGCAATCTGGAACATCAGATCCAGTGAATCCTTTTTGTTGACAAGGGTTTTTACAATGATATTGTTGTGTTTTGTAACCCGGAAGGGGATGGTTTGCTGTGCCTTCATACCAGATAGTCCGGCAGAAAACAGTATCAATAGGACTGTTCTTTTGAGCATTTTAGGTGATTAGTGTTTTAAAAATTTAAAATTACCCATTATCTTTGGAATAGCAAATAGTAAAATGAAATGGTTGAAAAATTGCTTCAAAGCGGAATCCATTGGGAAAAGAAAGAATTCAGACGACAGGAGTTTGTGAAGATTTCGGGCAGTACAGATACCTCTATTTATTATATTGAAAGTGGGAGTGTCCGGATCTTTATGATGGATGAAAATGAGGAAAGAATCATTCGTTTTGGATACACCGGAAATCAAATTGAAGCTGGGAGATACCTTCCGTTTTGTTATTTATCATAATACAAGGCATATGGAACAGATAAAAAGAATAGTAATTCATAAAAAAGAACATAGGGTTTTCAAAAAGGCTTAATTTTAACTTAATGGAAATCATACACCAAAAAAACATATCAACCCCTCTGGGGGAAATGATTGCCTGTGCCGTTGATCAGGGAATTTGTCTGCTTGAATTTACGGACCGGAAAAATATCGAAAAGCAGCTGAAGGCCTTATCAAAAGCTTTGAATGCAGAAATTGTACAAGAAGAGCATCTTCATTTCCGACAATTGGAAGATGAGCTAAAAGAATATTTTGAAGGAAAAAGAAGCCAGTTTGAAGTTCCGTTGTTTATTACGGGAACAGCGTTTCAGGAAAAAGTATGGCAGCTTCTCCGTGAAATTCCAATGGGAGAGATAAGAACTTATAAGCAGCAATCAGAATTTCTTGGAAATCCGAAAGCAATACGTGCAGTAGGAACAGCCAACGGAATTAATAAAATTGCCATATTAATTCCCTGCCATCGTGTAATAGGCTCAAATGGCGAATTGGTAGGCTATGCCGGAGGTATCTGGAGAAAACAAAAATTACTGGAACTGGAAAAGGCTATTTTGTTTTAGAAATAGTAAAGACATTTTTATCCCTATCTTTCACCACTTAAAATAAGTTTTTCCTATCTTTTTATGAAATCGAAAATCCCGGCTATTTTAATTTTTTCCAGACTGATTATTGGGTTTGTCATCATTTCTTTAAGTCTTCTCAAAATAGAAAACTATCAGATCATTGCTGTTGTTCTTTTATCCATAGGATTATTGACTGATATTTTTGATGGTATTATAGCAAGACATCTTCATATTTCAACTCAGAAACTCAGACGTCTGGATTCTACTGTTGATCAGATCTTTTTCGTCTCGGTAGGAGTGGCTACTTATATTCAATGTCCTGTGTTTTTCGAAACAAATGCTTACAAAATAGCCATTCTTGCAGGATCTGAAGTTCTTATTTATCTGGTAAGCTTTTTAAAATTCCGAAAAGAAGTAGCAACACATTCTATCGGGGCCAAAATCTGGACTTTATTACTTTTTGGAACATTAATTCAGGTTATTTTACAATGCCAGTCAATTGTTTTATTTAATCTTTGTTTTTGGATTGGTCTGCTTACCAGAGCAGAGATTATAGCGATTCTTTTAATACTCAAAACCTGGACTAATGATGTTCCTTCTGTTTTTCATTCAATCCAGCTCAGAAAAGGAAAAGAGATTAAAAGAAGTAAAATTTTCAATGGCTAATATTGATTTTAAAAAGGATTTGGCCGGAATAATATGTTAATAGAAAAATATCGGTAAAACAAAAATTATTGAAATTAGAGAAAGCTATTTTATTTTGATTTTCGTAATTTTAAGCAAAAATTTACACGTGAAAAATTTAATAGCAGCAGTTTGCATTTCAATTTCAGCATTCAGTTTTGCACAAGATTATTCTGTGCCGGCAGCAAGTCCGCGTCAGAAGGTTGAGCAGCAGTTTTCAATGTCTAAAATCTCTGTCGACTACGGAAGACCAGGAGTGAAAGGACGTAAGATCTTCGGAGAATTGGTTCCTTATGGCCAGGTTTGGAGAGCAGGAGCTAACTCATCTACGAAAATTACCTTCGGACAGGCCGTTAATTTCGGTGGAAAAACTGTACCGGCAGGAACATACGGGCTATTTATTGTTCCTACAGAAAAAGAATGGAAAGTGATCCTGAATAAGGATTTCCAACAATGGGGTGCTTACACTTACGATCCTAAACAGGATGTAGTAGATGTTATGGTGCCGGTTAATAAACTGACTGACAAACAGGAGTGGTTTGAAATTACTCTGAATCCTACAGATGAAAACTCAGGGAACTTGGTGATCAAATGGGATATGGCTCAGGCTGAAGTTCCATTGAAGCCATCAAAATTAGATACAGTAATCAAGATTTCTGACAAATTGAAAGAAATCAAGAAAATAGAATCTGATTCAACTAAAAAGAGCTAAATAATGAATTTTTCTATTCAGCCTGTTTTAGAGAATGAAGAATTTCAATTAATCCCCTTACAGCAAGGGGATTTTGAATCTTTATATGAAGTAGCTTCCGATCCTAAAGTTTGGGAACAGCATCCCAACAAAGACCGTTACCAGAAAGAGGTTTTTAAAAATTTTTTTACAGGAGCTATGGAGAGTGGCGGTGCTTTCAAAATTATAGAGAAAGCTACCGGAGATGTATTGGGAAGCAGCCGCTATTACGACTTTGATGAAGAGGATAGTCATATTTTTATCGGATATACTTTCTATGGGACAAAATCCTGGGGTAAAGGGATCAATCCGCAGGTTAAAAAGCTGATGCTGGATTATATCTTTCAGTTTGTAGATAAGGCTCATTTTCATATCGGAAAAGAAAATTTCCGTTCTCAAAAAGCTTTGGAAAGGCTTGGAGGGCAAAAAATAGCCGAAGAAGAAGTCGCTTATTTTGCAGAGCCTACAAGAACCAATTTTGTATATGAAATCAAAAAAGGAGACTGGGTATGAAAAAATATAAAATCCAGCAATCTCCATTTGTCGTTCCTACTACAGACGGAAAACTGATTGAAGAACATTGGGGAAACTCCACTGGAAATTCCAATGTTTCTATTGCTCATATGGTAGCCCCTCCGGACTGGAGTGAACCTCATCAGACCCCTGAATTTGATGAATTTACTTATATTATTTCAGGGAAAAAGCAATTTGAAATCGATGGTGAGATGGTAGTCCTGGAAAAAGGGCAGAGCATTCTTATTGAAAAAGGAGCGAGAATTCGGTATAGTAATCCGTTTTCGGAGCCTTGCGAATATCTTGCGATCTGTCTTCCTGCATTCTCTATGGAGCTTGTGCACAGGGAAGAATAAGGAGATTAAAAAGTTTTAAAAAATAGAAAGGCAAATTTGCAAAACAGCAGATTTGCCTTTTTTCTTGTTAAAAATTACTATTTCATTCTTTTAATAATCCGGAGAAACTCATCTTTTTTCCTTTGTGATACCTGTAAAGAGGTTTCGTCACTCATAATGATATAGCCACCCCGTCCACGGATATATTTTTCAACATGCTGGAGGTTAATAAGGTGTTGATGATGGATGCGGACAAAACCCTGCTCTTTCAGTGTTTCTTCAAAATAGGCGAGGGTGTGGGATACCATCATTTTTTTTCCTCCTTTGAAATAGATTAAAGTATAATTGTCATCAGCCTGAAGACGCACAATATCCATGGTATGAACGTAGACGAGACCTTCCATGGTTGGCAATGCTATTTTGCTCTGCTCTGCAGGACTTTTAATATGATGGAGCAGGGCAGATAACTGCTGGATTTTATTTTTATCTTCCAAAAGCTTAGCCACCTTATTGACAGTGAGGATCAATTCATGAATCACAATGGGCTTCAGAAGATAATCCACCGCATGATGTTTGAATGCCTGTACAGCATACTGATCATAAGCGGTAACAAATACCGTATAAAAATTACTGTCGGATACCTTTTCAAATAGTTTAAACCCGTTTTCAACAGGCATGTTGACATCCAGAAATACCAGTTCCGGAGATGTTTCTCTGATGATCTCAGCGGCTTCATTTACAGAGGCGGCTTCTCCTGTTATTTCAATATCCGGGCAATATTTGGATAAGAATCGAAGAAGGGTTTCACGTGATTCCTGTTCATCGTCTACTACAATAGATTTTATTCTGCTCATAGAAAAGGAGTGTTTTTGATGGTTATTTTGACGATTGTTCCCTGTGTGGAGGGGCTTATGATATTTTTATCAGTGATTTCCGTAGAAATAGATGTTCCATAGAGTTCATTGATGGCAGAAATTCTGCCTGCAGTAATTTTCAAGCCCATAGATTTATAATCGTCCGGTCTGCTGTCGAATTCACGGGCTTTCTCAAACCCAACGCCATTGTCTTCTACAATACATATGATAGAATCTTCGCTCCGGGTGCATGAAATCCGAAGAATTCCTCCTGTTTTCAGGTGTCTCAATCCATGGCTGATAGAGTTTTCGGTATAGGTTTGAAGCAGCATGGTGGGGATTTTTAATTGTTCCAATCCGGTTTCTACTGAAATCTCATATGTAAAATGATTTTTAAAACGCATCTGCTCCAGTTCAATGTAAGTTTTCAGCATAGCCATTTCTTTATCAATCGTATTCCAGTGCTCTTTGGAGTGGGTGAGGGTCTTTCGGATCAAATCTGAAAAAGCAGCCATATAATAATTGGCATTCAATTCATCTTCTTTACCATAATAATTCTGGATGGCATTCAGGACGTTGAAAATGAAATGAGGGTTGATCTGAGCACGGAGAGCCTGCATTTCCAGTTCAGCGATCATTTTTTTTCTTTCCGTTTTCTCCGCTTCTTTTTTGCGGATAATATTCACACGGTGTCTGTATATAATGATAATGAAAACCAGCAGTAACAGGAATATTCCTCCCATAAACCAAAGTTCTTCCCAAAATGGAGGTTTTACCGAAATAGCCAGTACAGCGGGAGTTTTATTCCATATATTATTTTTTCCGGAGGCCCAGATGTTGAGGTGATAATTACCGGGCTTCAGAGCCCCTAGATTTAATGTACTTTCTTCTGTAATAACCGTATCATTTTCTGCTCCCGACAGAAGATATTTATACTTAATATCCTTTTCATCCAGATAAGAAATAGCGGTATAGGAGATCTGTGCGTTGTTCTGATTGTATTTCAGGCTGATCTTTTTAGGATAATAAACGATGCTGTCTCTGAAGGAGGCTTTCAGGAAATACACTTTATAAGGCTGGCTTTTGCTGACCTGATCCTGATTGATGACAATAATTCCATTGGACGTAGCAAGAAAGGCTTTTCCTTCCCCGAATGTAATCATATTGATCATGTGACTCGGAACTCCGTCAGCCGCTGAAAAGTGATAAATAGAGTAGTGCATGCGATCATCAAAGGTAACTCTGGATAATCCTTTGTCTGTATTGATCCATAATCTTTCCTTCTCGTCTATATAGGCTTTTTCACAAATATTACTGATGAGTCCATTGGTTTTATTCAACTTAATTACTTTCTGGCCATCCCGAATGAAAATACCATCAGAATGAGTGCTGATAACAAGCCTGCCTTTCAGGAAATTCAGTGAGGTGATGCGGTTTCTGCCTAAAGCAGGATCCTGAATGAATTTATGTAAAGCTGGATCGTAATAGAATAGCCCCTGCAAAGTTCCCAACCAATAAATTCCCCTGGAGTCAATAGCGGTAGCGGGAGCTGCAACGGAGGTATTCAATTTGGGAAGTTCAGTAAACTTTCCGGTATTAATATCATAGATAAGATGATTTCTATTTTGAGTACCGGTTTGGCTTATCAGTATTGTATTATTTCTGATAGCTGCTGATTTCTCAGAAAACTCCAGAATTTTCGTGTAGGTATTTCCAGTAAGGCTGCATTTAAATAATCCCCGGTCTGTTCCTGCTAAAAACAGGTCATTATCAATAGATAGAATATACCGGAGTCTGTTCCATTGTCCGTCACCCAGAGTATATAATGGCTTGAAACTATTTTTCTCCCTTATCATAATTGCACTGTTGCTATATCCTGCCAGAAGCTTTCCTCCCGGTAGATACTTTACAGTTAAAACATTATTATCTATGAGTCCGTCAGCTGTAGTATATACTAGTGTTTTATTGGCAGGCTGCATATATACTCCTTCATTGGTAGCATACCAGCAGTTGCCTTGCCGGTCTATAAAACTGCTATAGCTTACAATGCCTTTCATTGCAATATACTGGAGATTTTGCCCCGAAGGTTTATCGGGATCATATTCCAGAACTCCACTGGTGGTGCAGCTCCATATTTTACCGTTTCTATCTACAGTAACGTCAAGGATATTACTGGGCATTTCAATTTTTTTCACCACAGGCCTACCTTCTTTGAACACGATATCATACAATAAATTGATATACCTTACATACAAATGTCCATTCAGATAAAAACAAGATCTTACTACTTTTTCTTTAAATATATGCACTATTGTTGATCCCGGATGATTTTTCTTTATGATCTTTTTTGCAGAAATATAATAATCATTGCCCTGATCAGAAAAATGCATGTGGGGGGATTGTGATGTGCTGTCTTTTGGATTGGAAATATCATTTTCACCTATAATATATTTTTTATGCCGGTTGGAATAAAGATCCCATCTTGGGGCAATATCATAAAAACCGATTCCCCTTTTTTCCATAAGGCGGCAGAGCTTATCATTCTGTACAGAATATACCTTTCCGTTATAGATATAGGTAGGACTTCCGTTATAAGTGCCTATCCACAAACGCTGCCAGGAATCTTCCCATGCCTGAAATGTTTCATTGTCGGGAAGTCCATGATTACTGGTGATGGTCTCAAAATGATGCCCGTCAAACCTGGAAATTCCCCAGCTGGTACAGAACCACATAAATCCCTTGCTGTCCTGATATACTGAATACACTGTATTGCTGGGTAACCCGTCACTTAGACTATAATGACGAAGTTGGGGCTTCTGACTGTACATCAGCAGGCTATGAAACAACAGGAATAATATGAGGCGGTAATGATACATAGTTTTCAGGCTAATATAGAAAAATATCAAGAATGGAAAATGCATCAATACGTCATATTTGCTACTATTCTGCTCATTCAAAGTATCAATATACTCGATTAGGTTTTTATTCTGCTCACTTACTCATTTGTTCTTTTTTTTTCTTTAAAAAAGAGACAACTTGTACCTGTTTATCGGCAATGGCGTCCCGAATGATAAAGAACGCTATCATTAAAATATACCTTTATGAAAAAAACTCTAACTAAGATCTTTGGATCATCAGGCTCATTTTTAAGAGCAGGAAAAGTAGGCTTTCTTCTTTTTGCCGCTTTATTTTGTAGTACGGCTTTAAGTGCCCAGATAATAATAATTACTGATCCTGGTGTTCCCTCTCTTCCTTCTAGCACAAAAGTGCAAATAACAAGAGCAACAGGGAATTTGCCATCTCCTGTATCATTGGAAATTAAGTCAGGGTCAACAACAGAAGCTAACACTTTCCTTCAAAACCCACCTACTGGTACTACCAATACCTTTACTTATACATTTCCACAGCTTTTTACCCTTCCAGGAAATCCAGCAGCAGTAAGAACCTTTAGAGTTTCTTTCTCTAATCCTGGAATGACCAGTAGATATTATCCGGTTCCAACTACGATTGGGGGATCTACTACAATTATTCCTGGATTTAAGACAAGTGAGATGGACCGTGGCCTATGGTATTGTGCAGGTCCTGATACCAGCTTTGGATATGGAGTAATTCTTACCCGTACCAGCTCCACTACATACCTTATTGAATGTACTAAATTCTTCTGCCATCTATGTGATCCATGTACTCCTGTCACTCCAACTGTAAGCAAATCAGGCGCAACTGAGCAGAATAATAAAATGAAACTCTACCCAAATCCAAGTAATGGATACGCAGAACTTGAATATATGGCTTTAGGAAAAGAATCTATTACTGTAAATGTAGCAGATATAGCAGGAAAAAGCATATACCAATATAAAACAGATGTGACTTCCGGGGTTAATAAACTACCCATAGATATTCAAACTTCGGTATCCGGAACCTATTACGTCAACTGGCGTTCCAGTAACGGAAACTCCGGATCACTGCAATTGATAAAGAAATAAATATGTACCGGTAAAAACTAATATTGATGAAAAAGGCGCACTATGGTGCGCTTTTGTGATTTATATACCCTGTTAAAAGAGAGTTATTTTCTTAAAATGCCTATGAAATCTGATTTTTTTTCATAGTTTTTTCAAAATTGATATCGGTTGTTTTAAATTATTTTGTAAGTTCGCGGGCTTAAAAAAACTATTTAAAATATATGAAAAACAAATTAGCGGCTGTACTCATGCTGGGGATCACACTTTCTACTACTTCATGTGCAACTATTTTTACAGGAACTCAGGATTCAATAGCTTTTTCTTCAACTCCTGAAGGTGCAAAAGTATTTCACAAAGGAATCGAAAAATGTACAACACCTTGTACGACGAAAATCCCAAGAGCTTTGGGTAAGCAGATGATTACATTTGAAAAAGAAGGATTTGAAAAGAAAGAAGTAAAATTGACAAAAAACTTTAATGCTGTAACCTTACTGAATATTATTCTGGGAGGTGCTATCGGAGTGGGAATTGATGCGGCTACAGGATCTCTGACCAAATATTCTCCAAAAAAATATGATGTTGAGCTGCAAGCAAAACCATAACAGGATAAAATGTAAAAGGGAAAAGTAAAAAGGCAAATTCGCAGTCAGCGGATTTGCCTTTTTTATTCTTATTTCAGTATTTCTTTCAGGAACATCAGGGTATGATTCCAGGCTCTTTTAGCCATTACTGCATTATAATCCGGTGATTTCGGATCTGTAAACGTATGTTTTGAATGAGCATAGGTGATAATCTGCCAATCAGCGTTTCCTTCGTTCATCTCTTTGATGAGGTTATTATAATCATCAGGCGTTACACTTTTATCATCAGCTGGATTTTCAACCAGTATTTTAGCACTTAAAGCTTCATTTTTTCTGCTCTGATCTCTCGTAAGACTGCCATGGATGGAAACAACACCTGCAACAGGCAGATGTCCTCTCGCGGATTCTAACGCACCCGTACCTCCAAAGCAATAGCCAATAACAGCTACTTTGTCAGAAATTGCTCCGTTTTTCTTCAGCTGCTCCAAAGCCAGCGAAATTCTTTTCTGATATTCCTGATAATTCTGCTTATAATATCCTGAAGTTTTTGCAGCAGATTCATTGTCTGCAGGAATTTTCCCTTCACCGTAAATGTCAGCGATAAAGGCAATATAACCTTGCTTTTCAAGTTCAATAGCTGCTGTTTTGGCTTCTTCATCAATCCCTTTCCAGGCGGGTAGAATCAATACTCCCGGAAGTTTTTTTCCTGCATTAGAAGTGATCAGACCATTCAGTTTCTGAGAACCGTCCTGATAAGAAACGGTTTTAAGTTTCTGACTGAAAAAGGTACCTGAAGCCATAATCATTGTGGTTAATAAGATTGAACGTATCATAATTGTTTGTGAATTAGTTAATTGTAAAACAGTATTAAAATTAAGGAAATATTTAAAAGAGTTAAACTTCAACTCCAACTTTCTTTAATTCTTTTGTTAAATCTGTATCCGGAAGCACCTGAATGGTAATGAATCCCAGTGATTTCGCCATTTCAATATTTTTCGTATTATCATCAATGAAAACCGATTCGTCAGCTTTGATATTGTATCTGTTTAACAGAACGTGCCAGATTTTAGGATCAGGTTTGATGAGTTTTTCTGTTCCGGAAACTACAATTTTACCTTCAAAAATTTGGAAGAAATCATAGTTTTCTAGTGCGTAAGGGAAGGTTTCTTCAGACCAGTTGGTCAATCCGAACAGATTATAGTCTGTATTTTTAAGCTTTCTCAGAACCTCTACGTTCTGTGGGATGTCACTTTTTAGCATGACCGTCCAGTTATCGTAGAAAGCGCGGATCTCTTTTTCCCATTCAGGGAATTTTTTCACCTGTATTTCTGTTCCTTCAGCAAGGCTTCGTCCTCTGTCCTGTTCTATATTCCATTCATCCTGGGCGATATTTTTCAGGAAATATTCCATTCTTTCGTTATCGTTAAAATATTCTTTGAAGAAATATCTTGGATCCCAGTCCATGAGTACACCTCCGAAATCGAATATGATGTTTTTTATTTTCATAATTAATATTGTTGTGAATTACTGCTGAGAGTGATTTTACATTTAATCTCTGCTTTTATTTATTCCGGTCTGTAAAACTGATACTGCCCGTCTTTATAATAAGCGTTGATATGCTGAAGCCCATTGGTCAGTATGATTTCCTTGGCTCCAATAATGGAATTATATCTGGCTGTTTGTTCAAATGTTTTTTCCGTGAGTTTGATCTGTGGAGCCTTGCATTCGATCAAAATTACAGGTTCCGTTTTTTCAGTAACCAGGAGGTCAATACGTTTGGTAAGACCATTCAAAACGATCTTCTTTTCGGTAATGAGGGCCGATGCAGAATAGGATTTTACAGTAAGGTAATAATGTATCCAGTGCTGTCTTACCCATTCCTCAGGAGTGAGCAGAAGATAAGTTTTACGAACCAAATCATAAATAAAAAACTTATCTTTGTCTTTCTTGAATTTAAAATCAAAAGTTTCCTGAAAATTCAGTTTTGGAAGTTCCATTAATAAGATGAAAGAATTAGATTTAATCCTCAAAAATATTAAAAATAAAGAAGTTTTACCTATTTATTTTTTCCACGGAGAAGAAGCTTACTTTATTGATGTCGCTGTAAGAGCTCTTGAACACGGCTTTTTGGAAGAAGATGAAAAAGCTTTCAACCAAACGGTTACCTACGGAAAAGATACTTCTTATCAGGAGGTGCTTTCTCTGGCGAGACAGTTTCCAATGATGGGGGACAAACAGGTGATTATTGTGAAAGAAGCTCAGGATTTAAGACTGAATGAAGAGGAAAACAGAATTCTGGAATCCTATGTAGAAAATCCAATTCCTTCTACAGTTTTGGTTTTCGCACACAAACATAAGAAACTGGACAGCCGAAAAAAGGCAGCTAAAGCATTAGACAAGGCTAAAGCACTTTTCCTGAGTGAGTCTGTAAAGGAAAATAATCTTCCAAAATGGATATCAGATGAATGCATAAAGCTTGGCATCAAGACAGCGCCCAATATTTCTCATCTTCTGGCAGAGTATCTTGGAAATGACCTGTCAAGAATTGCCAATGAACTGAACAAACTGAAGATGATCCTTAAAGAAGGAGAAATCCTTGACGGGGCGATCATTGAAAACCATATCGGAATCAGTAAAGAATACAATATTTTTGAACTTCAAAAGGCTTTGGGAACCAAAAATGCCAATGCAGCCTTTAAGATTGCCCATTTTATGGGGAAGAATCCGAAGAACAACCCTTTTGTAATGATGCTGGCAAGTCTTTACAATTATTTTTCCAACGTTATTATTTATCAGACCATGGCCGGGCAGTCTCCACAGACGATTGCATCACAGATGGGCGTAAACCCTTATTTTGTCAAAGACTACGCAGAAAGTGCAAGACTTTACCCTTTAAAACATGCCACAAGAGTCATTTCTATTTTACGTGAATTCGATATGAAAGGAAAAGGCCTTGGAGCAGTGAATATGGGTGATGCAGAACTGATCAGAGAGCTTGTGTACAAGATTATCAATGTAGATAAGATTAAAATGAAAGTGTAATGCGTGTTGCGAGGCAGCGAGATACGTGATTCTAGATATGACAGGTACGAGATATGAAAACAGGAGTGTTAGATTTTGCAATCCGAATCCCAACCCTCCCAACAATCACCATCGAAATTCAACATATCAGATATTGACAAGTATCATTAAAATAACTTTAAAAAGACGGTAAAAATTACGAAATTAGCGGTCTTAATTAAATCTTTTCGAACAAGTAAATTATGGAGCAAAATATTTTAGATTGTGTGATCGTTGGATCTGGGCCTTCTGGCTTTACCGCTGCTATCTATGCAGCAAGAGCAGATTTGAAACCTGAATTGTATACAGGTTTGGAGCCAGGCGGACAATTAACAACCACTACTGAAGTTGATAACTTTCCAGGGTATCCAGCAGGGATTACAGGTCCTGAAATGATGATGGATCTGCAAAAACAGGCAGAAAGATTTGATACCAAAGTTCATTATGAAATGATCACCAGAGCTGAGTTTTCTAAGGAAGTAGGCGGTGTTCACAAATTATATGCAGGAAACAAAGAAATCCTTGCAAAAACAGTCATTATCTCTACAGGAGCTACAGCAAAATACTTAGGTCTTGATGATGAGAAAAAATATGCAGGAGGAGGGGTTTCAGCTTGTGCTACCTGCGATGGATTCTTCTACAGAGGAAAAGATGTAGTGGTAGTAGGAGCAGGAGATACTGCAGCAGAAGAGGCTACTTACCTTGCAAAACTATGTAAGAAAGTAACTTTATTGGTAAGAAAAGACGTGTTCAGAGCTTCAAAAGCAATGATTCACAGAGTGGAAAATACTCCGAATATCGAAGTGAAGTTTCACCATGAATTAATCGGAATTGAAGGTGAAAACAGTCTTGTAGAAAGAGCAGTGATTATTAATAATCAGACTCAGGAAAAATCTACAGTAGATGTTGAAGGGATCTTTATCGCAATCGGTCACAAACCGAATACTGATATCTTCGCAGGTCAGATAGATCTTGATGAGAACGGATATATCGTTACTGAAAAAGGTTCTTCAAGAACAAATCTTCCGGGCGTATTTGCTGCTGGAGACGTTCAGGACCATATCTACAGACAGGCTATTACAGCTGCCGGAAGCGGATGTATGTCTGCAATGGATGCAGAAAAATATTTAGCTGAATTACACTAGTAATATTTAGTTTATAGAATACAAAGCGTGCCCAATGGGTGCGCTTTTTTTGTTGTGTTATTGTGTTGGGAAAACACAAGGGTGTAAGGTTTTTTAAAATTTTTTGAACCATTAAGGAATTTGAAGCTGTGAAGGAAAGTTAAGGGAAACATCAAAGATGTTTTAGAAAGCGTTGTATTTCATCTTAATATTCTTAAAAATTTAAATCTTCTTAATGGTTTTTAAAATATGCGGTTATCAATTTTATCGCAGATAAAATCCTTGCGCCTTATAGCAGGCTGCTTTACGATGATTAGCGCCTTTGCGTTTGCCAACAATCTGTACCCTATTAATAGCAAAAATTCAATTAAGATCGTGAAATAGTAACAAAAACATTGATATATTTGTGAAATTGCAAGACGATCCAAACTTGCAGCTAAAGAAACTATAAACTGAACAAAAACGAATAAAAAATGAAAAGAGTAACCGCTATCGGAGGCATCTTCTTTAAGTGTAAAGAACCTGAACAAGTAAACGAATGGTATAAGACTCACCTGGGATTGGAAACCAGTCCATACGGAACTAAATTCGACTGGAGAGAAGCGGATTCTGATAAAAAAGGATATACACTATGGAGTCCTTTTAAGGAGTCTACCCAGTATTTTGAGCCTTCCACAAAAGAATTTATGATCAATTACCACGTAGAGAATATTGAAGCCTTGGTAGAAGAGCTGAAAAAAGAAGGAGTAACGATTCTGGATGAGATTGCCACGTATGAGTATGGAAAGTTCGTTCACATTCTGGATCCGGAGGGCAATAAGATTGAATTGTTCGAGCCGGCAGGAGAATAGTGCATCTGTAGACCTATTTTCCTGATTGGTCATTTCGAAGAAATACAGTCTGTTATTCTTATTAAATGGTCAAAAGAACTATTGAGTTCCTGCGGAATGAAACCATAGAAATATGGTTTTTATAAATGTAAATTTATCTTTCCATAGAAATCCGGTTACGATTATTCTGAAAAGGATGTATTGGAAAATTACAATTCTGGGAAATACAACCATTGAATATGACGGAAAAATTCCCCTCCTTTGGAGGGGTGGCGAAAATTCAAAGAATTTTTGACGGGGTGGTTTTACCGCAATTTATATAAAAAACGGCTTTCTAATGAAAGCCGTTTTTTGCATTTATTATTCTGTTTAATCCAAAATATATATTTTCTTCTCTTTAAGATTGAACCCTAGTTTTTTACCCAGCCAGTTGATACTCGTTTTGCCTTCATAGATAAGACCTTCTACAAAAAATACATCAGGTTTTTCGACAGTTGCAAAAGAGGTTGAAATAGAGCCAATGCTACCTTTATAAAACTTAGTCGTCAAATCAGGATTGAATTCACTTTTCTTCTCCACTACCTGCAGACCTTCTTTTTTGATATCCAGGGTATTCATAAGGCGTTCACTCAGCCAAAAAGAATCTTTGCCGGCACCGGAATCCAGGAGAACATTGATCTTATATTTATTGTTCAAGAGTACATAGGCCGTAATATCCAGAGACTGATCTGCATTGGTAGACAGCTGGATATCCATCACTTTTTTACTGCTCAGTTTTTCTTTTGGAAAAATAAGTTCTTTGGTCGTATAATCGATAATAAACTCTGTATCATAAAGCATTGGAAGGGATATCAAACCATCAATTCCTTTGATTTCCATCTCATGCGTGGCATACCAGGTATCTTTAAATTTTTTACCATTAAAAATAATCTCTTTTGATTTGAAGAGGGGAATGGTCATTTTTTCGCCTGTTGCCCGGAAGGCTGTTAGGTAGTTGTATGTTTCTTTTGGTGCGAGATCTTTGGAGAAATTGTTCAGAAAAAGATTGATCCCTCCTCCGGTATCCAATATAAAATTTCCCTTTTTACCATCTACTTCTGCCCCTACAATCAGGTGGCCGGATGGAAGTATTGACATGGGCATTTTCTGTGCAAAAGTCATAGAAGAGAAAGCTAAGGAAGCGGTAATAACCGTGTTTTTGATAAAAGATTGAGTAAACATTTGAAAATAGTATTATTAGTTTTTAGTTCTGTTATAGGGTGATATGAATCTTTACAAATATACTCTATTCTTATCACGGTAAGTTATATAGGCTCTATAAAAAGAGCTTTGGGAAGGGGAGTAGGTGGGTTTGGTGGTCATAAAAGAAAAACGGCTTCCATTGGAAGCCGTTTCTGTTATTTATATAGAGGAGATTACCCCTTTTTTAATTTTGCATTTTCTTCTTTTAAAGCCTTAATCTGCTCTTTCAAAAGATTAATATATTCCTGCTGATTTTCTAATAAATACTCTGGAATATTACAGTATTGATTGTAATTGATACTTGAATTATCATTAAGAGTAGGCTTGTCATTGTGTTGTATTTGAGGTGCTTTTTCTTCTTTGATATCTTCTACTGAAACATCCAAAGCTTTAGCCAGTTTTTCCCATTCCTCATCAAATATTCTGACTTCTCCGCTTTCTTTTCTGCTGTAGTTGGAGACATCCGTTGCAAGAATATCAGCAATCTGTTGCTGAGTATAACCTTTCTGCTTTCTTATAGTTCTTAGTTTCTCCATTGTCATAGGGTAGCTGTGTTTTTACAAATGTAGTGAAAAATGTGGATGTTTTTTAAATAGAGTTTAGAAGTTTTTGGATCATGGAAAACCTTATTGTTTGTATAAAATAATTGTAGATATTTGGGAGATAAAATTATAATTATGCTTGATAATCATACAGAAATTTTTGGTAATTTATGCAATTTCACGGATAGGTTTAATGAATTAAAAATTTATTCTAAAGAATTAGCAAAAATAATAGAAGATGAAACACTAAAATATGTTTCAGACCAGGAACAGTATGATATAAAAACAGAAGAGTTTGATAGAAAGTTTCATTTTGTAAATGATACATTTAAAAGGAATTTAAGAACATCTATAATTGTTTCTCTTGTTACTATTATGGAAAATGAACTTCATCAGTTTTGTAATATGATGAAAAGAATAAATAATATAAATATTAAACACAATACATTTAAGGGAACAATTTTAGAACAATTTAAAATTTATATAAATGATGTTGTTGATTTAAGATTTGAATTATCAAAAAATAATTGGAAACTAATTAATGAAATTATAGAATTAAGAAATTGTATTGTTCATCATGATAGTAATTTAGAAGATTGGTATGGCCGTAAGTTTGCTAAAATTGAGGTAATAAGAAACCTTTCACAAGCAATTCCTTCTATAATTATTGATGAGAAATCCAGTAATATTATATTAGATGATGGTTCTTGTAATGAATGTATCACTGTTGTACAGTCCTTTTTTGATAATTTATATAAGCATACATTATTACTTTACCCAAAGGCTAATTCTACTTCTAATATTTTTAATGAAAATAATTCCCTTGATTTCTAGTCTATTATTAAGTTTTGTTAAAATTTGTGTGGGAAAAGTTTTGCAGAAAATAAAAATCGTTCTATATTTGCACCACTGAAAACAACGGTATAGCCGGAGTTTAGGGAGAGATGGCAGAGTGGTCGATTGCGATAGTCTTGAAAACTATTGACTGTAACAGGTCCGGGGGTTCGAATCCCTCTCTCTCCGCAGAAAAGCCTTGAATCAATTGATTCAAGGCTTTTTTTATTTCTAGATAAACAGAATCAAACTTCAACAGAACCATTCGCAAAAGTTAGAGGACATATATTCTACAATGGGAGTAGGATTGACATTTTCACGCAAGGGATTAATTATTCTTAAAGCATAAGATAAGGAGACAAAAAGATAATCAATTTCACTGCTTTTTCTAAACTGTCACATAAGCTATGCAATTTCTTCAGACTTTGCTTTTCTTTAAGAGAGAACGCTCAAATCATTTTTCTTTATATCAAATAAAAGGGTTAAAGTTGACTTTTCTCTAAGAGTAAAGTGAGCAAATCATAATGATTACAGTTATGCTAAGAGGATTTTTCCTGAGTGGCAGGAAAGTACTGCCTACTGTAAGTACGATGTGAGCTTCTTGCTAAGGGTACCTTGAAACGCTGTTGTAATTAAGGCAAATATTTCAATTTTTTAGAGTCTTGTTGGTATATCATTTCATCTATGTAACTTTTAAGTCAACAATATTGTCTTTTAATAATCAATGAATAGTGTTGAAAATAATTTCTCCTCATGAGACTTAGTTTAATATCCTATTAAGAATTAATACATTACACAGGAAATATGAAAAATAGTTTGTTAGTATTTATGTTTTTAATTATTACGGTTTTAATCCCTGGACAAAAGCCGATTCTGCATATCAAATATTCAGAACCCCTAAGTGTTTTTATTTTTTTAAAAAAGCTCAGCACGCATCGAGGTGATAATCCATTTAAAACAGTATTTAAAAACTCGAAATTTAATACAATTAAATATCAGGAACTTATCACAAAATTTGATAATCTAAAATTAGACTATACTTTTCAATTTTATGGTTATCCTTACGGTTCAAAATTCCCCGGAACGACAGAAGCTCTTTTAAAAAAGAATTTAATTGCAGCTTCAAGCTTAAATGAATTTAAATTAAATTCTACAGGACTCCTTCCTAATAATTCAATAAATGAATTAGTTCTAATTCTTTCTGAATTTACCCCTATATATAATGAATTGATTTATAATCCGAACAAGGTGAAATTTGAAAAGCAGATCAAAGACATTTCTAATTATGTAATTGACAAAGATATTTCAGAATATTTTGAAATTGGTTTGACTTTTTATAATTCAAATTGGGATTATTCTATTCCTTTCGAGGTTGTTTTCTATCTATTACCCGATTCGCAAGGATTTACCGCAGAAGCATTTTATAATAATGCTGTATGTGCTATACAAAATGATTTTGATGATTTTAATTTATTAGTAAGCGTTATGCTCCACGAAGTATACCATATTATATATGATGAACAATTCCTTAACTTAAAAAAAGATATTTATAATTATTTTAAGGACAACACTTCAAAATACAGCACCTATGCTTACTTGCTTTTAAACGAATCTTTGGCAACTGCACTTGGAAATGGGTATGTTTATGAAAGCTTAATTAAAAAGCCAGATACTACGGATTGGTATAATAGGAAGTACATCAACCTAATGGCAAAAAAAATCTATCCTATGGTGAAAGAATATATTATCAAAAAAAAATCAATTGATAAAGAGTTTATTGACGAATATATTAAATTGTATGAAAAAGATTATCCCAATTGGATCCATGAACCAGACAATACGATGACCTATCGGTACATTATGACGGAGAATGAAAAGGATCTTGATATTTTCAGTAAATATTTCCCATATTGTTCTATGTCGGAAGAAGAATATCATATTACAGAGGCAGGCATAGAAAAAATGAAAGTCACACCGTTATCTAAAGTGATCATTGTTTCCAAAGACAATAAGATTCAGTTAAACCTAATTAAGAAAAAATTTACTGAACTTAAAAACTGGAATTATAAAGCCGAGAAAGAGTTTGTTTACAATGTATTATTAAACGATAAAACGCAGCTTTATATTATAAACCAACTTACTACCTCAACAGAAGTTTTAATTAAGAATCTTCCATAAAAATGCAGATAATTAAAGAAGATTTAAAATAAACGCTGTAACGATATACTTGAATGAACCCATTGTAAAAACAGAAAGTATTAATTGAATTTTTTGTTTAGCCCACAACTTTTGAGGCTCATGCGCTTAATAATCTGCTCTGTGAAAAAACTAATTATTTCGTTGGATATGGTAAAAAAGGCCCGGA
>NZ_QAJO01000011.1:0-261869 GCF_003852415.1 Chryseobacterium sp. KBW03 | reverse complement strand
GGTTTGAGTGTAGCAGCGCGCTGGCGTGAGGAGTATGAATGGATAGCTGGATCAAGCTCCTGAAATAACACGAGCTGTTCAATACAATGTTTATTATTATTCAAAGAATCTAAACGAAGAAAAAACGATAGTATCAAATAACTTAAGCATTAAAAAACTTTTGGGTTTCATCTTTGGAATTTTTAAGATTGTAACAAAGCCTGGGTTCCTACCGAATGACACAATTGAAATAGAGGTTTATCCGTAATCCTTTGCCATTCTAAGGGGGATTAAAAAGTTCTATTTTTATCAATTATTTCTGATTTATCATTCAACAACCTGTCACTATCATTTTAAGCGCATAAAGGGCTCATCATAGGTAAAAAGCTATTTGTGTACAAAAAAGAGAAATAACCCTTCAGAATCTAGCTTATTTTAATCCAAAAGAAATAAAAAAACCGCTTCAATAAAGAAACGGTTCAAAATTTTATGACATCTTGATTTTAATGCTTACATATCATTGTTTGTATCCGGGCATTTGAAATCATCGCTGCAGGTAGCGCAAACAATGACTCCACTGCAATAATACATGCAGAAGTCTGGTTCAGGAAGTTTAGCTCCTCCACTAATGTTTTTTAATTGGCCTTTTTGTAGTTTTTTTAGATTTTTCATATTGTTTTAATTAAAAATTTGTAGGTAATGTAAAAATAGTTAAAATGTTTTTAATTAAACAGGAATAATGTGTTAAAAAACAAATATTAATATAAATTATTACTCAATGGTCTTTAATACTATTGAAATTAATTTAAATATTTGATTATTAATGAAATAAATATTATTTTTAAACAAGCGTTATCCGAAAAGCTTATAGAGTAGGAAATACCAAAAAATTAAAAACTATGAAAAATCTAAAAAAACTTTCAAGAGAAGACAAGAAAATTATTGTTGCAGGAGTTAATTTCCCGGCCTATTGTTTTGAAGGCGGAGGGCCTGGTGAAGGGGGATGCTCTGCGGGAGAAATCTGTTCAGGTGGAAAATGTGTACCTTATGGAGGAAATCCAGGAGGTGGTGGGGGAAATCCTGGTGGTGGGGATAGTTATACCTGTATCTGTCCGTGGGGAACTTTTACACAGTCTACTCCGTGTCCGGAATTTTATTGTATAACAGGATAGGATAAAAAAATAGTCAATAATTAATCTGGCTAATACCATTCCTGATATTATTTAAATTCAGATTAATTATTGACTATTATACTATTATTTTTTAATCAATCCCAGTTCGATCAATCTCTCATGCAGGAATTCTCCGGCAGTAGTATCTTCGTACAATTTTGGATTGTTTTCGTCTATACAATTTTCAAGTGCATTTAAAGACATTGCACTGACTGGATGCATGAAGAAAGGAATAGAGTATCTTGAAGTACTCCACAATTCTCTTGGCGGGTTTACCACTCTGTGGATGGTAGATTTCAATTTGTTGTTGGTATGTCTTGAAAGCATATCTCCAACATTGATCATCAACTCATCTGGCTCTGCGATAGCATCAATCCAGTCTCCATTGTGGTTCTGAACCTGAAGACCTTTACCCTGAGCACCCATTAAAAGAGTAATAAGGTTGATGTCTCCATGAGCAGCAGCTCTTACAGCATCATCCGGTTCTTCTGTAATTGGTGGATAATGGATAGGTCTTAAAATAGAATTTCCTTCTGCAATTTTGTTATCAAAATAAAATTCATCTAGACCAAGGTGCAAAGCTAAAGCTCTTAGCACATTCTGTCCTGTTTTTTCAAGCATTTGGAATGCCTCTTTACCTACTTCGTTGAATTTCGGAAGTTCTTCAACGATTACATTGTCTGGATACTCCTTTTTGTATTCTGAATCATCAGACAGATATTGTCCGAAGTGCCAGAATTCTTTTAAGTCTCCTCTTTTGAAACCTTTTGCAGTTTCTTTACCAAAGCCTACATACCCTCTTTGGCCGCCGATTCCTGGAATCTCATACTTCTTTTTCGTTTCAACGGGTTGTTCAAAAAAGTTTTTTACCTCTTCATACAATTCATCTACTAATTGATCATCAAGAAAATGGCCTTTTAAGGCTACAAAACCAATTTCTTCATAAGCTTTTCCGATTTCATTTACAAATTTCTGTTTGCGTTCCGGGTTGCCCGAAAGGAAATCACGCAGGTCTACACTAGGTATTTTATCCATTTTTAGAAATTTACGAATAGCAAAATTACATTTTTTTTAATTGAAATGATTTTAAAATCATTATTTATAAGTTAAATTTGCTGTATGAAAAAATATTCTTCTAAGAGAAGTATCCAAATACTCGCACATCTTCTTCAACAGTACGGAATTGCAGATATTGTAATTTCTCCGGGGTCAAGAAATGCTCCTTTGGCCATTCATTTTTCAGAGATAGATAGTTTTAATTGTTACAGCATTGTAGACGAAAGAAGTGCTGCTTTTGTGGCAATGGGAATGGCGAAAAGCGAAAAGAAACCGGTAGCGATTACCTGTACCAGTGGATCAGCAGTAGTTAATTACTATCCTGCTGTTACTGAAGCTTTTTATCAGAATATTCCCCTGTTGGTACTGACTGCTGACCGGCCTACCGATTTTGTTGATTTATTCGACGGGCAGACGATTAGACAGAAAGATGTTTTTCATCAGCATTCTTATGGTGATTTCCAATTGTTGGAAGACAGCAAAGAAAATGCAGAAGATATTAATTTTGAAATCATTAAAAAGGCGATCGAGCTATGCTTTGAAAAGCAGGGCCCGGTGCATATTAATATCCCTTTAGAGGAACCTTTATACGAACTTGTATCAGAGCTTCCTACTTTTCCTACGGTAGAAAAAACAATCAAGCATAAAGAATATGAAATTCCGTCTAATCTGGTTGCGGAATGGCATACTTCCCAAAGAATTATGCTGTTGGTAGGAACGAGAGATTACAGCCCGGAACTTGAAAACCAATTGACACAGCTGGTGAAAAATCATTCTGTTGTGGTATTGAGTGAAGCCAATTCTAATCTGTATCACGAGAAGTTTTTCAGACATATAGACCGTTATATTTTTAACTTCACGGAAGAAGATTATAAGACATATGCCCCGGATTTATTGATTACCGTTGGGCAGAATGTAGTTTCTAAAAAAGTAAAACAATTTCTGAGAAGTGCCCGTCCGAAACAGCATTGGCATTTGGATGAAGTATGGCAGCCGGATACTTATTTCTCATTGACAGAAAAAATAGAGGTTAAGCCTGAAGTTTTCTTCTCAAAATTGTTGAAATTTATTAATCTTGAGCCTAGACCTTATTTTAATCTTTGGGATGTTTTAAGGGATAAAAAAGATGCTAAACACGAGCAGTTTTTAAATACTGTTGAGTTCTCAGATTTTTATTTCTTCAATAAGGCCTCACAGACAATTCCTGAAAATTATAATATCCATGTCAGTAATTCTTCCGGGATCAGATATGCACAGTTATTTGACTTTGGTAAAAGAAAAATATACTGTAACAGAGGAACGAGCGGTATTGACGGTTCTACTTCCACGGCCATGGGATTTGCCATTAAAAATGAAAAACCCACTTTGTTGATAACAGGAGATTTAAGCTTCTTCTACGATATCAATGGTCTTTGGAACCAATATATTCCACCATTTGTAAGAATTATGATCTTCAATAATGGGGAAGGAAATATCTTTAAAATCATTCCGGGACCTGGAAATGCCAACCCGAATACATTAGACGAATTTATTGCTACAAAACACCGTAAAAATGCAGAATCTTTGGCTAAACATTTTGGATTCTCCTATATCAGAGTAGAGGATGAGCCTACCCTGGACAGAGTTCTTGAGAACTTCTTTAAACCTGACGCACAGCCAAAAATCCTGGAAGTAAATACTCACGGGAAAAACAGCGCAGATGTACTGAAGTCGTACTTTGAATTTATGAAATAAATTTAAAGATCAAGATATTCTTCACTCCCCGGCAGATTGGTAATTCTGTCGATAGGATAGATAAACATATCATCGAAATCGTTCAACGCATTAATGATCTGGAAATGGGTGAATTGCTTTATATTCTGTAAAGTGATCTCCGTTTCTTTGATCTTTTTATGCTTTAAAAGATGCTGTCTTTGCACTCCGTTCAAAAGATAGGTAGAAGGCGTAAACCAGTCTTTTCCTTTTAAAAATAGAATGTTGGAAAAAGAGGTATCGGTAATATGATTGTTTTTGACAATGATAATTTCTTCTGCTTTGGCTTTCATCTTCATTTTTTCCAGCTCCTTTCGATCTTCAAACTTGAATGAATAATCGAAACTGTTGTTTTCTACCAGTTTGAAATCCTGTATCTCAGGAATAGCATAAGGAATCATTTGTGTCCTGATTCTCTTGTCAAGATCATAGGCAATTCTTAATTTAAAAAGACCATCCTCATCATGCTGCAGATTTTTATAGATCTTGGCCAGATCGATAGAGTCTTCCTTCCCGAAATGGGAAAATGTTTGATTGACACGTTTCTGGTGTAGATCCAATAGAAAAATCTCCTGATCTTCTACTTTAATGCTTTCAATGAATTGGGACATAGATTTTATTTTTCATTTCCTGATATTCGTCTTCTAATTTACTCATATGCGTTATACCGCCTCCGCTCTTGAAATAAAGTTGATCTCCATCTTTTTCAATAAAGCGTATCATTACACAACTGTCTACATTCTGGCCGTCAAACCAGCCGCAGACTCCTGTGTAATATCCTCTGTCATATCCCTCCGCATCCAGAATTATTTCCAGTGTTTTAGGTTTAGGGGCTCCTAAAATAGAACCCGCAGGAAGTAGTTTCTGCATAATACTTCCTATTTTTCCGTCAAATTCAGGTTTTATCATTCCTGAAATCTCGGAACTCATTGCATACAGATCCTTCTGTTGGGTTTTGATGAAATCTATATGCTGAAACTGGTCTACTTTTACATCATCAGCTACCATGCTCAGGTCATTGCGAAGCAGGTCCACAACAGTATAATGTTCTGCTTTTTCCTTTTTATCATTCTTCAGTATTTCTGCTGCATTTTCAATGGAAGCGTCAATGGTTCCCTTCATGGGATAAGTCAGAATTTTGCCGTCAATGATCTTTACAAAAGTTTCAGGAGAAAAAAATACAAAAAAATCTTTATAAAAAACTTTATACTTAGCATTTGAGTGATAAAAAATTTCTTCTAACGTTAAATTGGTCTCTATCTTCGTTTTTCTGGTGTAGTTTGTCAAATAAGAGTTTCCTAAACGGATATTTTTCTGAACTTTGTCAAAACCTATTTTAAAATTTTCCTGCGTTTCAGGAAATGATTTCCAGATGATCTTTTTACTTAATGCTTGTTGTCGTTTAGTGTTTGCAAAATTTTGAAAATCAATAATTAAGCCTGATTTTTCAATTTCATTTTCCGGGTATATTTCGACATTCTCCGAAAGAAAGTCGATCATGAAGAAATAGGGAACCTTCTGCAGAGAAAGCGCATCCATTTCCATAAATTTTTGATTATTCACTGAAAACATTCTGCAAAAATAATTATTGATGTTTACTTTTGCAGAAATTTTTTATGATGCAGAACAAATATCCCCAAAAACCGGGAATAGATTTTATATTGAAGCAGGCTTTTTTCTATTGGAATAAAACACTGGTTTTTCAGTTGATGTTTTCAATTATCTTTTTTGGAATCTTCCTTACCTCTGTTATGCTTTTTGCCGGGAAGTATGAAATATTTTCTTACACTCAGCAGTTAACGGAAGCTTTTAAGCAGGGTACAGAAGCTTATATGGAGAAAATGGCAGAGCTAAGCGCTACAGAAAATTTTCAGATGTTTAATCTGGCTATCTGGGCAACTACAGCATTTTTATATCCTTTGAATCTTGGTATGTTCCAGATTTTCAGAAAGATTGACCTTAAAGAAAAAATTGTAATCGGCGATTTATTTGCTGGATACAATGGACTGAACTTTTTTAAATATGTGGGGTATTTTCTTTTCTGGTTCTTTGTTTACAGATTTACTGCTCCTACCATTATTTTGGCGGTAATTTGGGTTGCTGTGACCCTATTTGTAGCGCCACTCATGTTTTTTACCAATAAAAGGATTTTTGAAGCTATTTCTCTTAATTTTAAAGCACTTAAAGTCTATTTTGTAGAAATAATGGTGTGTGTGATCGTTGCTTCTCTATTTAAGTACTTAGGTTTTGCCTTGTTTTTGATAGGAGGTCTGTTCACATTTCCTTTTTGGAATGCTATGATTTACTCCCTTTACAAAACAGTTTTTTCAGAGAAAAATTAAATATTCCTGCATGTTTAACATATTTTTTACTAAAAAAAACTAAATTTGGTAAAATCATTAAATATTTAAACTATGTCAGAATTTAACGAATTTGATCAGCAGGGCTCTGTTCCTAACAGAGATACGGGATCAATCATTTCTCATGCTTTTGAAATGTACAAAGGTGTTTTCGGGTACGGAATCGTCGCTATGATCATTTATTTAGCCGGAGGATTTGTGATTCAAATGCTTACAGGATTTGACTCTGCTTCAATGATGGAGGAAATGAAATCTTCGGGAGGCGACTTTAATTATTGGAGTGCTCCGGGGCTTCCATTGTATATGGGTGCTTCCGGTCTTTTTGGAATTTTATTGTCTCCTTTGTATGTAGGATTGATCTACATGGTGAATAAGTATAATACCAAAGCTCCGATTGAGTTTTCTGATCTTTTCATCGGGTACCGTCAGAATTTTGTAAACATATTGATTTATAGTCTTCTTTCGTGGATTATTTGCTCTGTTGCACTTGCTTTGTGTGTTTTACCTATCATTTTTGTGTATCCTTTTCTTTTAATAGGATATCCTATTCTGTTATTTGAAAATGCCTCAGCTACAGATGCCTTAGGGAAATCTTTCAATATTGCTAAAGAGAATTATGGAACGTTCTTGTTAACAGGATTTTTAGGATTCCTGATCTCTATGGCAGGAGTTATTCTTTGTGGAATCGGAATTATCTTAACCGCTCCGTTTATTATGATTGTAATGTACTCTGCGTATTGTGCTTTCTTAGGAAAACCAAGACAAATTACGTACAGTAAATAAAAATATCAAAAATACATGATGAATAAGGACAAACAAATAAGCAGTGTTGCGATAAAGCAGATGTCGTTGCTGGCCATTATTGTGATATTGGCAGGACTTATATGCTTTAATCTGGCATTGTTTATTCCCTCAGTTCTGGGGGCGATTACCATTTATGTAGTCTGCAGGAAGTATAACTTTTATCTGCAGGAAGAAAAAAAATGGAAACCGTCACTGGCTGCCCTTGCATTAATGTTTGCAAGTCTTATTGTCCTCATTCTTCCCATCTATTTTATTGCTGATCTGATTATCGATAAGCTGGGGAATGCACAGGCTTATATGGCTAAGTTTAATGTTTTCCTCGACAAGATCCATTCTTATATTTTCTCTAAAACAGGATTTGATATTCTGAGCAAAGAAAATATGACCAAACTGAAGGATTCTGTAGGAAAAGTTTCAACATCAGCACTCAGTGGAACATTCAATACCCTTACAGTAGTGATGTCCATGTATTTTATTCTCTATTTTATGCTGGAAAGACCAAGGCTCTTCGAAAAGATCCTTACTACTTCTGCACCCTTGAAGAGATCCAACATTTCTTTGATTGGCGATAAAATGAGAAAACTGATTATGGCCAATGCTATCGGAATTCCGGTTGTTGCAATAGGACAGGGGATAGTAGCTCTTATTGGTTACCTTATTTTTGGGGCACCGGGAGCTGTACTTCTTTTTGCATTGACGGCAGCTGCTTCAGTGATTCCAGTTGTAGGAACAGCTATTGTGTATGTTCCGGTATGTATCTTTATGATTGCAGAAGGAAATACAGGACAAGGACTGGGGTTGGCTATATATTGCCTTGTAGTCGTAGGTCTTACCGATAATCTTCTCCGTTTTACCCTTTTAAAGAAGCTGGAAAACATCCATCCTTTAAATACGGTATTTGGAATTATTATGGGAATGAACCTGTTTGGCTTTATGGGGCTTATTTTCGGGCCTATTCTCATATCATTGACACTTCTCCTGGTTCAGGTATACAGAAATGAATTCTCGGATGAAAATACCCCTCCGGAACTTGAACTGCCCGGACAAGATGATATTAAAGAAAAATTAATTTAATTATATAAAAACGTGGAGGGAATCAATCCGGAAATATTAAAAGAAATCTGTGTATTTAAAATGCCGTTCGGTAAGTATGAAGGGACGGTTTTGGTAGACCTTCCGATAAGTTATCTGGAGTGGTTCAATAGAACCGGAATGCCCAAAGGAAAACTGGGGATGCAGCTTTCAACAGTTTATGAGATCAAACTCAATGGCCTGATGGATCTTTTGATTCCCATCAGAGCTTCAGTGAGAAATGGATTGTAATACTTAAAATATACCGATCTTAGTATAAAGTTTCGGCGGCATCGAAGATAGGACAGCATATATTTACTTGAATTTGATATAAAATAAAAATGATTGGCTTTACCTGTCTGTGGTAGAACCAATCATTTTTTAATGTTTTAAAAACCTTTAATCTATTGTTTTATTAAAGATATTGATTTTTTTATAAGTTATAGTAGATTGATAATTAGGTGGTCCCATGGATTGTTAGTATCCTTAACACCTAATTTATCAAACACCACTAGTTTAATTCTTAAATAAACAACACCTCCCACTATACAGGCCAACCTATCTTAAAATAAATTAAAAAGATGGATTTTTTGAAAGAATTAACGAGTCTAAATCTTTGACCTTTTTATATTTATTAATATGTTTCGTAGCAAAGTTATCCAGCTCTTTACTTTTATAAACATACAAGCAATTTCCAAATACAATTTTCCCAGCTTTTGCTTCAGAAACCTTACCGATTGATTCCATTGAGTCTTTTTTCATCTTATTTATTTTAGAGACCAAAAAAGCATCTATCTCATCATCAAATAAAGCTATTGCAACAGGGTCGTAGAGTGTCTTATCTATATCATATATTCTATTTACAAGGTCTTTATTCTCATAACCTTTCAATAGACATTTTTGTAAAGTTCTATCTTTAAAATTTTGTACTGTTAGCTCTTCTTTAAAATTACTTTTATTAACAGTACATGAAACTAGAAAACATCCTGTAATTGTTATTGTTAATTTTTTCATATAATTTTAATTTATTCAAAAGGATAAACAAAAATAGCATAATAAAGAAAGTATTTAAAAACTTCCAGTTACTATCTTAAAAATATATCAAGAAATGATTTTTTTTGTTTTTGGTAATTGAAATAATGCCTTCTGAGAAAGATATATTTACATTTTATTATTTCATAGAAATATTCATAACTCGAATTTATCTTATTTTTTAATTTCATCTATCGATGTTGCCTCACTTATAATTTGAGGAAAATTTGGATGCTGAATATAAATCTTACCTTCTCTGTCAGAAAATTTAAATTCTATTTGTGATACCCTTTGTTCATACAAATTTGTTTCTTCATCATAAGTCAAAACTTTGTATTTGAGGTTACAATGATTAACATCTTTAAAATCGCAAATTAAATTTTCAATTATTTTGAAGCGAATAAATAACTCCTCTTTATTTGTATGTCTAATTTTTAAATCAATTAAATTATCTCGAATCTCATATTTAATGGGTACATACCATTTCTCTCCATCAATTGGAAGTGAATATGCAAAATATGTTAGATTATTCGGGCAATTATTTTCCGAAGTTTGACAAAATAATGATTGCCAAGCCAAGGATAGAAGCATAATTATAAATATTTTTTTACACATTAGTTTACATTATTCTAGTCCATTTTTTAAGTTAATACCAATTTTAAAATTGTTATAAGAATAAAAACATTTTTTTCATTGATTAAGTTATTTTAAAATAAGAATGATTGGCTTTACCTGTCTGTGGTAGAACCAATCATTTATTAAAGTATATCTTTAGTATTTTATTAAAAAAATGAGTTTAATATTCTAGTTTCTTTCTTCTTTTAACTTTATTTTATAATATTTTTGAGTTATTTTATTGAGTTCTTTACTCTCATAAAAACTTAAACAAGTAGAAATAATAAAATTTTTACCCTTTATTTCATTCTCATTTTCATTAAGTATGTATACAGGAGGAAGATTAGATATTATTTGCTTTGCTATGCTATCTTGTATTCTATCTTCTATAATAAATGGCTCATCAGAAGGAGTAAATAAATCTTTCTCTGCCATTAATTTTCCTATTTTAAAATTAGTATTCTCTCCATATCCATGTTGTAGACATTTATAAAAAACAGCATCCCTAAATCTTTTGGTATAAAATTCCTTTTCATTATTTTTTTGTGTTCTATCACTTCGATATCTGAATTGTGGTCTTTCATTGATTGAACATGAATAAATTAATAAAAAGGAAATGATAGCTATAATTAACTTCATTTTAGTCATAAATTTCAAATATTTCGTTATTAATTTATAAATATTTATTGTAATATCCAAACATCTATGTAATCTATTGGGGCATCATAAAAATGACATCCATTAATACAAGTACCATTAGGTTGTAATATATCACCATGTCCAGAGGCCCACGCAGAATTACTAGAAACTAAAGAATAAATTCCTTTTATATCTTTTAATATAACTGGCAGATTAACACCATTTACTCCCGCTTGGTTTCCTGTAATATGAATGTGATTTGAATTATATGGAGTAGTAGAAGTTGCTGGATTGGTTCCAAAAGTTTTTCTCATCCATGCATTCAATTTCTTTGCACTTAAAAAATAATATTTTCCATCTCCTCCTTTAAATGTATGGTTGGGTATATTAGGAATTTTAACCCCTGAATAATTTAATGCTATTGAAACTCTCAAAGCACATGCATTATCGTAATCATTGTCATTATTTGGGTTTGAATCATTTAAAACGCCATCTCTCAATGCTTTTGGAGTGCCCTTGACAATTTCATATATAGCAGGTCCTGAAAGTCCTTTTCCGTTCACGTCTTTAGGAAATGCATCATAATAGTTCTGCCAACTAGGTAGTGACTGAGGGGGAAAGGTAAGGTTAGGGTTGTCCCAATATGCTGTATCGTAATTTTCATCAGCTTTTCCTTCAGAAGTCCCTAAAAACCAATTTTCAAATTGATACCAAGAAGTGGTTGGATTATTTTGCTTAAACTGTAATGCCCAGGTAATAAATTCTTCAGCTTCAGCACTTCCATAATTAGCATCGTAATAATTTTTAAAACCATCATAAAACTCAGTATTGGCTGTATCATAAATAACAGTTTTCAAATCTACTGGAAGTTTTTTAACGTAAAAAAAGAACCTACTAAGAGTTGGAATTGTTGGAGTATCTGTGCCACCTCCTAAGCCTGTAGTGGGTCCTATATCACCTCCTCCTGGTGATCCATCAATTCCCAGACTTGTATCTGCTGTACAAACTAATGCTACTACTGTAATATGTTGAGCTGCGTAACCTCCTTTATTTTGCCAATTGCACTCTCCCCAACTACTTTCATTACCTTGGTGATGCTCTCCTGTATAGCAAGAGAAATACATATCTACAGTTTTATAAGAACATGATTCTGCTCCTCCCATACTTCTATTAGAAACTATTCCACCATATGTTCCTTTTGCAAGTTCAATAGCAGTGGCTTTTCCTGCCGTTTTCACTCCTTTTCTTGAAAGTAGATCTTGTTTTTCCTGCGATGTAAAATTATACGTTACCAAAAGTTCTTTATAACTACCATCTGGTAAGTAAGATAACACCAGATTTTCTAAAGGTGCACTTTCAGGTGAGTTTTCTCTTACCAGATTAAATGTGTAAGTATGAAAATTAGTTCCATATTCAATATACGTCACATTGTCCGTATCAATGGAGACCCCATTTGCATAATCAATTGCCTTGCCTGATGCATTAGTTTTGATTTCTTTTAGATTCTCTTGTACTTTTTGTAATTCAGTTTTAAGAACCAATTTGTGTTTACTTTGTTCTAGACGAATTGTTTTAGATGTTGGTCTGAATTGACTACTGTTGCTGTGTGCCTCTTGTTCTGTCGACAGTTCATTCCTACAGGAATATAACAAGACTATAATGGTTACTAAGGAAAGTAACCTCGAAATAAATTTGTTTTTCATTATTTGTGTTAAATTTAAAAGTTATTTAGTTTTCATCGCGATAAAGATATAAAAACCCTCAAATAAATTAATAAGGGAAACGATATTTTGTTTGATATACAAATATATATTGCTAAAGCGACTAAACCGGTCGTATTATTTTTAGGATTTAACTTTCCTTTGTTAAAATATTTTGTCAGTCGTTGGATTGTCAGTTTCAGACCTCGCAAGAGATAATAAGTACAACCGATATACAGAATAAGGAATGTAAACACTTTAAAAATATGAGATACTTCACCCCAAATGCTGTGTACTGCCTATATTCAAATGGCAGTATGTAATCTGTCTGAAGCTGCAATATTATCATTCTGCAACATCAAAGGGGGCATCTGCTTTTATAAAGATGCCGCCGAAACTTTTTTAGTATAAGTCCTGCTAAGCTTTCAAAGCTGTAATTTCATCCCGTAGCTTAGCTGCTTTTATAAAGTCAAGGCTTTTGGCTGCGGCCTCCATTTCTTTCTGTTTCTGGGTAATCATTTTCTCAATATCCTCACTTGCATAGGTTGCCTTTGTTTCGGCAACTTTTTGCATAATTTCCTTTTGAGTATATTTCTGATCAGGAAAGTCTTTGCTTCTTCCGACAAGATTTTCGGAAATCTTTTTATTTAAAGCTGTTGGCTTAAGGCCGTGATCTTCATTGTATTTCATTTGCTTGGCACGGCGGTATTCGGTTTCATCCAGAGTAGCCTGCATAGATTTGGTGATCTTGTCAGCATACATGATCGCTTTTCCGTTGATATTCCTTGCGGCACGTCCCACGGTTTGAATCATCGATCTTCTGCTTCTCAGCATTCCTTCTTTATCTGCATCCAGAATCGCAACCAAGGATACTTCCGGTAAATCCAATCCTTCTCTTAATAGGTTTACTCCGATAAGAACATCAAAAAGTCCTAAACGAAGATCCTGCATAATCTGAATACGTTCCAGAGTTTCAACATCAGAATGAATATACCTCGTTCTGATCCCAAACTTGATAAAATATTTGGTGAGTTCTTCCGCCATTTTCTTCGTTAAAGTAGTTACCAGAACTCTTTCATCAGCATCAGATCTTTTGTGGATCTCTTCCATTAAATCATCAATCTGGTTGAGACTGGGTCTTACCTCAATAATTGGATCAAGAAGTCCTGTAGGACGGATAATCTGTTCTATATAAGATCCTCCTGTTCTCTCAAGCTCATAATCTGCCGGTGTTGCAGAAACATAGATGACCTGATTCTGTATCGCTTCAAATTCTTCAAACTTCAAAGGCCTGTTGTCCATAGCTGCAGGAAGCCTGAATCCATATTCCACCAATGCTTCTTTTCGGCTTCGGTCACCACCGTACATGGCGTGAACCTGTGGAATCGTTACGTGGCTTTCATCAATCACCATCAAAAAATCCTTTGGAAAATAGTCAATCAGGCAGAAAGGTCTTGTCCCCGGAAGTCGGCCATCCAGATATCTGGAATAGTTCTCAATTCCTGAGCAATAGCCCAATTCCTTGATCATTTCAAGATCCAGTTCGGTTCTTTCCTGAAGTCTTTTTGCTTCCAGGGGCTTTCCGATAGAACTAAAGAAGTCGACCTGTTTTACCATATCATCCTGAATCTCTTTGATCGCTCCGTTTAAGGTATCCTTTGAGGTTACGAAAAGATTGGCAGGGTAGATTTGAATTTGTTCAAAATTAGCCTCTACATTTCCTGTAACAGGATCAAAACTTTGGATCTTTTCAATTTCATCCCCAAAAAACTGTATTCTGATGGCATTGTCAGCATACGCCGGGAAAACATCTATCACATCACCTTTTACACGGAATGTTCCCCTTTGGAATTCATTTAGCGTTCGGGCATATAATGCATTAACTAATGAGTGAAGAAGGGCGGTTCTCGTCACCTTTTCACCAATCGCTATAGAAATTAAGGATTTATGAAATTCAGTAGGATTTCCGATACCATAAATACACGAAACAGATGCTACAATCAAAACATCCCTTCTTCCTGAAAGAAGGCTGGCAGTTGCAGAAAGACGTAATTTTTCAACTTCTTCATTGATGCTCAGATCTTTTTCAATATAAGTTCCTGTTGTAGCTATATAAGCCTCAGGCTGGTAGTAGTCATAGTAGCTGACAAAATATTCCACGGCACTTTCCGGGAAAAATTCTTTAAACTCCATAAACAGCTGTGCTGCCAGAGTTTTATTGTGTGCAAGTACCAGAGTTGGACGCTGTACATTTTGTACAACATTCGCCACTGTAAAGGTTTTTCCAGATCCGGTTACCCCTAGAAGCGTCTGATATTTCTCACCGATCTCAATTCCTTCGGTAAGTTTTTCAATGGCTTGAGGTTGGTCCCCTGTCGGTTTATATTCTGATTGAAGCTTAAAATTCATAGAAAAGAATGTATAGAACAAAAATACGAAAGAAATTTTTAGACAGGATAATGTTTTGAAGATGAATATTTTGATAATATAATTTTAACAGTCTAAACAAGAATAATTAAAAAAATAAAAAGCGCTAAAAAAATTAGCGCTTTTGTTATTATGGACGTGTAAAAGTCATGGTTGCGGGGACTTTTAGTACCGAAGCAATCGCTTTTCCATCTTTTGTAGCGGGTATCCAGACTTTGTTATTACTTATTGCAGTAATAGTCTTAAGGAGCTCCCGGTTCAGGATTTCATTGTCTCCCGAAGTCGTTACCTGAGTTGTTTTTCCTGTTTCGTCGATGTGAATATAAGCCGTCGACGTTATAGGACCATTTTTAGATTCAAGATTACTGGTATCGATGCCCTTATTTATTTGCATCCTTAAGTTCTTATCGCCATCAGCGTATTGTGCCGGAAGCACATTAGTGTTTTGTTGAGTATTGATGGCTGTTTTTTCGCTTAAGCTGTTTTCTCTTGGAATTATAGTGTCTGAAATGGCTTTTACCCCTTGTCTTTTGAAACCCATTATGACAGAAGATTTCCCTTCTTCTCTGGACTTCTCAAAATAAGAATGAGTCATTAAGGTTACCTGGTAAGGCTGGGGATTTTTTGCTGTTCTTGCATTTTGAGAAATTTTACTGATATAAACATTTGAAAAATCCGTTTTTGTATAGTCTTTCAAAATGTTATTTTCAATTTTTTTTGAATCAATCCAGACTGCGTAGCTTTTCTTGTTTAAAAATGATTTCAATTCATTCTCTGTGGGAGTTCTATTTTTCAGTTCAGGCATTGTAAAGAAAGTAATCTTCTGCTCATTCCTCTGATTTTCATTGAGTAGAGGGTAAAGTTCTTTCAATCTTTTTTTATCACCTTCGGAGACTTTTTTTGCGAAGTCAGCATATTTTCCATGGCTCAGGAGATCAGTATATTTAGCTAATATGTCTTTGAATTCCTGATAAGGATCCAGGCTATTGGCTGGAACACTGGCTTCTGTTGTTTTTTCAGAAATCTGAGTATTTGCAGGATTACCAGCATAAGTTCTCTCAGAGAATAAAGCAACTGCTGCAATCAGAACCGTTATTCCTGTGGCTTTTCTTAGCAGGCTGAATTTTGTTTTTTTGGTTTTCATCATAATAAATCTTTTTTTGGTATTATTAAAATTGAATGAATGGGTCAAAGGTGGGTTTTGATGACTAAGAATTTCTTCGAGAATCAGACTCTGGTATTCTTTAATGTTATAATTACTTTTCATAACGGATTCATCCGCTAAAAATTCATGATTCGTGATCACTGCTTTTTTATAAAGGAAAAGAACGGGATTGAACCAGGTGAAAATTTTTAAAATATCCAGAAACAATACATCTATACTATGCTTCTGTTCAATATGAGTTTTTTCGTGAAGGAAGATTCTTGGATCAATCGTGTCATTTTTCATATAGCTTCCCCCCATATAGATTGTATTCCAAAAGCTGAAGGGGGAAAGGTTTTCTTTTGTTAATATGACATTGTGATGATGGTAAATATGTTTTTCTCCCTGTATTCTTCTGACAGCCAGAAGGGCAAAAAGGCTTCTCAGCAGTAGAAAAAGAGTGATGACTATGTAAACACCCCATACAATATTCATCCAGTTAAAACTTTCCTGCACCGGCTGATCGATAAAAACCATTTGCTGGGCCGTTTCTTCAATAATCAGTTGAGGATTGATCTCAGTTTCCGGTCTTTGTGTAGTGATCGTAACAAATGGAATCACATAAGAAAGCAACAGTGAGCTTAATAAATACAGCCGGTTGAATCTGTACATTTTTTCTTTTTCCAGAAACAAATAATAGACGGTTATGAAAATAGAAGAGCACAGAACTATTTTAAAAATAATGGCAGACATATCTATTCTTTTATCTGTTCATCTATAATATCACGAAGTTCTTTCAGTTGCTTTTGGCTGAGTTTTGCATTTGAGGTAAAAAATGACGCAAACTGCGTTACCGAGCTATTGAAAAAACGGTCAATCATGGAAGTCATCTCTTCCTTGAAATATTCCCCTTTTTCTACCTTTGGATAGTATTCACGGGAATTTCCATACAGTTTATAGCCTACCAGCTCCTTATTTTGCATTCTTTTAAGCAAGGTAGCAATAGTCGTAGGTGCAGGTTTGGGTTCCGGATAAGCATCCAGAATATCCTTCATGAAAATTGTTTTCTTTTCCCAAAGAATTTCCATGAGTCCTTTTTCAGAATCTGTTAATTTAATCTCTTTCATTCTACAAGATTGTAATTTGTTCTACAAATGTAGAATAAAAATTAATATACACAAACTTTATGGCATTATTTTTCCATTCAATGTAGAATCACCTAATCATAATATTATGAAAATCAATCAATTTTATGTTCCGGCGCTCAGCCTTTTTCTTATTTTATCATCATGTAAAGAAAATCATGCGAATGCTCAGAAGACCGGAAATGACGGAAGTGTAGAGACGGAAAACCCCAATTCAGACTACAAACCGGCATTTAAAGGGCAGACAAGAATTAATGCAGTAAAAACAAAAACGGCTTACCATGTAGAGGTATTAAATAAAGATTTGGGAAGACCTTGGGGGATTATCAATTTGCCTGATGGAAGATTTCTCATCACCGATAAGAAGGGCCACATGAATGTTGTTTCAACAGATGGAAAGCAAGTGTCAAAAATAGAAGGCTTTCCAAAAGTGGATTCAAAAGGGCAGGGAGGAATGTTGGATGTAGCCCTTGATCCTGATTTTAAAACCAATACTATGATTTACTTCAGTTTCTCGGAACCTTTTGGAAAAGGAAACTTGACTTCTGTGGCGAAAGGTAAATTGTCTGGCGATTTTAAAAATATATCAGACGTAAAAGTGATTTTCCGTGCAGAACCTTCTTATGATGGAGATAAGCATTATGGAAGCCGTCTGGCTTTTGATAAGGAGGGAAATTTATTTGTAAGTACCGGGGAAAGATCCGATAAGGTGACGAGGGTTTATGCCCAGAAAACAGATAATTATCTTGGAAAAATTCTAAAGATCACAAAAGACGGCAAACCCGCTCCCGGAAATCCTTTTATTGGAAAGCAAGGCTATAAACCGGAAATCTATGCCTATGGCGTTCGAAATCCACAGGGTATGGCTATTGATCCACAGGGAAACCTTTGGGACGTGGAAATGGGACCAAGAGGCGGAGACGAAATCAATCTGATCCAGCCCGGGAAAAACTACGGATGGGGAGATGTTACCTATGGAATTGAGTATTCCGGGGATAAAGTAGGACAGGGAATCACCCAAAAAGCAGGAACAGAACAGCCGGTTTACTATTGGGATCCTGTGATCTCACCAAGCGGAATTACTTTTTATACCGGAAATATTGAGGAGTGGAAAGGGAACCTTTTTATCGGATGTTTAAGTGGTGAGCACATCGACAGAATTATCATGAAAGATAATAAAGTAGTAGGAGAAGAACGTCTTCTTACAGATCAGAAAGAACGTTTCCGGGATGTGCTGAACGGAATTGATGGTAATCTGTATGCGGTAACAGACAGCGGTAAGCTTTATAAAATTTCAAAAAAATAACAACAAAAACTCCTGAAGATTCTCAGGAGTTTTTGTTGTTCAATTAAAATTTAAAGTTAAGTCTGGCAAAAACCTGTCTTCCGGCAAATCCCATTTGTACAGGATCAAAAATCCCACCAGATTCAGTGTTTCCACTGCTCACCTGGGTAGTCTGCAATGTCGGATATCTGTTGAATAGGTTTTTACTTCCTAAAGTCAGATTCAGATTTTTGCAGAATTCATAGCCAAAGGAAAGATCGGTAGTTACTTTCGGGTTATAAATCTGCTCTACCTCATCATAACCGATTAAAGTTACTTTATCAAATCTTACCATTTGCAGATTCACATTGAATTTGTTGATTTTATAATTAAGGTTTAAATTAACCTTAGTTTTCGGAGCAGAAGCCAGAATGAATCCTCTTTCTCTTTTGCTCAGATAAATGTCTTCTTTTCCTGCCAGCTGCTCAGAAGTATTCACTTTCGTAATTTCCATATCATTATAGTTTCCGGCTAAAGTTGCCGTTAGCTTTCCGGATCCAATGCTTTCAGTATAGCTTAAAATAAGATCGATCCCTTTTGTACGCGTATTGATCGCATTAGAAAAGAACTGTGCCTGGTCAATATAGGGATAATCTGTCTGAACATCTCCAGGAAGATCATCTCTTGAAAAGTTTCCTGTAAGAACAATTCTGTTTTTTACGTTGATATAATACCCATCTATTGTTGCTGTGAATTTTCCTGTATTATAAGTGAAACCAGCACTTCCGTTTACGGATGTTTCCTGTTTCAGCTGTGCAATTCCCACTCTCTTGGCCAGATCACTGTCATTAGAAGCCAGTTGGATGGTAACCAGCTGACCGCCCTGGAAATTGGTAAACTGCTGGCTATAATATTTCTGTGCCAACGACGGAGCTCTGAATCCTGTAGAAACAGACCCACGGAAGGCAAACTGTGGGGTAATGGCATACCGTGTTGCGAATTTCCCGTTCAGAGTGCTTCCGAAATCATTATAATTTTCAAACCTTCCGGCAACACTTACCATCCAATTTTTAGTAATGTCAAGTTCAGTGTCTACATAGGCTGCGAAGTTATTTCTGCTTTTCCCAATATCTGTGGAATAGCCTGGGAACCCCTGAGAACCGCCCGGTCTTACTTCCCCGCTTAAGGGATTGGTTACCAGTTGATTTTGAGGAGTGTTAGGAGTCACAATATTTCCATTCACATCATACATCGCATAAGATGCCTCCTGTCCTTTAATAATATTGAATTTTTCATATCGGAATTCTGATCCGAAAGCAACATTAAGCCCTTCCAGTACCTTGAATTGTTTAACAGCATTAAAACCCGTTGTATTTTGGAGCAATGAGTGCCCTCCGGCATTAAAGCTTGTCGGTGATTTAATTCCTAAGGTGGCATTGATCGTATTGTCAATCTGATAAGTAAATCTATTGTTGCCAAAAGCATTATAAAAATCTACATCCCAGTCAGCAACTTTGAATTTCAAGCCATTGTCAAACGTGAAATCTGTAATACTGGTATTTTCAATTGGATTGAATCCTGTTGGGTAAACCTCAGGAATATTTCCGTCTGCATCCGGTGTTCTGGTCCAGGCATATGCCTTAGTATTTCTATGTGAAAAGCCTTGACGGGAATAGAACTTCAGTCCGTCTGATAAAGGAACTTCAATATTTCCGAAAAAGTAAATATTCTGAGCTTTGGCATCTCCAAAACGTTGTCTTGGTGCGGTATACATATCCGGGTTTGCATTTCGTATCGCATAATCCTTGTTGATAAATTCTACCGTAAAGTTTCCAAAACCACCTTTTGACCCTATTTTTGTTCCTAAATTTCCGCTGAAATCAAAGGTGGTTCCGTCTATTTTATGATCAGAAACGATATCATTATTTCCGGGACTTTTGAAAAGGTTCATCCCTGTGAATACATTTCCCTCAAAACCTTTATCACGGTCATTAAGAATAACATTGATTACCCCTGCGATAGCATCCGAACCGTATTGAGCTGAAGCCCCGTCACGAAGAACTTCCACTCTTTTTATTGCACCAATGGGAATAGTGTTCATGTCATACCCGGTGTTTCCTCTTCCTTTGGTTCCGAAAAGGTTGATCAATGAAGATTGATGATATCTTTTTCCATTCAAAAGGAGTAAAGTCTGATCAGGGCCCAAACCTCTTAAAGTAGCAGGATCTACTGCATCAGCACCGTCAGATCCTGATTGTTTGTTGGAATTGAAAGAAGGAGCAGAAAACTGTAGCAATTGGTTGATTTCCACCTGTCCTGTTGACTGGCTTACCTGTTTGATATCGATGATGTCAATAGGAACGGGAGTATTAACGACTGTTCTTTTCTTATTCCGGCTTCCGGTAATAGCAACTTCGTCTATCTTTGACTCCTTCAGAGTATCCTTTATTTGCTGGGCATAGGAAAGGGTAGTTGCTCCAAGCAAGAAGATGCTGATGTATTTTATTCTCATATTAATAATTTTGCGTAGTGATTCCATCAAAATTATTAATATTTATTTTTAAATCAGCATTAAAATAAAATAATCGGTATGAATATATTAATTTAGTGTTGATTTATTGGGTGTTTAGAAAAATAATAACAGAATATTGAAATTCAATGAAAAATTTTAATGTTAAAAACTGGTAATGATTCTATTAATTCCTTCTTCTAAAATTTCCTGTGATGTAGAAAAGCAAATTCTGATATGACCTTCTGCTCCCTTTCCAAACCATCTTTCTGATCCGGGGACAATGGCAACTTTTCCTTGTGTTAAAACATGTTGGGCGAACTCATCGCTGGACATTCCATTTTCAATCTTTGGAAATAGTACAAAAGTAGCTTCGGGTAGATTAGGGGTTACAATTTCTGAACGGCTCAATAATCTAAAAGCAAGATCTCTGTTGTTCTGTAAATGATTTAAAAATTCTTTATACCAGTGTTTTGCTTTCTCCAATGCCACACTTCCGGCAATCTGTGATAAGGTGGAGACTCCCTCTATCGTAGAGTTGAAATTGGACTTTTCTGTAAAATCTTCAAGAATATCCTGATCGTTACACAATACTGCTCCGATTCTCAGTCCGGCGATCCCAAACGATTTTGAAAAACCATAAACGGTAAAGCTCTTTTTCTTTGCCTTTTCAGAAACGGAAGAGTAGGTGTGGAAATCTTTGTTGTCATAGATAATATCACTCCAGATCTCATCGCTCATTACCCACAGATCATGCGCTGAAGCGATCTCAGCAATTTTTATTAATACTTCTTTAGAATAAACCCTTCCCAAAGGGTTGTGCGGATTGCATATGCTGATAAGCTTGGTCTTTGAACTGATTAAAGAAACCATTTTTTCAAAATCAATTTCTCCGGTAGTGATGTCAACAGGGCAGAGTACTACTTTTCCACCGGCTGTTTCTACCGATCTTTTGAAAAGGAAATCTACAGGATCCAGAATAATGGCTTCATCACCCGGATTCAGAACATAGGATGCGATGAGGTACATTCCCTGGGCGGCGCTGTTGACCGCTAGTATGTTTTCAGGAGAAAAGGTGCCCTGTTTTTCTTTGTTAAAGTGATCTGCAACGCTTTTCTTGAACTCAGGAAGTCCGGAGAACGGTCCGTAGCTCAGATAGCCGTCTTTAAGATATTCTATAATTCCCTGTTCTATTTCTGGGGCAGTTCTGAAGTCGGGATCAGCTGCCGTCAGGGGGATGATTCCTTCTTCCAGGGTTGCCCATCTTCCGTTGTAGGCTTTTCTTTTTAGTGCTTCAAAGTTGATATCGTTATTGGTAAACATTTTTATTTGTATGATATGGGTAAAATATTTTCTGTTTGCTGGTCAAGCGGAAGTAAAAACTGATTCAGTAATGTCCTTCCATTGTTGATGTGGACTTCAATTTCCGGTTTCCTTTCTGCTTCATATTTAATGAAGGCCTCTGTTGTAGTATTCTTTTCAACTAAATATTTAGTTAGTGTAAATGAGTCTTTCAGTGCTGAAGTAACTCCCTGACTTGTAAATGGAATCAGTGGATGTGCTGCATCACCGATGAATACAATATTGTCTTTATAAAATGGATTCAGTTTTTCCAGTTCATAAACGCGCCATAAATGTACGTTTTTGTAGTCTGATTTTTTTATGATTGACGGGACTAAAGGATGCCATTTTTCAAAAACTTCAAGCATATATTTCTTTAGATTGCCGGCAGAACACTCATTGATACGGTATTTCTCGTTGTCAAACTGTGAATACCAAAGAATTGTATCTTCGGAAAGTTTGAGGATTCCGAAAGTCAGTCCGCCTTCTTCATGATGGAATTTCATAAAATCATTTTCAAGGGATTCTGCAATCTCTTTATTTTCAATGATATTTACCACTTCACTTTCCCTTACGATTCTTATTTTTTCGTCTTTAAAAAGTTCCTTTCTGATGTGGCTTCTGGAACCGTCAGAAATAATAATGATGTCACCATCAATATCAGTTCCGTCAGAAAGTTTCATTTTTCTACCCTGCTTATCATCGGAAATAATGGTTTCTTCGTAAGTTATTTTTTCAGAGGAAATGTTTTGGGATAGCAGATCAATTAATTGATGTCTGGAAATAGCAAAAACACTGTCCAGCTCCTTTTCTGCAAGTATTTTTCCTGTATGGGAATATTGTATGTATTTTTTCAGGAAATTTCCATGCTTATGAAGGAGGTCGGGGTCAATAATCTGATAAAGATAGTTCATCCCCTCCTGCGGAATGAGAAAGCCATGGCCTGCCAAATCTTCTTTTTTTCTTCTTTCGTAAATATGATAATCTATCTTATATTTTTCTAAGTAATTCGCCATGCTTAAGCCGGAAATACCAGCGCCCACGACAGCAATTTTGTTCATTTCGGAATAACGGATTTTCAGGTTGGTTTTTTAAGTATTTTTAAATCTATTTCATTAGATCAGTACAAAATTAAAATTAAAAACATTTACTATTGATAAAAATGAAATTATTTGATTTTGATTTTGAGAAAAATAGAATGAAAAGCATGGTATATACTTGTCCATAAATATATATGGTTGATTTATATATGCTTATAAAATATATGTATTGTTATAGATGAATAATTTTTATTAAGTAAAATAGTTTGTAAGGAAATAAAAATTTGTTTCTGTAATATGCTTTTACATGTAATGCATAAAAAAACCGGAAAAAATTCCGGTTTTATCATTAAGCTTTTTCAAGCTGAACTGTAAAGTGTCTTAAGATTTCCGGTTCCCAGACGATTTTATATCCTTTTGCTATTTCTTCGCGTCTTTCATAAACGTTCTTTATAGCCGCAGCAATATAATCCATGTGGTTATTCGTATAGGTTCTTCTAGGAATTGCCAGACGTACCAATTCTAATTTCGGATAACGGTTTTCTCTTGTTGCAGGATCTCTGTCAGCCAGCAACGTTCCGATTTCTACGGTTCTGATCCCTGCTTCTTTATAAATTTCAAGACCTAATGTCTGTGCCGGATATTCTTCACGGGAAACATTTGGAAGGAAGTTTAAAGAATCGATGAATACAGCGTGTCCTCCAATTGGTTTCTGAACAGGAATTCCATATTCAATCAGTTTATTTCCAAGATATTCAACCTGAGAGATTCTGCTT
Source organism: Chryseobacterium sp. KBW03 (assembly GCF_003852415.1). Classification (NCBI taxonomy): domain Bacteria; kingdom Pseudomonadati; phylum Bacteroidota; class Flavobacteriia; order Flavobacteriales; family Weeksellaceae; genus Chryseobacterium; species Chryseobacterium sp. KBW03. The sequence continues at coordinate 238,043 of NZ_QAJO01000011.1, read as the reverse complement.
TCAAGGTAAGCAAATTCAGTTGCTTCATCCAGACCTACTGCCAATGCCGCCATGTCTCTTCCGGCCATTCCTCCATAGGTAATGAATCCTTCGTAGATGATGGTGAAGTTGGATGCTTTTCTGAAAACATCTTCATTATTCAACGCAATGAATCCACCGATATTGACAAGACCGTCTTTTTTCGAGCTCATGGTCATTCCGTCTCCGTAAGAGAAAATTTCTTTGCAGATTTCCTTGATGCTTCTGTTTTCCTGCCCCGCTTCTCTTTTTTTGATGAAGTAAGCGTTCTCAGCAAATCTCGCCGAATCGAAGAATACAGGAATTCCATACTGATCTGAAAGAGCTTTTACAGCTTTCATATTTTCTAAAGAAACAGGCTGACCTCCTGAAGAATTACAAGTGATCGTAATTAAACAGAAAGGAATGTTTTCCTTAGGGTGGCTTTTGTAAACTTCTTCCAGTTTTTCAAGGTTGATGTTTCCTTTGAACGGGTGAAGATCATTAATGTCAAAAGCTTCGTCTATCGTACAGTCGATGGCATGTGCCTTTCTGATCTCGATATGTCCTTTTGTAGTGTCAAAATGCGAGTTCCCGGGAACTACGTCACCTTCTTTTACCAATACTGAGAAAAGAACGTTTTCAGCGGCTCTTCCCTGGTGAGTTGGTAGTAAATATTTGAATCCGGTGATGCTTTCTACTGTTTTTTGTAATTGTTCAAAAGAACGTGATCCTGCATAACTTTCATCTCCGGTCATTAGAGCGCCCCATTGTCTATCGGACATTGCTCCGGTTCCGGAATCGGTAAGAAGGTCAATATAAACGTGTGAAGATTTTAAGTTGAAAAGGTTATAATTAGCTTCCTTAAGCCATAGCTCTCTTTCTTCTCTGGTAGATTGGTAGATTTCCTCCACCATTTTAATGCGGAAAGGCTCCGCGTACGGTAATTTCATGAGTTAAAATATGTTTTAAATTGTTTTTAAAGAAAATGTGTTTGAAAATAATTTTCAAAATTCATCAATGTATATATAAGACGGAAAAAAGAATTATTCCGGTGCCTTAAATATATTTTCATCAGAATGGAAGCCGGCTACACCGCCACTCACTGCAAACTTCATTGCAGAAGCTGCTGTCATTCCCACTACAGGTTTGATGTTTTTTTCTTCAGTAACAATTACCCAGCCCGAGATGGCGTACGAGTGGGGAAGATATACCGCAACGTAATTATGCTTGTCAACGTCCGACATTTCTTTTTGAGTTAAAAAACCAATTCTCCAGATTTCCGGATTTTCATTGGTTTTTACCCATACAGGATCGTTGAATTTTTTTTTGTCGCCTACGAATGAAGACATGACATCTTTCGTAGGAGTGTAAATGTGTTTTACTCCCGGAGTTTTCTCCAGTAAGCTGTCCATCGTATCGAAAAAGAACCTTCCGACTACGAATTTATTTCCTAAAAATCCTAAAATTGCTGTAAACAGTATGATTGATACGAAAACAAGCCCCGGCACCTGCTTGGCAAGAGAGGGAATAAGATTGTCAATAGCACTTACCACATACCAGATGACAAAAATGGTAAGCCCGATAGGACCAATGATCACTAATCCCTGAAAAAAGTTTTTCAGAAAAAAATTGGCGATATTTTCAAAGCTTGGCTTCTTCAACGTTTACTCTTTATTCTTTACTGTTTATATTTTAACCGTGAATGGTTTCTTTATTCCCGTAGGATTTGATAATGCTTGCTTCATATTCCAGCCATTCTTCCCAACGTTGGTTTACCTTTTCGATATCGCCCAACTGTCTTGCGAAACCAATGAAAGTCGTATAGTGATTAGCTTCTGAGATCATTAATTCTTTATAAAAAGTTTTAAGCTCTTCATCCTTAATGTTTTCAGTAAGAACTTTGAACCTCTCACAACTTCTTGCTTCAATCATCGCTGCGAAAAGCAGTTTGTCAACAATCAGATCCTCTCTGCTTCCCTGAACAACAAACTTAGCCAGTTCATTGACGTAATCATCTTTTCTTGCTTTTCCGAAAACAAAACCCCTCTTTTTGATAATTTCGTGAACCTGGCTGAAATGGTCAAGCTCTTCCTGCGCAATGGCAATAAGTTCTGTGACGATTTCCGGATGTTCGGGGAGCATATTGATTAAACTGATGGCATTTGTTGTGGCTTTCTGTTCGCACCACGCATGATCTGTTAAAATTTCTCCTATGTTTCCTTCTGCAATATTTGCCCACCTTGGATCAGTGGGAAGTTTCAACTTAAACATGTTTTGAATTTTTTGTAAAATTAAAATAAATTGCGGTAATAAAGATTATTTTATTTCAAATTGACTGCTAATCTGTTAAGAAGCCGTCTTTTTTCTTAAAAACCCTAAGATTTGCCATCCCAGATCGTCTACTTTTTTTAATCCAGCAGCGAGAATGAAAGCAAGAATGATATTAAGAACATAAATGAAGACCATCAGAATCCACCAAGGCATATTCTCTTTCAAAGGAACTACCAGGAAATAAACCAGTGATGAGCTGATCCCTTGTGCAAAGTAGAAGAAAATAGCATTCTTTCCGATATGGGTGATAAGGCTTTCTTTTGTGATTTTTAAACGGTTATAGAGAACAAATAATGTTACCAGAGAGAACAATGCCCAGATGATATAAGGAATCTTGGGTGGAAATTTATTTTTATTGATCTTATAAAAAATCTCCCCTCCATAATACCAGAACATCCATACAAGAGCAGCTCCAACAAGTGCATATAGTACAGGAATTGCTTTGGTTGGTATTTTTTTTCCACGCATTTTGTTCCCGATTAAAAAGACCGCAAGATAAAAGGCAACATATCCCACCTGTCCTGTCGGATAATATTCTGGGAAAATGTTGAATAATAGGGTTAATGCGATGCTAAGTCCAATGAACCAATTGATGTGCTTCGGGAAAAACCTAAGTATAAGTACTCCGAAAACAGTAAGGATAAAATATACTTTCAGATACCAGAAGCTTCCCATGACCACCGGAAATGTATCTGCATTGGTATACTGATGAAGATACCAATTGCCCAGATTTTCCCATTGAGGATAGGTTGAAATACTAGTCGTGGAATATTTGGAACCAAATGTTGAATAAAAACTCTGTAGCCATTCCATAGAAAAGAAACTAAGCCCGAAAACTTTAAAAAAGTAATCTAAAAAGAATAGGAAAGTCACAAAAATCATATAAGTGATCTGCAGCTTTAGAAGACGGTACAGTGTTTTTTCAATATTGGCTCCTGAGGTAATACCACTGAGTGCATAAAATAGAGCCACATCAAAAACAAGAGAGAAAACTCTTACTTCTGCGGGAATATAAAACTGCCCAGACCAGAAAGCTGTATGGATAAAGATGATGGAGAGTGTTGCCAGTCCTTTGGCGAAATCAATATAGAGATCTCTGTTCATTTTAGATTGATTGGAAGTTCTTTTGTTATTTTTTCAAAAATACAAACAAATTGATTTTATAAAACATAAAAAGGTTTTTAAAAACAAAAAAGGGGCGGAACATACTGTCCGCCTCCTTTCTTAAATATGCTAAAAATGAATGTTCTCGTTTATTTAAGATGTTTAAATTCTTCTGCAGAAATTTCTCCTGACTGAATTTTTCTCAGTTCATCGATATATTGACTCATGTATGCGTCAATTTCAGGATTTACTGTGTTTTTAGCCATCTTATAGGTACCATTTAATACTCCTTGATAGTAATAGAAGAAGTTATAATCAAAATTTGAAGCATTAAGATCATACTGTCCTAAAAGAAATCCTAAACGGACTGCTGATCTTCTCTGTGCAGGGGTTCCGTGGTGGCCAGGACTGTTTGTCTGATAGTCTCCAATACTTTGTGCAAATTCGTAAGCAGCGGCAATTTCAGAGAAATTGGTTTTGTTGTAACCATTGGGTCTTCTCAAATAGTACCCTGCGAAACCGTCAGCTTCAAGTTCATTAGGTCTTGCTGTATTTTCACTTACAGAAGGAAGCCCAAAGATATATTGCAGCTGATGTCCATACTCATGAGCAAGGATCATCGCATTGACAATATCACCTCCTTTTGCTTTTGCATCATAATAGATGGCATACCCATAATAGATCTTCCCTGTAGAATAGGAAATCGCATTATACGTTGAATTGAAATTGGATGGATCGTTCACAAATCTCAACGTAGGATTGCTTCTTCCCCATAAGCTTGCAATTTTAGTCATCTGTGAGTTCATAAAATTGGTATCTGTGGAGTTTTGAAGTCCTGTCACTAAAACTGAATTGGAGCTCCAGTTGTTGTCTACATAGTAACAGATTTTTTCAAGATCTCCCGGTTGGTCAATTTTTGCACTAAGTGCTTCTGGCTGAGGTTGAACATTGTTGTCCATTTGGTCATCACTACATGCTGTTAATGATGTAACAGCGATGGCGCCTGCTAAAAAGCAGAGATTAAAGTTTCTTTTCATATATAAATTCAATTTGGTAAAACGAATGTATGAAATTATCTCTTAAGTGTGAGTACTTTATTGTAAAAAATTATTCAAAGCATAGTGAATAGGATTTATATTAAAAAAACATTGCTTTGATTGTAAGCTAATTAGAAATTTATATGTATATTTGCACCTCGAAATAACTAAAAATTTATAAACAATGTTTGCAATTGTAGAAATAGCAGGGCTTCAATACAAAGTTGAGCAAGACCAGAAGTTGTTTGTAAACCGTTTAAAAGGAGATAAAGGAGGAAAAGTTTCTTTCGATAAAGTTCTTCTTACTGTAAACGGAGCAATCACTGTAGGCGCCCCAGCTGTAAACGGAATCACTGTAGAAGCAGAGATCCTTGACCACGTAAAAGCTGATAAAGTAATCATCTTCAAAAAGAAAAGAAGAAAAGGTTACAAAGTGAAAAACGGTCACAGACAATCTTTAACTCAAATCGTAATCACTGGTATTACAGGTTTTGAAGCAGGAGCTAAGAAAGCTGCTAAAAAAGAAACTGTGAAAGGTGAAGTTCTTTCAGACAACGCAACTGTTAACTTTAGTGAAGATCACGAGCTGAACTATCACTTAAAGAAAAACAACTTGTCTCAGTCTAAAGAGAACAGAGAAACTTTAATTACTTTAGGTAAAGCAGTTAAAGTTGAATTAGAAAAGAATATTCTTACTCATGAAGAAGTAGATGCTGCTATCATTAAGAATATCGATCAATTTAAAGCACTTAATAAATAATCCAGTAATAAAATGGCACACAAGAAAGGAGTCGGTAGTTCCAAGAACGGTAGAGAGTCTCACTCTAAAAGATTAGGTGTGAAGATTTTCGGAGGACAAGCAGCTATTGCCGGAAATATTATTGTTAGACAAAGAGGTACTCAGCACCACCCAGGTGATAACGTGGGAATCGGTAAAGATCACACTTTGTTTGCATTAGTAGATGGTAAAGTAGTTTTCAGAAAGAAAGCAAACAACAGATCTTTCGTATCTGTAGAACCAAACGCATAATTAATTAAGCGTTTTATAAAAATTAAAGCCTCAGTATTTATTTACTGAGGCTTTTTTTTGTTTATTCAATTTCACCAAAACATTTTCATAGATATTCATTTCTTTGTGAAATATTTTTATATTTGTTAACTGTCCAATTATGAATCAGTTGCGAAGGCCGAAAAGCATAAAGAGTAGGCGCCAAATTAAAACAAAATATCTATGAAAAATCTAAGAAAATTGACCAAGAAGAATTTGAAAAGTATGACAGGTGGAGTAGCGGCAACCTGCCCATCTATGTTTCAATCCTGTGATGAATGGTGCAGATGGTCTCCATGGCAGAAATCGCACTGTATGCTTTCTCAGTCCTGTACAGAATGTTTTGAATAAGCTTTTTGAAATATAAGTCAAAGCTGAATATTTAACAATGTTCGGCTTTTTTAGTTAAAAATTCTTAATAATATCCTGTAATAGTGAAATATTTATATATTTGTTTGTGATCATAAAAAATCATTACGGTAGCCGAAAAGTAGAGAGAGTAGGCAACAAATTAAAACTAATTTATCATGAAAAATTTAAAAAAATTAACGAAGAAGAATCTGAAAGAAATCAATGGAGGAGCGACTTTAGGATTATGTCCATCAAAACCAATCAGATCATGTGATATCTGGTGTGGTATGACACCGGAACAAAAGATGCGTTGCCTTCTTGATGTAGAAGAGCCTTGTGAGTGCTTTTAATCATCATCTCTGATTTTTTATAAAGCTGAAAATAAAAGATCGGCGGCTTCAAAGAAGCCGCCGATCTTGTTTTATATTATTTACTGTTTAGAATCCTACCTGGAATCCTGCTTTAACACCGAATTTTGAAATATCCGGTCTGTCGAGATAGTTTCCTCTCCAGTTGAAATCAACTCTGAAAATTCTTAAGTTTCCGATTCCTATATTTTCAATCCCGAAACCATACTCGTAATAAATATGCTCGCTTGGTGCAGAGTATTTAAAGCCTTCTACATTGATTGCTTTGGAAGCATCACTTAATGTTCCGTAAGCTGCTCTGATAAAAGCAACTTCTCTTAGCTTCAGTTTTTTAATCAAAGGAATATAAGAAAGTATTTTGCCATTAAAATGATGTTCCAGATGAAGGGTAGTATAAGCATCAGCAACAAATTCATAGTAGTTTAGCTGGGAAAATGTATTCGGTGCAAGCCCATATGAAAGATTGGCCGGAATGATATTCTGCAGTGCCAAAGGAACGGTATTGAAGTTTTTACCCGCTTCAAAATTAACAACCAATTTTCCCATGCTTCCAATCAAAAATGGTTTATAAAGCATGAATTGCAACTTGTCATAATTGAAATCCGCATTGAAAAGTCCTTCTATACCTCTGGTATATCTTAAAACAATTGTAGGGGCCAGGTTTCTCGCCTGATATCGGTCAATACCGGTTTGTGAAAATTTTGCTCCGGGTTTTGCGATTAAACTGATTGTTACGTGAGAATCATTTGTTGTTTGTCGCAGCTGCCCATCCTTAAAATACATAAGGTTGAACTTTTCGGGAATAGCCGATTTCACGCTCTGCATCACTCCGTCTACTCTTATCTGGAAATTCTTCCATGGTTCAATGGCAGCGAAAACATTGGTCTGGTTTACAGAACTTAAAGAAATATTTTCTCCTCTCGCAAAGAAAGTACTGGAAGATAAAGAACGGGAAGCAACGCCATCGCCGGCAGTAAGCTGTCCGCCAAGCTGAACAATATCTCTGCTGGTTCCTGCCCCAATCATGAAGCGGTTGAGCCTATTGAACATATATCTTGCTTCCACTCCGTATTTGAACTGTTGATCTTTGAAACCGTACGCAGTATAAAACTGAACTCTCCACGGATCATTCAATCCAAAATAAGATCTCGCTCCTAGTCTTATCCTATCTCCTTCTACTTCATATCTTCCATAAATTGAAAAAATAGGACCGATATCTATCCCTTTAAAGGCATTATAATAACGGGAACCTAGGGTTTCAAACAGTTTTACCATCCGATTGAATTTCGGGGTCTGCTGAAGCTGATCTAGCATGTTGTAAACACCCTGTTCTGCTTTAGATAAAGTATCAGGTCTGGCTTTGGTCCAATAGGCGTCGTCTTTATTTGTAAACTTGTCTTCATATTCTTCCTCTGTGCGTTTGAAGACTTTTGGATCAAGAGGTTTGTTGAATTCATAATCGGAGTAATCTACCGATCTTTTGGCTATAATACTTTTGGACCCTTTCTTTTTTGAAAAAGGGCTCATTTCAAATTCTGTAACCAACTTTTTAGGAAGAAATGTTGATTCATCCGGATTATCATATTCCACCTGCGTATACACACTGTTGATGAAGTTCACGCCAATTTTCTGGGTTGATTTTAAAGTCGCTCCCAATACAGCATAGGTATCAGTGTCAATATATAGATTTCCCTGGAATGCAAGAACATCTTTTCTTTTAGGTTGATATCGTATTTGAAAAGCCTTCTCCCCGCGGATGGTAATAGTATCCGTCAGGTTGTAATCATATGTTCCAAATCCGTCACTTCCTACAGGGCTCTGGAATCCGATATCAAAATAATTCAGCGTATTATCGTAGATATTAATGTCACGATATAGGTTTTTAGCGGAAACGGTAATTACCTGATTGTCCTGAAATCCTGAAGTTTTTTGGGCTACCAGTGTTCTTTTACTGTTCTTGTCAGGTCTGTTTTTACCAAAATTTTCATACACGGCTTCATTCAGGAAAATAGGAAGACCAAGCCTTCCACTCGCGGTAGAATCTGCATAATTGAAAATGAAATCCAGTTTATTGAAAATCTTTTTCTTCATGAATGCACTGTCCAGATTGTTAAGGTCAAACTGGGTTTTTTCGTATTCTTTGTACGAATAGGTATCAAACTTTTCTAACCCGTTATTTCTTTTTTGTGCCCATACTTTCTGCATGATGGCGTAAGCAGGGTTTTCTTTTTTGTTCTTGTATTTGGTTTTTCCACCTTGTAATACCACTTCCTGGATGTCACTTACTTTAGCCTGGGAAAGCTGTACGAAAACATTTTCAGCATTTTCTGGAGTGATATCAAGCGTTTCTGCAGTATAATTTTTTCTGGAAAATTTTAACTTATGGATGATGCTGTCTGATTGTACAGTGAAGCTTCCTGATGTTGTCGTCAGGGAAGGCGTTTTATTATCGTTGATAAAAATATCAACTTTAGTAAGCTCTTTGTTGTTTTTTTCGTCAACCACCTTACCGCTGGCTTTGTTTTGGGCGGATACCGAACTGGCGAGGATTAGGAAAAAAAATAAAAGATAGTGTTTTTGGGAGTTATTGTTTAACATCATTCGTTTCTTCAGGCAATTAGCATAAACAAAAAGCATGCAGTTTATTTAAAAAATAAGGTAAAAAGATAAAATATTTTTATTCTACTATACAAAACGACAAATGTAGCAAAAATTATATATGTGTTTGGTAAAATTAATGCGGAAATTTTAAGGCTTATAAGGATAAGAATCAGTGAATTAATGACAATTAAAACATCCTGCTATTTATGAGTTATCCGGATGTTCTTTTTAAGGAGTTTATTCATAAAAAAAGACCTACATTTCTGTAAGTCTTTTTTGCTCCTCCTCTTGGGCTCGAACCAAGGACCCTCTGATTAACAGTCAGATGCTCTAACCAACTGAGCTAAGGAGGAATGTTCTTTGTTTTAAGTGGTGCAAATATAATAGGAATATCCGTACCAAGCAAGTTTTTATTCTCGAATATTCAGTGAAAAAAGCTATCTTTTTATTTTTCAATAAATTAAATTTTAAATATTTTTTTGTGACAGGCAGGAGCACATCAATTTGTCATTCATTCCTTAAGAAATTCCAGCCTATAGGCCTTGGGGCTTTTTCCATGCTGATTCTTAAAAAATTTATTAAGATGACTCTCATCCGTGAATCCCAGCTCATCGGCAATTTCTGAAATTCGGTTGCTGCTGTGTTTTAAACGGTGCTCTATTAAAGTCATTTTATAATTATTCAGATAAGACTGCAGTGTTTCACCACTATGTTTCTTAAAATATTTTCCTAAGTAATTTTCAGAAAAACCGAACATTTTACAAATATTTTCAGTTCGTATTTTTTCAGGTTCATAAATATGAGCCTGGATGTAATTGAGAATATTAATAATTCTTGATTCAGAGGTTTCGTCTATTTTCTGAGGGAGATACTTCGCAATATTACGGGCAACGATAACAATAAGTGTATTAATGAGTTGTGCGGTCAGATCGCTGTGATATACATCCTTATTTACAGCTTCTCTTATAAGAGCTTCTACGATAGGGCGGACAAGCGTTTTGTCTGTCTGATTTTTTAGAATGCATCCAGGTTTATGATTGGCATTTTCCAGAATAAACTCCAGCCGTTTGATATTCTCTTTTGAAATCTTATCATTTTTTAAATAAATATTGCTGAATCTCAGGAAGAAAAAGTGCGTTTTTGTATCAATCCAGAACTGGCTGCAATCCTGTGGGGTCAGAAGAAACATATGATTGCCCGAATATGAAAAGCTGTGCTTATTAATACAGTGCTGTCCTGTTCCCGATAAAATAAAGACAAGCTCAAAAAAATTCTTCCTGCTTTCCTTATCCGGAAATGTTTCTAATGTTTCAAAATGAATGCTGTAAGGTTCATATAATACATCTCTGTTCATGAGTGTTATTTTATCTGCTTGGCAAAATTATACAAAAATAAAGAAGTTTTGTACCGGTAATTTGCTAATTATCAGTATAATTTTGCCCTATCTAATATTGATTTTTTCTACTGAAATAAAAAAACGGTTCCATACAGGACTAAATTTCAGTATTAAAAATTAAAATATAATAATTCCACATACAAATGAAAACCAATACATTATTTTTTATGTCTTCAATGGCATCTCTGTTTTTCTTCAATGCAGCTTCGGCTCAGCAGAAAGTACTTCAAACCGATTTTAATAAAGGAACCTGGGAGCAGGTTGGGAAGGGATTGCAGCGTAAATGGGTGTCCGGCTCGGAAAGTACGTTTGCTTTCTGGAAAATGGATAAGGGTGCACATGTATCTCCCCATAATCATCCGAATGAGCAGGTGACTTATATTAATAAAGGAAGTGTAAAAGTACTCATGAATGATAAGGAATATATCGTAAAAGCTGGTGGCGTGCTGGTAATCCCGGCTGGTGTTACCCATGAGTTTTTCTGTCTTGAAGAAGGAACTGAAGATCTGGATTTCTTTACTCCCGTGCGTAAAGACTGGATAGATGGGTCGGCTTCTTATCTTTCAGAGCAGGGGAAAAGCCTTGAAATAGTTGCGCAGTTCAATGACGTACGACCGGGAAATGTAGCTGTAAGCCATACTGGTAGGGTGTTTGCGACAATGCATCCTTTATCCGGTCCCCAACAGCAGTTGGTTGAAATTGTCAATGGTAAAGCAAAACCTTTTCCTTCGGCTGATTTGCAGAAAAATGGCCAGCCGGCTGACAACAACAAATTTGATACTCCGCTTGGGGTTACTGTAGATAAGGAAAATCGTCTTTGGATGATTGATATGGGCTTAGAGCTCGGAAAGACGCGTCTGTGGTGTTTTGATCTGAAAAACAATAAAATAGCAGAAAAAATAGAGCTGCCCAACGATATTGCTCCTAAAGGCAGTTTTGTACAGGATGTTGCCATCGATGAAAAGAATGGATGGGCTTACCTTGCAGATATAGCCAATCCGGGGATTATCGCTTTAAATCTAAAAACGAAAAAAGCCAGAAGATTTAGTGGCCATCCAGCTTTGCAGACGGAAGAGGTAGATATGATCATTGATGGGAAAGTTATTGATTTTGGAGGTAAGCCATCCCGCGTAGGAATTAATCCTATTACGCTGTCAGATGACAGGGAAACGCTGTTCTTTGGTTCTATGAACGGAACATCATGGTACGAAGTTCCTGCCAGACTTTTTAGGGAAAATAAAGATGATAATGTGATAGGAAATGCTATTAAGAGATTTGGAGAAAAACCTGTGAGTGATGGTGTTGCCACAGACAAACAAGGGAATCATTATATAACAAATCTTGGAGGTCATGGGATCAGTAAGCTGGATAAGAATGGAAAGCTGACGGAATTTATTAAAGATCCAAAATTACAATGGCCTGATAATATTGCCGTTTCCGATGATGGTTACCTGTATATTTCGGTCAACCAGCTTCATACGACAACCGCGTTTTCAGGACAGCCGGATGCCGGAAAGCCTCCTTATTTTATCTATAAGGTTAAATTATAAGTCTTGTAAAATCATAATCACATAAAAACATTTACTATAATGAATAAGGAATTTAAGTCGGTGGCGGTACTGAAATCTAAACCGGAGAAAAGAGAAGAACTGAAAAATGCTTTACAGCAACTCATAGATCCTACCCGCAATGAAGCCGGCTGTATCTATTATATTCTTTTTGAAGATAAAGAATCTCCGGGAACTTTCTATATGTGGGAAGCATTTAAAGATGATAAAGCTTTTGAATTTCATACACAAACCGAACATTTTAAAAGCTTCGCAGATAGGATGGATGAATTGATGAGCGATCCCATACAGGTAATTGAGCTGGAAAGAATTTCACAAGAATAAAGGGGTGTTTACAGTAGAAAGCCTATACTTAATAGAGCATAGACTTTTAAAATGGAACAAAAAAGACTTACAGAAATGTAAGTCTTTTTATTTTTATGGTTTTGAATTTTTATTTCTTCAAATCTTTAAGTATTTCCTGAACAGCTCGTTCCAATTGAGGATCGTTGTTCTGAAGTCGGTCCATAAAGGTGTTTTTAACATAGATATCAGGTTTTACTCCTGTTTTTTCCAGATTTTGTCCGTCCAAAGTATAGGTTCCCCATGAAGGAAGTCTATAAGAAGAACCGTCCACCAGGCCTTTAGCCGAAGTGAAAATAATCCATCGGTAAGTATCCTGGCCAATAATTTTACCCAATTTCAGAGCTTTGAAACCAGCGGCAGTCATTTCTGCGTCACTTAAAGAAGCTTCATTGATCAATAGTACAATAGGCTTTCCGGAAGGAGCAAAGTTCGGCTGTGTTGTTATTTTTCCTTCACGGTATTTCCATTGTAAATAAGGTTTCTGAGAAAGGAAATTCAATACTTTATCATGAACGTTTCCACCTGTATTATAACGTAAATCAAGAATAACAGCGTCTTTTCTGTTTTCCTGCTCTACCATATCCAGCAGGAAGTGGTCAAGCTCATCAGTAGACATGTTTTTCATGCAAGAATACGCAATACGGTTGTTGCTCAGCTTGTCAACACGCTGATGATTGTTGAATATCCAGTCGTCGTAAAGCAATCCTTTCAATTCTACATTGGAAATCGGGTGTACCTTGGTTGTTATCTCTTTCCCATCACGGCTGAAAGTAAGAAGGAGCTCATCCTGCTTCTTTGGAGTGGCGAAATAAGATTCACGGTTTTCATTAGGATCAATCTTTTTCCCATTTACAGCAGTCAGCTGATCACCTGGCTTAATATCAACACCAGAACGGTAAGCCGGAGATTTTTTTACAATACTTTCTACAATATAAGGCTGATCTTTTTTAAATATCACTCCTGTTTCGTTGGTGAAATAGTTCAGGTACCTTGTTTCTTCTTTACCGGTTGATGAAAATCCGGTGTGGGAAGAATTAAGTTCACCTAAAAGATCATTTAATAAAATTCGCAGGTCATTTCTGTTGTGTACATAAGGAACATATTTAGCATATTGCTCTTTTTTAGCTTTCCAGTCTATACCATGGAATTTTTCATCGTAGAAATTCTCTTCCACACCCGTCCATGCTTCAGCATACATTTGAGTGAATTCGGAAGCCAGATCTTTATCAAAAGTATATTGAATATTTATTTTCTCAGGCTTTAAGGCTGCCAGAGTTGTTTTATAAACATTACCCTCTATCAGAGCAAATAGGTTTTTCTCATTTTTAGTGATATAATAGGCTGCTTTATCAAAAACTTTTTCGGATTTGGCAGGTTCAAAATCTGTGAAAACCTTCTTGAACAGCTGTCTTTTCCCATTATCCTGATTAGAATTGAATAATAGAATCTCCTTCTTGTCTTCCGTGAAAACGGCAGGATCATCCTGATATCCATATCGGTCGGTAACCAGTTCGATTCTTTCCAGCGTATCTTCAGGATTCACTTTCAGTTCTTTTATAACCGGTTCTTTTTCTTCCTTTTTCTCTTTATCCTTGTCCTCCTCTTTTTTGTCTTTCTTATCCTTGCTGTCCTTGTCTTTATCGGCAGATTTTGTATCCTTTTTCTCTTCAGTGAAAAGATTGTCGAATTTTTCAGATTTAAAAGGTTCGTCAAACCAGTCTAATGCCATGCGGTAGATATTAGACTTTTGCATGCCCAAAGGATAAGACGGGTTGGTTCTGTCGCTGGCAAAATAAATGTATTTTCCATTTGGTGACCAAACAGGATCTTCTTCTGAAACACCTGTGTTGGTAAGGTTTAATGTCTGTCCTTTTTTGATGTTATAGATGAAAATATCCAGTTCAAAGTTTCTTTTTGCAGAAAATAGAACATATTCATTGTTAGGCGAAAATGAAGGTCTTGAATTTTGGAATGCCCAGATTTCGTCCTTTACAATAGTTGTAGAGTTGAAGGTTTTCAAATCCAAAAGTCTTACTTCATCACGACCACTTAAGTAAACTGCTTTTGTAAGATCACTATTAAGAGTGATGCTTCGGTTATTGCGTAAATCCTGAGTTAATTGTTTGGGCTGCCCTTTTCCGTCTGCAGAAATGGTAACCCAGTTTTGATATCCATTGTACGTCTGGCTGTAAAGCAGTGTTCGGTTATCTTTCAGCCATTTTACTTCCATTGCACGCTCTTTTCCATCAGAAACCTGCTGCGCGAATTTCCCTTCAATATCCGAGACAAATACAATACCTCGGCTTATAAAAGTCATTTTTTTACCATCCGGAGAAACATCATAATAGGAAATATTATTTTCCACATTGAAGTTTTGTTCTTTTTCCAGTGTTTTGTTGGTATTTAGGCTGATATTAAGAGGTTTTGTGCTTTTGGAGGCTATATCATAAGTATAAAGCTGATAATCCTTTTCAAAAATTACTTTGGATCCGTCTGCTGAAACAAAAGGCTTTTTAATGGAAGTATCAAATTGAGTTAAAGCTGTTTTCTTACCATTTTCGATTTTATAAAGATTGTATTCACCATTATTCTCGTCTGAAATAAAGTAAATAATCCCATTTTTATCTACACTTGGGTTGAAATCTTTCCCTTCATAGTTGGTGTACTGTTTGAAAGAATTGCTCTTTGGGTTATATCCCAGAATATCAGGATTGTTTTCTCCTTTATAGCGCTTACGCTGTACCTGATGAGCACTTTCTGAAGAACTTGTAAAAAGATATTCTCCAGCCGGAGTCTCTACAAGGCCATTGGTATTATTAAAGTAATTGTTGAAAAGCTTTTGAGGTGTTTTTCCTTCAATCGTTGTTTTAAAACTGCCAAAATTATTATTTCTGCTGGAAGTAAAATAAATCGTTTTGCTATCCCATCCCCAGTTTTCCATTTCATCTCTTCCGGTATGGAAGGTCAGCTGCTTGATCGTTCCCCCTTCGGCAGGCATTACATAGACATCATAATTTCCGTATTGATTGGAACTGAATGCAAGCCATTTTCCATCCGGGGAAAGACGGGGATTGATTTCCTCACCATCCAAAGCAGTAATTCTTGAAGCATTTCCTCCATTGGAATCTGCTTTCCAAATATCACCGTCATAAGCGAAATAAGCTGTTTTCCCGTCTGGGCTCAAAGATGGACTGGATAGAAAATAAGACTTTTCCTGTGCCGAAATCCCGATAATAGAAAATGCCGTTAATAGCGAAATAATAGTTTTCTTCATGGTATAACTGGTTATTTATACAATACTATAATTGATTTTATGGTTTTTGGGGTTGTAGAGTATTATAAAACGTAATTATACTGCGAATATTTCTCAATATAACACGCTTAAAAAAGAATAGTCGGATTATTGGGCAAATCGTTACACATATTCAGACTAATGATGGATCTGATTGTACATTAGATGCTAAAATAAAGAAGAGTTGTGGTGGGATGGACGATTTCTTGAACAAGATAAATGCTCCATAAAAAACCTAATATGAGGGGCAAAGATCTATTTGTATAGGATTGATTAGATTATTAAAGTAAAAAAGACTTACATTTCTGTAAGTCTTTTTGCTCCTCCTCTTGGGCTCGAACCAAGGACCCTCTGATTAACAGTCAGATGCTCTAACCAACTGAGCTAAGGAGGAATGTCCTTTGTTTTTAGTGGTGCAAATATAGGACGAATATTTATACCCTACAAATATTTTTAAGAAAAATTTTTAAAAATTATAATTTCCCTGTAAATACCTTGAAAATATCGCTTCCGAAGATCAGTAACATCAATCCTAAAAGGAAGATAACTCCAATCATCTGCGCGTTTTCCAAAACCTTCTGAGGAACTGGTTTTCCTACAATAATTTCATATAATGTAAACAAAACGTGTCCACCATCAAGTCCCGGAATAGGAATAAGATTCAGGAATGCCAACCATATAGAGAACATCGCTGTAAAGCTCCAGAAAGCAACCCAGTTGATCTTAAAGCTTCCGTCAGCATCTTTATCCACAGGCATGTTTTTTACAATAGCAATAGGACCTCCTACATTTTTATACCCCTGAACTTTAGAGTTGAACATGATTTTGAACTGCTTCACCTGTGTAGTTAACGCTTCAATCGTTCTTGTAAACCCTCTTGGAATAGCTTCTCCAAAAGAATATTTTTTATTGGTTACAATAGCTTTTGCAATGCTTTTTGTTTCAATAGCGATTCCTAGTTTTCCATTTTTATCAACAGAAACTGCTGGTAAGGTCTGCAGAGCTCCGTTTCTTTCAACGTCTACAGAAACTGTTTTTCCTTTATTTTCACTTAAAAGAGTGCTTACTTCATCAAAGAATGCTGCTTTCTTACCGTTGATTCCTACAATTTTATCCCCTTTTGCCAATCCTGAAGACTGAGAAGAAGGAGTTGCCAATGAATCAATCACCATGGAAACTCTTGGAGTGATGTAAAGTTTTGCTTCTCTCTGTTTAAGAACATCTGCAACACCGTCAGCATTAACCGGGAAAGTAACTTCCTGTCCGTTTCTGTTTACCGTAACATGATCTCCTAAAAGAATATTGATAGAAGTATTTTCAAGTCTTTCTGCTGGTTTTCCGTCTACGCTGATGATTTTGTCACCATTCTGGAAGCCCATTTTCTTTCCTGCCGAAGTCGCCTCAATACCATTGTTGAATTTCGAGATATCTGTATATGTTTCTCCATTGAAGAAAGACAGACAACTGTAGATCAGCCATGCAAGGAAAAAGTTTACGGTAACCCCACCCAACATAATGATCAATCTCTGCCAAGCCGGTTTAGATCTGAATTCCCATGATTCTGCCGGTTTTTTCATTTGGGCAGTATCCATACTTTCATCCACCATTCCTGCAATTTTCACATAGCCTCCGAAAGGAAGCCATCCGATACCGTATTTGGTTTGTTCAGGATGTTTTCTCCAGTCGTTGTCCGGAAGTTTTGATATATCGATAGGAACTTCTTCCTTCTTTCCGTTTACCTCTATTACTTCAGAATCAGGCAGGTTCTTTGATAAAAACTTATACTGCCATTTTCCGTTGATTTTCTTCATGGAGAATATGGAGAAGTAAGGATCAAAAAACAGGAAAAATTTCTCTGCTCTGGTCTTGAACCATATTGCGGGTAAAAAATGCCCAAGCTCATGAAGAAGCACAAGTATAGAGATGCTCAGAATGAACTGAAAAAGTTTGATTGCTATTTCCATTAATAAATTTTAGATTTTAATTTGCAAAGGTAACAATTATCAAAACTATGCCAAATAAAAAAGCTCCTCGAAACGAGAAGCTTTGTCATATTTAGAGACGTTTTGATTATAAATTGAAAGAAACCCCAAGGCTGCCGTTATTACCTACCTCTGCAAATACCCCAATTTTCTCTGTGAAGAAATATCGGGCTCCAATGTGAGCGCCAATTCCGAAGTCTTTTCCAAGAATTCCAAGATCTACTCCAGGGTAAATGTCCCATTTTGAAGGCAGGTTCAGCGCTTCCTGTAAATGAAAATTCAGCCTTCCAAAAACAAACACACGATTGTCTTTATCATTGTTTTTATAATTGCTAAAATAACCATTAATTCCAGCTCCTACTGAAATAAGTTTGTTGAGTCCATAGTCGTAAGTTCCCGTTACTCCGGTTCCATATCCCCATGCACTCAGCCCCAGTTGTACTTTCTGATCTCCCTTTCCTGTCCACGCCTGAGCATTGGCCATAGCTCCAAAAAAGAAAATCATCACCATAAAAAACAATTTCTTCATAAATTTTTAATTTTTAAGGATATTAATAAAAAAATAACTCTATCAAAAATGAAACCGAAAGAGAATCTGTATTATAAAAATGGAAGACTTTAGTAAATTATTAAGAAATAAAGCGCAGCAGTTGAGGAAAAGACGCTGTTTTTCTACTGTTTAATTCTCCTGAAAGTTTTCTTTTGTAATGATAAAAGCTGTAATTTTATCAATCAGATTTGAAATAATTTAAAAAAATAAAAGATGAAAGTTGTAGGACTAAATTTAGATATCATCTGGAAAAATAAAGCTGAAAATTTTAAACTCATAGAAAACGAACTTCAGAATGAGGAAGCAGATCTGTTTCTTCTCCCCGAAATGTTTTCAACAGGTTTCTGTATGGATGCTTCCGAAGTGTCGGACAGAAATGAGGAGTCCTTGGCGTTTTTAATGAAAATCTCAAATGAAAAAAATGCTGCATTCTGTGGAAGTGCTCCGGTAGAACAAAACGGAAACTTTTACAACAGAATGTATTTTATAAAACCCGGTGGTGAAACGGTCTTTTACGATAAAAGACATTTGTTTTCCTTTTCAGGAGAAGATAAAGTCTACACTCCCGGAAAAGACAGGGTGATTGTTGAGTACCAAGGAATACGATTTCTGCTTCAGGTTTGCTATGATCTCCGTTTTCCGGTTTTTGCCAGAAATAATGATGATTATGATGCTGTTTTGTATGTGGCCAACTGGCCTGAGAAAAGGGTAGGAGCATGGGAACACTTATTAAAAGCCCGGGCTATTGAAAACCTGTCTTTTGTGTTTGGCTTAAACAGGATTGGAACCGATGGGAATAACCTTTTTTATCAGGAAAGTTCTCACTGTTTCTTCGCGGATGGAAAAGAAATCTCCGAAAAGAAAGGTAATCTTGTATCTGCAGAACTAAATATGGAGGAATTGAAGGATTTTAGAATGCACTTTCAGTTTTTGAATGACAGAGATCACTTTTCAATTGAATTATAAATAAAAAAGAGGCTGAAATTCATTGAATATCAGCCTCTTTTTTGTCTTTTGCTATGCGTATTGCTGCAGAAGGTTCGTTAATGTATTCACATCATGAACACCACTTTCCTTCCATAATAGTTCTCCATTTTTGAAAATCGCCAGCGTAGGCACTCCGCGCACTCCGTATTGAGCGGCTAATGCGGGATACTGGTCTACATCTACCTTGATGATTCTGGCTTCTTCACCGATATTTTCCTTTACTGTATTTAATACCGAAGACTGTACTTTACAAGGCTGACACCATGTTGCGAAAAAGTCGATCAGTACGGGTCTCTCGGAATCAATGATTTCCTGAAATTTTTGTGACATATTTTGGGTTTATTAGTTTATCTTTTTGGATGTTTCGTCCTGAATAGCCTTTACATTTTTCCAGCTTGTACCATCATATGCTTCCACTCCATTTTTCTTCAAAATTTCCATAGCCTGATCTGCCTGGATTCCTTTGTTGCAGAAAACCACAACTTTTTTACCCTTAAGGCTTTCTATATTGTTCTGAATCTCTGCCAATGGAATATTAATGGCATTTTTTGCCGTTCCCGCAGCATATTGTTCCGGAATTCTGACATCCACCAACGTTACATCAGAACTGTTGACAACTTCCGTGATGCTGACTTTGGGTGTCTCTGCAATATGCGATGCTTTACAGGCACTTAGCGTAAAAGCTAATGCTAAAACAAGTCCAAAAAACCGAATCTTCATGACCTTACGACGTTTTGGATTGACATACAAAATCCGAAGTGGGAAATTTTTCCGTTTTTTTGATTCCGTTAAAACCTCCTTCGATCTCAGTAAAGTTTCTGATTCCGTGTGAGTTAAGGATGCTTGCTGCGATCATGCTTCTGTATCCGCCGGCACAGTGCAGGAAGAAGTGTTCAGAATCATCCATCGTGCGGGCCCAGTCACTGATAGCATCCAATGGTTTGTTGTAAGCATTGTCAATGTGCTCTGCAGAATATTCAGTCAGTTTTCTTACATCAATTACTGTTGCGTCTTCTGTAAACTGTTCAGCAAATTCAGCCGGGGTGATCCTTTTGATCTCATCCGTTTCTTTACCTGCATTTTTCCAGGCTTCAAAACTTCCTTTCAGATAACCTACTACATTGTCAAAACCTACTCTGCTTAATCTGGTAATTACTTCCTCTTCAGTTCCCTCGTCTGTTATCAGTAATAAAGGATGCTTTACATCCACGATAAGGTTTCCTACCCATGGGGCAAAGTCACCTTTCAATCCTATATTGATAGAGTTGGGAACAAATCCTTTATGGAAATCCGCAGCCCCTCTTGTATCTAAAATTAAGGCTCCTGTTTCTTCAGCCAGTGCTTCAAAATCTTCCGGTGCAACAGGTTGTAGCCCTTTGTCCATGACAACATCCAGACTTTCATATCCACCTTTGTTTAGCGCTACATTCATTCCGAAATATTTCGGTGGAGCTGTTAAACCATCAAGAACTTCTCTGATGAAAGATTCTTTATCAGGTTGATTAAGCGCATAATTCGTCTTCTTTTGATTGCCTAAAATATCCACTGTTTCCTTCTGCATATTCTTTCCGCATGCAGAACCAGCTCCGTGAGCAGGATACACCGTGATGCTGTCAGCCAATGGCATGATTTTGTTCTGAAGGCTGTCGTACAGAATTCCTGCAAGATCTTCCTGAGTAAGATTAGTTGCCTTCTGTGCAAGATCCGGTCTTCCAACATCACCTAAAAATAGGGTGTCACCGGTGAAAATTGCCGTTTCAACGCCATTTTCGTCTATTAAAAGGTAAGTGCTGCTTTCCATCGTGTGTCCCGGAGTGTGCATTACCTTTATTTTTACTTTTCCAATCTCAAAAATCTGATTGTCTTCCGCAATAATTGCTTCAAATTCTGGAGCAGCAGTAGGTCCGTATACAATCGAAGCACCTGTTTTCTTGCTTAAATCCAAATGTCCCGATACAAAATCAGCGTGGAAATGGGTTTCAAAAATATATTTTAAAGTGACATTATCTTTTTCCAGACGATCCAGGTAAGGTTTTACCTCTCTTAAAGGATCTATAATGACTGCTTCATTTTCTGATACAATATAATAGGCACCCTGAGCCAGACAGCCCGTATATATTTGTTCAATTTTCATTGGGGTCTTTTTTTAATGAGTTAAAGATACAAAGTATTAGATAAATTCTAAATGAAATGTTAAATTCCAGTGATAGTTTCTTTCAATATTTTGTTAAACGAATGTTTAATACTTTTTGTTTTTAAGCAAAAAGAATGCCTTACATAATGATAATTTAAAAATGCTGTTTTTTATCATGTTTCTTCGGATGAATGAGCTTAATATCTAGGAATTTAATGGTCATGGTTTAGAATTTGCTTAGCAGAGTTAAATTTATTCTTCCGGAGAATGGAGAAAAGTTCATTGTAAAATATTTAAAAATATCTTCTAAAAAATTTTATATTTATAAGTTAAAAACAATCAGATGGCAGACAAAGCACAATTTATTGAAGAATTAAATGCTAGATATACTCCGAAAGGAGAACATATTATATTAGGAAAAGGAATGTTGGATGGAGATGTCGTTACGGAAGTAAACGTAACAATTCCTCTGAAAACGATCAACCGTCATGGTCTTATTGCCGGAGCTACCGGAACAGGTAAGACGAAAACATTGCAGGTATTTGCAGAACAGCTCTCCCATGCGGGAATTCCCTCATTGGTTCTTGATATTAAAGGCGATTTCTCAGGGATTGCTGAAGCAGGACAGATGAATCCAATTATTGAAGAAAGATATGCTAAAACACAGCTTCCTTATAATCCACAAGGATTTCCGGTTGAATTGATGAGTATTTCAGGAGGAGAAGGTGTGAAATTAAGGGCCACTGTTACAGAATTCGGACCTGTTTTACTAAGCAAAATCCTTGAACTTAACGATACTCAGCAAAGCATCATGTCTATTGTCTTCAAATATTGTGATGATAAAGGACTTCCATTGATCGACCTTAATGACCTGAAGAAGGTATTGCAGTATGTAACAGATAATGCACAGGGAAAAGCTGAGCTTGCTGCCAACTACGGATCGATTGCTTCTGCTTCTTTGGGGACTATTTTAAGGTCTATTGTTGCATTGGAACAGCAGGGTGCTGCGGGTTTCTTTGGTGAATTAAGCTTTGATGTTCAGGATTTACTGGAAACAAGAGACGGTAAGGGAGTTGTCAACATTTTAAGAGTAGCAGACATTCAGAATAAGCCACAGCTGTTCTCTACATTCATGCTTTCGCTTTTTGCTGAAATTTATATGACATTTCCGGAAGAAGGAGACAGTGGAAGACCAAAACTGGTATTATTCATCGATGAAGCTCACCTTATTTTTGATGAAGCATCAAAGGCTCTTCTTTCGCAGATTGAAACCATGGTAAAACTGATCCGTTCCAAAGGAGTAGGAATCTATTTTATTACTCAGATTCCTGGTGATGTACCCGAAAATGTACTTTCTCAATTAGGATTGAAGATACAGCATGCGCTGAGAGGGTTTACGGCAAAAGATAAAAAAGAGATTAACAAAGCGGTAGAAAACTATCCTACAACAGAATATTACAATGCTTCCAGTCTGATCCAGAATTTAGGAATTGGAGAAGCATTTATAACAGCTTTGGATGAAAAAGGGATACCCACACCATTAGTACACACTTACCTGATCTCTCCGGAATCAAGAATGGATGTTTTGAGCGGGGCGGAAATCTCAGATTTAACCTCTAAATCGGCGCTCGTTGCAAAGTATGAAGAGGCAATAGATAGAGAATCTGCTTACGAAATGCTAACCAACAGAATGGAACAGGCTGCACAAAACCCATCTCCGACACAAAAAACAAGACCGGTAAAAGAAGAGCCGGGAATGTTTGAACAGGTGTTGCAAAGTAAAGCGGGCCGTACTTTCACCAGCACATTAATGAGAGAAGGAGCAAAAGCGATTCTCGGTATGTTTGGTTTGGGAGGCAGAAGAAGATAATTTTGAAGCATAATCTGCTATATTTTGACATATTTTTTGTTATTTTAGCAGGTTATCTTTACATAACAGTAAAAATAGAACCGGATCTTATTGGGGAATAATACACGGTTTTACAAATAAACTAAAAACAGCAGTTAACACACATTCAATGTATTCGATTATAGATATAGAAAGTAATGGTGCAGGTTATAGAGACGAATGCATTATAGATATTGCCATCTACCGGTATGATGGTCAGAAAATTACTGACCAGTTTATATCTTTGGTAAATCCTGAAGGAAATATTACTCCTTTTGTACAGAAACTGACCAATATTACCCCTAAAATGGTCAAAACTGCCCCGAAATTTCATGAAATAGCCAAAAGAGTTATTGAAATAACTCAAAATACCACTTTGGTAGGTCATAATATCGATTTTGATTACAGAATGCTTCGCCAGTCATTCAAAAGATTAGGCTATGATTTTAAAATCAATACGTTAGATACCATTCCTTTAGCAAAGAAACTGATTCCTGATGAGGTAAGTTATTCATTAGGAAAACTGGTAAAATCACTTGGGATTCCTTTGACCAATCATCACAGGGCAGACGGTGATGCAAGAGCAACGTTAGACCTTTTCAAACTTCTGATTTCGAAAGATATTGAAAACGAGATTATTCAGGAACAGCATGAAGAGTCTAATGCAAAAACCTATATCAACAAGATCAAAGAACTTACTCAGGACCTTCCTAACGATAAGGGCTTTGTTTATTTTCAGGATGAGGTGGGGCGTATCATGTTCTCAGATTATGTTCAGGATATCAACAAGTTTTCCAAAAAAGTTTTCAATTCCAAATCAAAAAAATGGGAAAAGATTCAGAAAGAGGTTGAGCAGATTAACTATGAACTTACCGGAACAGATATTATTGCCAAGCTGATTCTGAACTCTAAGAATATTAAAAAGAAAGAAGTTTTGCCTTTTGGACTTTATTTCAGGAACAATAAATATGTTGTTGAAAAAAATAACCTCAATAAAACAGAAAAACCGGTTTTAAAATTCAGATCATTTACCCAAGGGACAAAAGCGGTTCAGTTTATTGGTTCTCAGGAAGAATTTAATGATTTTTCTGTGCTGAAACAGCAAATTGAATTCAGAAAAAGAAATGAATTATGGCTGGGGCTGGGACGAAAATTGGGCGAAAAATTATTTTTAATCATTGAAAATGGAAAAGTGATTTCTTTTGGGTTTTATGAATTGTTTACACAGATTCAGACCTTAAGCAAGCTGGCTAAGTTAAAAATCGATCTTCCATTATCTTCCACGGACTTGAATAATGAATTGCAGCTGGCACTGCTTCGCGGTGATTTTGAGACCCTGCCGTTACCGAAATAATAGAGGAATTTACACGTTATTAAGAAGATGCTTTTCAAATCAATTTTCTTAAAATAAAAAATAAGTAGTACTTTTGTAAAAAATAAATAGAAGCAATGCAAAATTTTAAACAAATTAAAACTGGAAAAAAGGGAACTGTAAAGTTCTCTAAGGTTTGGAATATTTAAAAGAGTTGTCTTGCATAAAAAATAATCAATGTGGCAGACTCTTTTTGGAAGAATCTGCCTTTTTTTATGTTAAAATGAAATTATGAATTCAAAAGAATTATTAAAGATTGCCAATGAGTTTGGCACACCAGTGTATGTTTATGATGCCGAGTCCATCAAAGTTCAATACGAGAAACTTACATCTTCTTTTTTAAAACATACAAAGTTCTTCTACGCAGCGAAGGCATTGACAAATATCAATATCCTTAAGTATGTCAAGAATCTGGGTGCATCTTTGGATTGTGTATCTATTAATGAAGTCAAACTTGGACTAAAAGCAGGATTTTCGAAAGAAAAAATATTGTTTACTCCCAATTGTGTTGACTTGGCTGAAATAGAAGAGGCAATGACTTTTGGAGTTCATATTAACATTGATAACATTTCTATTCTTGAGCAATTCGGGAATAAATACGGAAATACATATCCTATTTTAGTAAGAATCAATCCACATATTTTCGCCGGAGGTAACTATAAAATTTCAACGGGGCATATCGACAGTAAATTCGGTATTTCTATTCACCAGGTTCGTCACATCGAAAGAGTGATGAAAAGTACCAATCTGAATGTTGAAGGTCTTCACATGCATACAGGAAGCGAAATCAAAGATCCGGATGTATTTTTGCAGGCTTTGGAAATTATGCTGGAACTTTCTGAGCTTTTCCCGAATCTGAAATACCTGGATATGGGAAGTGGTTTCAAAATTCCTTATCAGGATAGTGAAGAAGAGACCGATGTGAGAACATTAGGTAAAAAAGTTGAAAAAGTAATTTCTGAGTTTTCAAAATCTACCGGTAAAAAATTCGAATTATGGTTTGAGCCGGGGAAATTCTTAGTGGGAAAAAGCGGATATTTATTAGTGAAAGCTAATGTAATCAAGCAAACTACAGCTACCGTTTTCGTAGGAGTAAACTCAGGTTTCAACCATCTGATCCGTCCCATGTTCTACGATTCTTATCACATGATTGAAAACTTATCCAATCCAAAAGGAGCAGAAAGAATTTATACAGTAGTAGGAAATATCTGTGAAACTGATACATTCGCATGGGACAGAAAACTGAACGAAGTAAGAGAAGGAGATATCCTTGCTTTCCATAATGCAGGAGCCTATGGTTTTGAAATGAGCTCAAACTTCAACTCAAGATTAAAACCTGCAGAAGTATTGTTCTTAGATGGAAAAGCTCACTTGATCCGTAAGAGAGATGAGTTTGAAGATCTATTGAGAAATCAGATCGAAATAGTAATGTAAACTTAAGATATACTAGATAAACAGCCACCTTTTTGGGTGGCTGTTTTGTTTTTAAATCAATTCGGTTAGACTTTGCTGATGGGCTAAACCTTATAGGTTTTTAAAACCTATAAGGTTTGAAGAAAAAGAAGAAAAAATACACCAAAATAATGGGTTTTTTCCCTGAAAAATAATAAGGTTTTATGATAAAAATTACAAATTTTTAACATTGAAACCGGGCGTAAGTTCCAATTTAATTAGTTAAATTTGATAGAGATAGGGATTTTTCATCCATATCAATCACTATTTTTCATAAAAAACAACCACCAAAACAGATTAATTATGGCCAAAAATATTGCAGAGCAAATTGTTGAAATGCTTGAAAAAGCCAATGTGAAAAGAATTTATGCAGTAACCGGAGACAGCCTCAATCATTTGAATATTGCTGTCAAGAAAAGCAGCATTCAATGGATTCATGTACGGCACGAAGAAGTAGGGGCTTATGCAGCGGCTGCGGAGGCTGAGCTTGATGGTCTGGCAGTATGTGCCGGAAGTTGTGGGCCTGGGCATGTTCATTTAATTAATGGCGTTTATGAGGCACATCGTTCTCATGTCCCGATGTTGGTGATTGCTTCCACGATTCCCAGTGACGAAATGGGCATGGATTACTTTCAGGAAACCAATACCATAAAGTTGTTTGACGATTGCAGTTACTATAATCAGATGATTACACGACCGGAACAGGTACAGAGAACCATTCAAACAGCCATTCAGCATGCAATTTCCAAAAAAGGGGTTGCTGTTATAGGTCTTCCGGGAGACGTTTCTGAACTGGATGCGGAAGAAGGACCTACTTCCCCGCAGATATTTAAAACCAATCCTGTTATAAGACCCTCGGATGATGAGTTGAAAAGCTTGTCAGCATTGGTCAATCAAAGCAAAAAAGTAACCTTGTACTGTGGAATAGGGGCTGCTGAAGCAAGTGAAGAGGTTATCGCATTGTCTAAGTTTTTGAAAGCACCTGTCGGGTATTCATTCCGGGGGAAAATGGCTATTCAGCCCAATAATCCAAATGAAGTGGGGCTTACAGGATTGCTGGGGTTTCCTTCCGCTTATCATGCGATGCATGAAGCAGACCTGGTGATTCTTTTGGGAACGGATTTCCCCTATCAGAAATTCATGCCGGTAAAAAATAAAATTGTACAGATAGACGAGAGCCCTGAAAGATTGGGAAGAAGAGCAAAATTGGAATTAGGACTTACAGGAGATATCAAAGAAACGATTAAAGCATTACTTCCTCTGCTTGAAGAAAAAACTGATGATCATTTTCTCAATCAACAGCTGGCATTTTACGACAAAGTGAAAGAAAACCAGTTAGATTATGTGAAAGACTTTGGAAAAGAGAATGCGATACAGCCGGAATATGTAGCACATACTTTAGACAGGCTTGCTAAAAAAGATGCGATCTTTACCGTAGATACCGGAATGTGTTGTGTATGGGGAGCCCGTTTCATTACAGGAACCGGAGAAAGAAAAATGCTGGGATCTTTTAATCATGGATCGATGGCTAATGCCATGCCTATGGCAATTGGAGCTGCTCTGGCACATCCGGAAAAACAGGTTATTGCGATGTGTGGTGACGGTGGGTTGTCTATGTTATTAGGAGATATGGCGACTATTTTTCAATATAAACTACCGATAAAACTGATTGTTTTCAATAACAGAACACTCGGAATGGTAAAGCTGGAAATGGAAGTAGGCGGTATGCCGGATAATGAAACAGATATGATCAATCCAGACTTTGCAATGGTAGCACATGCGATGGGCTATCCTGGGAAAAATGTACATCTTCCTGAAGATGTTGAAGGGGCCATCAAAGAATGTTTAGATCACAATGGTCCTTATCTTCTGAATATCTTTACCAATCCCAATGCGCTTGCTCTTCCTCCCAAAATTGAATTTGATCAGGTTATGGGAATGACCAAGTCTATGGCGCAGCTCATGCTTGGAGGGAAGATGGATGAGGTTTTTGAAACAGTGAAAAGCAATTATAAACATATCAAAGGTTTGTTATAATAAAAAAGCAAGCTAATGTAAAAGCCTATCTGGAACTCAGATAGAGATATTGTAAAACTTCATACTTTGTGTGAAGTTTTTCTTTTATATAAATGAGCTAAATATTTACCTTTGTTTATTATTAGCAAACAAAGTTATGAGAACTCTATTTTTATTTTTAGCTTTATGTGCAGCGAATTTCTCATTTGCACAGGATCAGGAAGAACGTGATGACTCTTTTATCAGAGACAGCAACAAGAATCTTTTGAAAATAGATATTAAAGAACCTTTTATGCAGGTTGCGGTGAAATGTAATGATTTTAAACCGGCAGCTTATGAAGGAGGAGTTGCGGCTTATAAAGATATCCTGAACAAATATATGTATGCTTATCTGAATTCAGATTTCTACGCTCTTACAGGTGACTTTATATTTACCTTAGTGCTTGATGCTAAAGGAAAAGTCGTTGATGTGAAAGGGATGCCTAAAGTTCTTAACAGCGAAGTTTTTTTTGACGACATGCAGTATGTTGTAAGAAGAATAAAGAAAAACTGGACTCCTGCATCGTGTAATGGACAGCCTGTAGCTTCACAGATTAAAGTTAAGATGAACTTCTCTTCAATTTCAGCAGATATAGACTAATACCCAATAAATGAAAAAATACCTTATGGTTTTACCCTTTTTACTTTTAAGTTTTAAAGGGTTTTCACAAGAAACAAAAGCTCAAATTCAAGTACAGACTGGAGACGATTTCAGAAAAGCAGAATTCCCGGGAGGTGATGATGCCTTTAGAAAGGAATTTCTGAATATGGTGCATGCCTATATAGATGTTGCTTTATATGCAATTCAGGGAGAAGTAACTTTCTTATTTAATATTAATTCAAAAGGGAAAATTGATAAAGTCGATATACTTCCCAGATTCAAAAATGATGAAACGTTTATTGATGATATGAAATTTGCTCTTAAAAAAGTAAAAGGAAAGTGGCAGCCGGCTACAAAAAATGGAATACCGGTTGATTCAAAGCTGATCATGAAAATTCGTTTTAACAACAACGCTTATGACCATGATTAATTGTGGATTCAAATTATTTGTACAACTTTAGATTTTGTTAAAATAATAGCGCTGACAATCTGTCACAATATTTTGTATCTTTGCAAACTTATTTGTTCGTAATTTAAAATTGCGGACCTTAAATCGATTATCGTGCAGGAAAAATATATAGATGAAACAAAACAGGGCGAGGCTTTTGCTATTGCAGAAAGGCCGGAGAACTCTAAAAAACTGTTTTTGGAAAGCTATGGTTGTCAGATGAATTTTTCTGACTCTGAGATTGTTGCATCCATCCTTAATGAGCAAGGATACAATACAACAATGAAGGTAGAAGAAGCGGACCTGATTCTTTTAAATACTTGCTCCATTCGCGAAAAAGCAGAGCAGACTGTAAGAATGCGTCTTGCCCAGTTCAAAAATCTTAAAAAAGAAAGACCGAATATGACGGTTGGCGTTCTGGGATGTATGGCGGAAAGGTTGAAAACCAAATTCTTAGAAGAAGAACAATTGGTTGACCTTGTTGTGGGTCCTGATGCCTATAGAGATTTACCCAATCTTTTAAAAGAAACGGATGATGGAAGGGATGCTATTAATGTAATTCTTTCTAAAGAAGAAACCTATGCAGATATCAATCCGGTACGTTTAGGAGGAAATGGAGTTACAGCTTTTGTTACCATTACAAGAGGTTGTGATAACATGTGTACATTCTGTGTCGTTCCTTTTACCAGAGGAAGAGAAAGAAGCCGTGATCCACACTCTATTATAGACGAATGTAAAGACCTTGCCAATAACGGATATAAAGAAATTACCCTTTTAGGACAGAACGTAGACTCTTATTTATGGTATGGAGGCGGTCCTAAAAAAGATTTTGCCAAAGCTTCTGAAATGCAGAAAGCAACAGCGGTTAGTTTCGCTCAATTGCTTGATTTAGTAGCTAAAGCTGTTCCTGAACTAAGAATCAGATTCTCAACTTCCAATCCTCAGGATATGAATCTTGATGTGTTCAAGATGATGGCAAAACATGATAACATCTGTAAATATGTACATCTTCCTGTACAAAGCGGAAGCAATAATATGCTTGAAGCGATGAACAGACAGCATACCCGTGAAGAATATCTGGATCTGGTTAAAAAAGCGAAGGAAATTGTTCCGGAAGTATCCTTTTCTCAGGATATGATCGTAGGATTCTGTAATGAAACGGAACAAGATCACCAGGATACCTTAAGTCTGATGAAAGAAGTAGAATATGACTACGGTTATATGTTTGCTTACTCAGAAAGACCAGGAACTCCGGCTCATAAAAAAATGGAAGACAATATTCCTGCTGATGTGAAACAGAGACGTCTTGCTGAGGTTATTGCCCTTCAGGGAGAGCTTTCAAGACAAAGAATGAAATCTTATGTCGGAAGAGTACACGAGATTCTGATTGAAGGAATTTCTAAGAAAAATAAAAACCAGTGGAAAGGAAGAAACTCTCAGAATGCCGTATGTGTCTTTGATATGCTTGAAGGACAGAAAATAGGTGACATTGTGAACGTTTTTGCTTATGACAACACACAGGGCACACTTTTAGGGAGAACAGTGGAATAAAAATTAAGTTTTGATTAAAGCGATTTATCTTTTTGCTCTATTTTCTTTTGCTTTGGTATCTTGCCAGACAGAAAAAAATGCAAAAAAATATCCCGGTACCGTAGGAGATATTGAGTTTGATACAAAACTGGATGATCCTGATTTTAAAAAATGTGGAGCCGGAAAATTAGCCTCTTTTAGCTTACAATATTACCAAGGTAAAGAGGGGTTCAGCTACAAAGGAGAGAAAATAGCGATCGCTGAAAAACTTAAAAAAGAAAATATATATTCTGAAAAGAAAATCAACGGTTATATTACCGTAAGATTTTTAGTAAATTGTGAAGGAAAGGCAGGGTTGTTCAGGGTACAGCATATGAGCTCAGATCTGAAGGATATTGCCTTAGATGAAGAATTGGAAAATAAGCTGCTGCAGTTTACAAAATCACTCGATGGCTGGATGCCAAAAGAGATAAAAGGTTTAAAAGTAGATTATTATCAGTATTTAACCTATAAAATTGAAAATGGAAAAGTTTCAGAGGTATTACCTTAGCTTTTTGTTACTTATAGTTTACACCAATACTATTGCACAGGTCAACTGTAATGCAGTAGAGGGTGAGAACTGCAAAAAAGCGTGTGAGTTATACAACTGGGCTTCAGATTTACAGGGTTTCGCAGCATCTCAGGAAGGCTTTGACAAAGCCATTGAATTGTGTCCCGATTTCTCTCATGCTTATATGGAGAAAGCCGTTCCCTATCTAAAGAACGGAGATTTTGTAACCTGGAAATTTTTAATTGATAAAGCGGTTGCTTTAAATCCGCAAATGTATCTTGGCTACAGAGGATGGTGCAGGTTTCAGTTTGTAAGAGATTACAGTGGCGCTATACAGGATTTAAATGATTTAAAAAAATATTATCCCGAAGACTTAGGAAGATCCCAAAACGGAGATTATAATCTGGACGTGGTAAGAGCGATGTCCTACAGTGCGTTAGGGGAGAAAGACAAAGCCGCTTGGATTATTGAGCAGCTTCTGACCACCAGAGGTTATGTGAAGGGGATGTATGATCATTACCAGTTGGGAGTTACCTATTTCGAACTGGGAAGATATGATAAAGCCCTTGAAAATTTTGAAAAACAAAGCAAAGAATACGACTTTGCTGATAATATATACTTTAAGAGTAAAGTTTCTAAGATCAGAAACAAAGATTATTTGGATTTAAAGAAGTTAGCCTTACAAACGTATGATGAAGGAAAGACCATGAAAGATGTCTATACCCATCATTTTAACAAAGTCTACAGAAAACAGATTGAAGAACTGTAGAAGATTAACATTAAATCAATAATCAAAAATTTACTTATGAGCAACGAGCTACAAAACATAAAAAACCGTTTCGGAATTATCGGGAACTTTCCCGCACTCAACCGAGCCCTGGAAAAATCTATCCAGGTCGCACCCACAGATATCTCTGTGCTGGTAATTGGAGAAAGTGGGGTGGGAAAAGAATTTATTCCGAAAATCATCCATTCAGAATCCAAAAGAAAACACCAGCCTTATATTGTAGTAAACTGCGGGGCTATTCCGGAAGGAACCATAGATTCTGAGCTATTTGGACACGAAAAAGGCGCTTTTACGGGAGCTACCACTACAAGAAAAGGATACTTTGAAGTAGCAGACGGTGGAACCATCTTTTTGGATGAGGTAGGAGAGCTTCCATTACAGACTCAGGTTCGTCTTTTAAGAGTTTTGGAAAGTGGAGAATTTATGAAAGTAGGGTCTTCACAGGTGCAGAAAACCAATGTAAGAATTGTAGCGGCTACCAACGTTAATATGATGAAGGCTATTCATGACGGAAGATTCCGTGAGGATTTATATTACCGTTTGAATACTGTTCAGATTGATATGCCACCTTTGAGAGAAAGAAAGGGGGATATTCATTTGTTATTCAGAAAGTTTGCGATAGACTTTGCCGAAAAGTACAGAATGCCGGAACTGGAGCTGGAGCCCAGTGCAGTTCATTATATAGAAAGCTACGCTTTCCCGGGGAACATCCGTCAATTAAGAAATTTAGTGGAGCAGATGACCGTTGTGGAAAGAAACAGAAGCATCACTGCTGAGAAACTTGCGGAGTATATTCCTATGGAAACACACCTTCCGATGGTAGTGAATACCCAAAATGCTCCCAAACAGAACGACTTCGGAAGTGAAAGGGAAATCATGTATAAAATTCTATTTGATATGAGGAATGATATTAATGATTTAAAATCCTTAACTTCGGAATTGATCAAGAACAGAGGTACAGCAGATCTGAGCAATCATGAAAAAAGCCTGATTAATAGGATTTATACCCCTGAAAGCCAGCCACAGGTGAATAACGCAGGGTCTTTATTATATTTTGAAAATAATAACGATACGCCGGCAGTTCAGACACCGACAATCATTTCAAGTCCTGAAGACAGCTATGAAGATTTTGAAGATATCGAAGTGGAAGAAAACAGACCAGAATCACTTTCTCTTCAGAATAATGAAAAAGATTTGATAATCAAAGCATTGGAGAAGCATAGAGGACGCAGAAACAGAGCGGCAGATGAATTGGGAATCTCACAAAGAACTTTATACAGGAAAATAAAACAATATAATCTGGAAGACTAGCACAACATAAATAATGAAAGTAATTTTAGCACCTAAGCCGATCAATTTTAAACTCGGAGAATATATTAATAAAGGTTTCGAACTTTTAAAGAAAGATTTCGGGAACATTTTTATAGCATTTTTAGTATGCTTTATCATGTCGATCATTCCTTTCTGTGGACTGTTAGCTATGGGGAATTTATACAAGTACCTTCAAAAGCTTAATAGAAATCAGGCAGCAAGTCCCGGAGATATTTTTGATTTTAAAGATTTCATGCCTTATTTTATGTTGCAGTTAATTGTTATGGGAGGTTTTTTATTACTTTACATTCCTTTAATTGTTATTATGTTATTATCGGGTGCATTATCGGAAGATCATCAACCTAACCCAATGATAATGTTTTTAATGTTCCCTTATGTTTTTCTGATGTTCGTTGCTATTTATTACTTTCTACTGAAAGGGTTTTATATCATTCCATTAATTAGCCTTAAAGGGATCACAGAAATAAAAGAAGCCTGGAATATTTCAAAAGTAATGACCAAAGGAAATCTATTGTCAATCTTTCTTTTCTCAATAGTGGCGGGTATTTTGGCTCAGATTGGTATTGTTGCTTGCGGGATAGGAATTTTTCTTACAATGCCATTTTTATACACCGCAAATTATTTTGCTTATGAAGATGCTATGCAACAAATTGAGTATGATGAAATTACTGAAATTGGATCTAAAAATGAATTTTAAAATTAAAAATATTAGCCTGAAACAATCACTACTAACGGTAATGCTTTTTGCACTGCTGGGAGTCTTGAATTCATGCTACAGCTTTACGGGATCATCCCTTACAGATGAGAAGACTGTTCAGATCAACGAATTTCCGAATAATGCATCTCTTGTAAACCCGGCATTATCACAACAGTTTTCTACAGCAATACAAAATAGATTCCTTCAGAGAACCACTTTGAAAGGAACAAAAGAAAATCCTGATATCCTGATAGAAGGAGAAATCTCAGATTATTCAATTACTCCCACTACAGTAAGCTCCAGTACCGTGACAAACCCATCTGGTGGAGTGATTCAGCAGGGGCAGAATAAGCTTACGATTACAGTAAAGGTACATTATGAAAATAAAATTCATCCGGATTCAAGTTTCGACAGAACGTATTCTGATGAAGCAGCTTTCAACAGTGATGTATCACTAAGTCAGATCGAAGACCAGCAGGTTAAGCTGGTAACAGATAGAATTATTAATAAGATATTTAACGACATTGTAGCGAATTGGTAAGATGAATCCCAGAGTTTTAGAATTAATAAAAAATCCGAAAAATATTCAGTTAGAAGACCTTGGTCTTTTGAAAGAAGAGATTCACACTTTTCCTTATATTCAAAATATTAGGGCGCTTCATCTGTATGGAGTACACCTGTACGAAAAAGAAAACTATCAGAAAGAGCTTTCTACAACCGCGGCGTATACTACAGATAAGAAGATTTTATATCAACTGATCAACGGAAAGATCAGACAGGAGTCAAAACCTGAAATTGTTGAAGATAAAAAACCTGTCAAAACAGTTGAAAAACCTGCTCAATATGCTCCAAAAAGCAAATCTTTTCCTATTAAAAGAGAAGAAGAAGTCTCTTTGGAAAAGCAGGCAGATGAGCAAGCCAAGACATGTGTCCTGCCAATTTTACAAGACATTAAACCTATTTATGTAAACGGTGAACGAAACAGAATTTTATTTGAAGGAGAAGAAAACTTCCTGGATGAAGAAAATTC
The DNA here is from genome assembly GCF_003852415.1 of Chryseobacterium sp. KBW03. Classification (NCBI taxonomy): domain Bacteria; kingdom Pseudomonadati; phylum Bacteroidota; class Flavobacteriia; order Flavobacteriales; family Weeksellaceae; genus Chryseobacterium; species Chryseobacterium sp. KBW03. Next base: position 203,207 of record NZ_QAJO01000011.1, on the reverse strand, counting down.
TGAGATCATAGATATTGAATCTACCCTCGAATCAGGAACTTTGGTAACCCAAAAGGCTGAGACTGTTGCAGAGCAGCCAGAGCAGCCGGTTCAGGAACAAAAAGAAGAAATTCAGGCTGAAACGAAGGAGAATGCAGAAGAAGATTTTACACCGGAAACTATTATTCATGAAGATCAGATTTCTTCAGAAAAAGAAGAAGAGAAAATAGATGAAGTAGAAAATGTAAGTTTCCATGAAGTAGAACCTTTATTGCCAGAAGTAAATGTTGACGAAGTCGTCACAGAAGAACCTGAACGCATAGAAACAGTAGACAATCATGAAGCTGTATCTGATCAGGAGCTGCCGATAGAAGAATTAGATGCTGAAGTAAGCTTCCATGGAACAGATTCGTTTATGCCTGATGTTAAAATAGAGGCAAACAGCGGAGAGACTGTCGAAGCAGGTGAAATTTCCCAATCCAATGTGAATAGACATGAGGAGGAAATGAGACGTCTGATTGAAGAGGTGGAGAAAAAAATGAAGGAAACTAAATCTGTTTCTCAAGAAGAAGAATCAGAGCCGGAAACCATTGAAGATCATGGAATAAGCTTCGCTGAAACTCAAAATTTCCATTTTTGGTCAACAGGTCAGGAAGAACCTGAAGAAATAAAAGAAGAGCCAGTACAGGAAGAAGTTGTTGAAAATCAATTGCCTGTAGAAGAAGAATCTAAAGTTGAAATTGCTGAGGAAAAACAAGAAGAACAAGAACAAGTTCCCGAAGTTCAGTCTACATGGAAGCCAATGAATTTGGAATCCAATATGCCGGATTCATTAATCAGCAAATCAACAGAAATATCAGTGCCTGAAATAAAAGCTCCGGCAGCAGAAACAATTCCTGCAGCAGAGGCGGAAATAATAATCGAAGAGCCACAACCAAAGGAAACGGCTGAAACTGTTACAGAAACAGTTACGGAAGAAGCTATGCCTGTAGAAGAAGAAACAGAAGCTATTGAATCTCCAAAAGAAGAAAAAGCAGCTGCAGAAGTTTCAAAAGAAGACGCTCCTGTAATGAATGTATCTTTCTTCGGAACCGATATTTCTACCCTTAAGGTTGAAGAAAAACAGCAGGAAAGTAAAGAAGAACCTGTAGAAAAAGTACAGGAGGTTACCATGAAGAATACCCCTCAGCCCTCAGCTGATAGCAATGTCCCCGGTTTTATCAATACATGGCAAAGCTGGCTGAAGATTGACAGAGTTGAAGAAGTCGAAAAAGACAAATCAGAAGTTAAAGAGAAGGCTATTGAAGCCTTTATCGAAAACAATCCTAGGATTAGTCAGTTAAGAGAAGAAAGCAGCTATGTTGTTAAAGAAAAGAACGATGATATATCACATTTGATGACAGAGACGCTGGCCAAACTTTATTTTGAACAGAAACTCTATACAAAAGCGATAAAAGCGTTTGAAATATTAATCAAAAAGAATCCTGAGAAGAAAAAATATTTTGAATCTAAAATTCAGGATATTAAGGATTTCAGAAGTAAGAATTAAAATAAAAAGGTACCGTTCTAAGCAGTACCTTTTTTATTTATATATTTTGAGGTTTGTCTTTGCTGCCTCTCAGTTTTTTCCAGGCCCTCCGCCCAAAAACAATAACAAGAATTAAAATAATTATTGCAAAAATTGCGGCAATCACTGGAGCTGCCATTGCAAGAACAGACATAAGACCCGCTCCTGCTGTCTCAGTTGTTCCTACCACAGAATTTCCCAGTCCGCCAGTCGTAGCCGTAGAAGCGGCCCGTATTCCTGCAAATCCGGTACTGATGGTTGCTGCTGTACCGCCACCTGCAATTAATGCCATTGCCCATTGCGGGAAAGTTCCAAGTTCGGTAAACTGGCTGGCAAATAATATAGAACCCGCAACTGTGGCCATAGGAATAGATACCGTATCCAGCAAATGATCGATAAAAGGGATATAATAAGCAAGGATCTCTGCAACAGTGGCAATTCCTGTTGTTATAAGCGTAGGTAGGCCTGCAAGCCACTCAAAATGCTCATTCATGGGGATCCAGTTGAAGTAAGAAGCCAGACTTACAACAAACATGGGGAGAAACACCCGGAAGCCTGTAGCGGCTGCCAATCCAATGCCAATAAATGCACTGATTATATAAGAGAAATAGGGAACATTATCTAACATATTAATTTTCAGATTTATTGTTTTCCCTAAAATTACAAAAAGTATATGATATTTGGAGTGCTGTTAATTTCAGAGTTCCAAATACTGGATACGAGTTTCGTTATCAGTGATTTATCATAGAATAAAAAAACATAGTATCCGTGCAATCATCCGTGTAAATCCACGTAATCTGTGGGAAAATAAAAACCTGCCTGATTCGCATAATCTGCGAGATAAAACACCTCACAGATCTCTTATTCTAATGCAAAAGATTACTTTTTCTGCGCCTCACAAAGCTTTATAAACTGCGCCTCCACATCCTGGAATTTCGGGGGCATCTCAGAAGAAACCCAAAATACCATCGCCATTGTTTTCTCTCCGAAAGCGAGCTTAAATAAATCCTTATTCAGACGGTAGCATTCTCTCAGCAGTCTTTTGATACGATTTCTGTGTACGGCTTTTTTAAAATATCTTTTAGAAACAGAAACTCCAAATCTTGCAGATTCTACAGAAAGGGTGGGCTTATCTTTCAGAATGATGATTCTCAGATTGCCATTGGTTCTCCATTTGCCTTTGTCAAAAAGCAAACCGATTTCCGTGTTTTTTTTGAGCTTTTCCGCTCTGGGATATTGAGAATTTGTCATTGACGGAGTTGTAATTGTAATTTTTTATATTTTTTCTCCCACCTGTTTCACAAATTAATACATGATGTTGTTTTTGTAAATCTGCGAAATAGGTGGTGAAATATTTTAATCCTGATTTAATAAATGATTAATCACTTCTGAAGCAGTGTACAACCCGAAAATGGCAGGCATATAACTTATCGTTCCGTAAAATGATCTTTTATAATTGGTTCCGTCAGTCATTTTCAAGCTTTCTTCATCCTGAATATCATTGGCAAACACACAACGAACTCCTTTGTCGATTTTTACTTTTTTCAGCCTTTTTCTTACCTGTCTTGCAAGGTGGCAATGTTCGGTTTTGCTGATGTCTCTTACCAATACTTTGCTTGGGTCAGTTTTTCCACCGGCTCCCATTGAGCTTACGATTTTTATCCTTCTTCTTTTGGCAGCGATAATCAAACTAAGTTTTGGCGTAACGCTGTCGATGCAGTCCAAAACATAATCAAATTTTGCAGAATCCAGAACTTCATCCATTCTTTCAGGATTTAGAAACTCATTGATTTTGGTTAAATTAAGCTGTGGATTGATGTCAAGAAGTCTTTCAGCAACAACTTCCACCTTGTGTTTTCCAACAGTAGAATGTAAAGCGGGAAGCTGTCTGTTGATGTTGGTAATATCTACGGTATCACCATCCACTATCGTCATATTTCCTACTCCGGCTCTTGCAAGAAATTCAGCGGCAAAAGAACCTACTCCGCCCAGGCCTACAACAAGCACGTTCGCTTTTATCAGATTTTCCAATCCATCTTCCTTTATCAAAAGTTCAGTTCTTTCCAGCCAGTATTTATCCATTTTTTATTGAGTGTAAATTTTCTAAAATTTGTTCATTCAGTTGTTCCAAAGAAATTCCTTTTATTTCTGAAACCTTGCCGTACAATTCTTCGATGTTAAAATCTTCATTGTCAGTTTCTAAAAACAATTTGTCTAATGGAGTGTTTTTTAAAATATCCTGCAAAGATAAATTATACAAAACAGCTTTTCCAAAACTCAGATAAAAATTATTAGCCAGAAGGTCTTCGGCAATTTGTCTTTTTTTATTGAAACCATGAATAATCATTGGCTGTTCGGCCTTCTTCTTAAAAGAAATAACCTCGTAAAATTTTCTTACACAATGAATGATAAGAGGCTTTTTTACCTCATTGGCTATCTTTATCTGTCTTACAAAAACCTCTTCCTGAATTTTCTGATCCACAGAAACCAATGAATCCAAACCGCATTCTCCAATGGCAAAACAGTTCTCCAACATCATGCTTCTCATCCATGAAAACTGTACTTCTATATTGTTTATATCAATATCATTGGGATGTATACCAATAGAATAAGGAAAATCCGGCGGAATATTTTCGATCCCAAGATTGTAGATTCCGTTCCTGATATATTTCTTATGATGATGAAAATCAAAAAATTCCATATTCAAAAATAGCATTTTTCAGATTTAATCTAAAATTATTAAACAATCGTTTATAAATGTGTTAAAAATTTCTTAACTTTACTCAAAGTGCACTTCATGAAAAAAAAATTTACAGAAAAACAGATTCACATACTGGATATTGCAGAAGAGCTTATCGCAAAGAAAGGATACGAGGGTACCTCCGTGAGAGATATTTGTTCTAAAGCCAATATCAATGTTGCCATGATCTCTTATTACTTTGGTTCCAAAGAGAAAATGATGTCTTATCTCTATCAGTACAGGGTACTGAAAACCAGAGAAAATTTCTCAGAATTTGCAGACACCATCAAGGAAGGAAAACCGGAGATGCAGATGAGAGAAATGATTAAATATATTGTTTCCCAGTTATTTAAATACAATTATTTCCATGGGTTTGTGACTCAGGAACTCCGTCATACAGAAAATCTGAAAGATGAACTGCTTGATTTCTACCAATTATTCGTAAAAAAACTGGATGAAGTCATTAAAAAGGGAGTTGCTTCCGGAGTTTTTACCTTTACACCCAAGCCGGAAGATATCCTTACCATGATTATCGGATCCACTTTATTTGTGATCAGGAATAAAAACTTTTATGAACTGTATGTTCCGAGTAAAAATGAAGAAACCTATACCAAAGAAGCTGAGAAGAAGGTGAGAATGAATCTTTTATTAAGTGTTTTTGCTATTTTGGGATACGCTGCAGACTAAAATTACGTTAAATATTCATAAAAAAAAATCTATTGACAAAAAAGTTATATTTTTGCAAATTAGTAAATCGGCTGTGTAACCCGAAAACTGTTGAATTTTTTATATGAAAAAATATATTTTAGGTCTTTTTGCTGTAGCAGTGATTTCATCTTGTGTAAGCCAGCAGGAAAGAGCAATGAGGAGTGCTGATAAAGAGTTTATCTTAAAGGCGGCTAATGAAAACTTCGCTAAGAAAAAGTGGAAAAATGCATTGGCTCTCTATGACAGACTTGCTAATCTTGTGGCAGGAACTGATGATTTTCCTAACGTAGGTTTCAACACTGCTTATGCCAACTATTATGACAAGAGTTATAAGCTGGCAGGTCACCAGTTTAAAAACTTTGCCGTTAGTTTTCCAAAAGATCCAAGAGCGGAAGAAGCAGCATACATGTCTGCATTGTGCTACTATGAAGGATCTATGGATTACAACTTGGATCAGTCCAGTACAGAATTAGCCATCAATGAACTTCAGGACTTCCTGAACAATTATCCGAATTCCGAAAGATCTAAAAATATCAGTCAGCTTATTGATGAGTTGTCTTATAAGCTTGAATTTAAAGCTTATGAAAACGGAAAACAGTACTATAACATGGGAGAGTACAAAGCCGCGAATGTTGCTTTGGAAAATGTTTTGGAAGATTTCCCAAGTACAAAACTTCGTTCAAAAATTTATGATTATATCATGAAAGCCCGTTATGAACTGGCTGTAAAATCAGTATATGGTCTTAAAGATGAGCGTATTGAAAGTGCATTGACTTATACTAAACTGGTAGAGAAGGAACTTCCCAATACAGAATATTCTAAGACAGCTACGGATCTAAGAGAAAAACTGGAAAAGGAAAAGAAAAACTTCGTGATTGTTAAAAAACAAACTGAAGCAAGAATTGCAGCTTTAACAGCAAGACAGAAAAAAGAGGCTGAAAAAATAGCCGACAAAGATAAAACTGAGCAGCAGGTTAAGGATCAAATCAGCAATGAAAAGAAAGCAATGCAGTTACAGAGGGACAGTGCAGCACTTAAGACCCCTCCTCCGGCAGCGACTTTCAAAATCCAAAGATAATTCGTAAATTTGCCATCTTAAATAAAAATAATTTTCTCAAAATGAGTGTAAAAGATACAAAAGCCGAAGTAAATACAATTACTTACGACAAAGATAAGATTGAAGATAAAGTAGGTTCAATCTACGAAGCTATTGTTATCATGGGAAAGAGAGCAGAGCAGATCAATGCGGAGATCCGTACGGAACTTCACAACAAGTTGGATGAATTTGCCGTTCACAATTCTACATTAGAAGAGGTTTTCGAAAACAGAGAACAGATTGAGATCTCTAAACATTACGAAAAGCTTCCAAAACCAACTTCAATTGCTATCGAAGAGTGGTTAAACGAAGATATCTATTTCAGAAAAACAGAAGACAGAAAATAATCATCTGTGTTTTAATAAATCAAGGTCATAAAGGAATTCATTTCTTTTATGACCTTTGTCGTTTTAAAGCCTGATTGTGTGGGAAAAAATAAGTACTTTAGTATTTCAAAAAATTAGAACTAAATGAGTGTTTCCGGTAAAAAGATACTTATCGCGGTCTCTGGAGGAATTGCAGCCTACAAAATTCATTTCCTGATCAGAGATTTTGTGAAAAAAGGTGCTGAAGTACAGGTTATCATGACCCCAGATGCAGAACAGTTCGTGACGAAACTAAGCCTGTCTACGTTGTCCAAAAAACCTGTGTATTCAGACTTTTATGGTGATAACGGAACCTGGAACAGCCATGTAGAAATGGCGCTTTGGGCAGACGTAATGATTGTAGCTCCCTGTACAGCCAATACACTGTCTAAAATGGTTCACGGGATGTGTGACAATCTGGTTATTGCGACCTATATGTCAGCGAAATGCCCGGTATTTATTGCTCCCGCAATGGACTTAGATATGTATGTACATCCTTCTACAAAGAAGAATTTAGAGCTTGCGGAAAGCTTTGGTCATATCATTATTCCTGCAGAAAACGGAGAATTGGCAAGTGGATTGATCGGCCAGGGAAGAATGGCAGAGCCGGCAACTGTTTTTACTACTGTTGAAAATTATTTTAATTCAAATATCCATTCAAAAAGTCTTGAAGGGAAAACGGTTTTAATCACGGCAGGACCTACCTACGAAGCCATAGATCCCGTAAGATTCATCGGAAATCATTCATCTGGAAAAATGGGATTTTCACTGGCTGAAGAAGCTTCCAAAAGAGGAGCAAGAGTTATTCTGATTTCCGGACCAAGCTTCCAAACCCTAAACGATCCAAAGGTTGAACTTCATAAAGTGACTTCAGCAAAAGAAATGCTGGCAAAAGTATTTGAATTTTATGATAAGATAGACATCGGAATTGCAAGTGCTGCAGTAGCAGACTATGCACCCAAAGAAGTGGCTAAGGAAAAGATTAAGAAGAATGACGACAACCTGACCATAGAATTGGTTAAAAATCCGGACATTCTTAAAACGATGGGAGAGAAGAAAACACACCAGTTCTTGGTAGGATTTGCCCTGGAGACGCAGAATGAAGAAGAAAATGCAAAAGGGAAGCTGGAAAAGAAAAATCTGGATATGATTGTTCTGAACTCTCTGCGTGATGAAGGAGCAGGTTTTAAAAATGATACCAACAAAATCAAAATATTTACCAGAACGGAAAAGAAAGAATTCAATCTGAAATCCAAAGATGATGTAGCGAAAGATATTCTCAATTTTGTTGAGTCTCAACTTTTAAAATAATTTTAATAAATTTCCGTTCTCAATTTTTAATAGACAATGAAAAAAATTATAAGTTTATTTTTTCTGTTTTTCATATATACCCAAAGTTTTTCTCAGGAGCTGTTGGCTACTGTCCAGGTAAACTCCCAACTGGTAGGAGGAAGTAACCAGCAGGCATATAAAGCATTGGAAAAAAGTCTCAGAGACTTTATCAATAATACCAGCTGGACTGGGAAGAAACTTCAGAATTTTGAGAAAATAAAATGTGGTTTTTCTGTTGTTATTGGGGAAAGAGATGGCAATAGATTCAAAGGGTCCATTGTTGTTCAGGCCATGCGTCCTGTTTATAATACGACCTATGAATCTCCTTTACTGAATCTTCAGGACCAGAGATTTGGTTTTGAATATATTGAAAATGAAAGTCTTATTTTTAATGAAAGACAGTTCTCAGGTAAGAATTTGACAGATGTTGTCAGTTTTTATATTTATGTTATTTTGGGCTTAGACGGTGACAGCTTCCAATCGATGGGAGGATCCCAATGGTATGCAAAAGCACAGCAAATTGCACAGAATTCTCAGAACAGAAACTATGAAGGCTGGAATACCATCAATGAGCCAAGAAGCCGTTCTATACTGATTAATGAAATCATGAATCCCAACTGGAGCCAGTTGCGTTCTACCATTTATACTTACCACAGAGCAGGATTGGATAACCTTTTCAACCAGGACCAGACTGCCGGAAAAAAAGTGATTTTTGATGCTCTGATGCAGTTGAAAATGTACGAAAATACTTTTCAGCAGGCATTTTTCTTCAACCTGTTTATGGATACAAAAAGTGATGAGATCTTTAATATCTTCAATTCCGGAAATAACGGAGGCTTGATTCTCAATGATCTGAAGCAGAACATGATTATCCTTTCTCCGAAAAATATTGACAATAAGTGGAATAAATGGAAGGTATAAGATTGACACCTATAAAAAACCTATAAAATTACTGACAGACCATTTGATTTTAGGTTAAAAATAGAATACTATAATTGAGCAGAATGCATAAAAACATTTTCTCACTTCATTAAAAAAAAACCTATTTTTACAGTTCAAATTCAAATTGAACCATAACCCGGATTATCAATGCTTTCGAGAATTTACATTAAAAACTTTGCCCTGATTGATACCCTTGACGTATCATTGAAGAATGGTTTACAGGTTATTACCGGTGAAACAGGAGCCGGGAAATCTATTATTTTAGGGGCGCTCCGTCTTATTTTAGGAGAAAGAGCAGATGTAAAATCCATTGCTAAGACCGAAGAAAAAAGTGTGGTGGAAACAGAGTTTTCACTCAACAATCAGTTTAAGAAATTCTTTATCGAAAACGATCTGGATTACGAACTTCAGACGATTATCAGACGGGAAATCCTTCCATCAGGAAAATCGCGTGCATTTATTAATGACGTTCCTGTAACATTGGATATTCTTAAAGAGCTTTCTTCGCAGCTGATTGATATCCATTCCCAATTTGAAACATCCAATCTTTTTACATCAGAATACCAGTTTAAAATTATTGACGGGCTTTCTGACAATAAAAAGATTATCGAAGACTATCAACAGACATTTTCTGAATTTCAGACCCTTAAATTACTGTTGAAAAAACTGAAAACCCAGCTTTCAGAATCCAATAAAGAAAGTGATTATAAAGAATTTTTACTCAATGAACTGGAAGAGCTGAAACTTGATGATGTAGACTATGAAGATGTTCAGAACCAGCTTTCTATTCAGGAAAATGCAGGAATGATTTCTGAAAATGTAGGTCAGATCTTATCGAGATTCCATCAGGAAGAAATAGGAATTTTATCTTTCTTTCATGAAGCGACCCACAAACTTTCAAAAATCTCTGAAGTTTCAGCCAGTTTTGCAGAACTTGATGAAAGGCTTGAGACTTCTTTTGTTGAGCTTAAAGATATAATTTCCGAACTTGAGCATACCGCAGAGAGAGTTGAAATCAATCCTGAAAATCTGGTATATCTTACCGATCTTAATAATAAAATCAACGCCTTATTCCTTAAACATAATGTTTCGGATCTTAATGAACTGATTGAGATCAGAAACCAGCTGGCAGGAGATCAGAAAGGAGCTTCAGAACTGGAAGCACAGATCGAAGAAACAGAGGGGAATATCTCTCAAAAAGAAAAAACACTTCAGAGTCTCGCTGAAAAGCTTTCAAAGAACAGAACGAAAAATGTTCCTGTTTTCATCAAAAAAGCAGAAGGACTTCTGAAAAAATTAGGGCTGGAAAAGGCAAAAGTAGATATAGAACTGCAGGATGCAGACGAGTTCAATCAATTTGGAAAAGAAAATATCCAGCTTTTATTCCAGGCCAATTCCGGGTTTCCTTTAAAACCGATTCAGACTGCCATTTCCGGAGGGGAAAGATCCAGAGTAATGCTGGCTGTAAAGAAGATTATTGCAGAAAGTGATGAGCTTCCAACGCTTATTCTGGATGAAATTGATACCGGAGTTTCAGGAAAAGTAGCTGAAGAGATCGGAAATCTTATGAGAGAAATGTCCGAAGACATGCAGCTGATCGTTATTTCTCACCTGGCACAGGTTGCTGCTAAAGGAAATGACAACTATAAAGTCGTAAAACAGGATGTTTCAGGCAGAACACAATCTACCATTATACCTTTGAGCGACGAAGAAAAACTCAATGAAATTGCTCAATTGCTTTCCGGAAGCAAAATTACCGAAGCCGCTTTAGCACAAGCCAAAGAATTAATTGGCTAAAAATCTGTAACATATTTTATTTTATATTTACTAATGTATAAAAACTAAAATATGTTTCTAAAGTTCCTTAGGCTTGAAATCAAAAGCTTCTTCCGTGGTACATCTTTAGGGATCAATCTGGCCATGAAGATATTCCGGTTCATCGGAATTCTCTATTTCATGGGATGTCTCGTAGGTGGGGCTTTTATTGCTTTTTTCTATGTAAAGGAAGAAATGCACCAGGATCCTTTAAAAGTAGTCTCAAAATTCATGATTATTGCCTGGATCATTGATCTGGTCATTAAATATCTCTGGCAGGAAATTCCCACACAGAATATTAAGCCGTTTCTTACCATGAACATCAGGAAGAATACACTGGTCAATTATATGCTGTCCAAAACCTTTCTTTCAGCATTCAGCTGGCTGAGTTCTCTATTCTTCATTACATTTTCATTGATTGCTTTATTTAACGGATATAGCATTTTAGGAATTTTGGTGTGGCTTATAGGAGTTATTTCATTACTCTATCTGAATAATTTTATCAATATTTTCTTCAACGGTAAAGAAACACTGGCAATCATCATAGGAGCTTGCTTTGTGGGCATCGGAGCTTTGGGATATTACAATATCGTTCCGGTTCTGTCTTATTCTGAATCTGTTTTCTACAGTTTCTATGAAAAACCTTACTTTGCTTTGATCCCTGTTTCCCTGTTTGTGATCTTGTGGTGGCTTTGTTTCCGTTATCTGCGTAAAGAATTTTACCTGGATCAGGGACTTGAAGCCAAAAAGACAATAGGAAAAACCGAAAATATTGCTTTCTTAAATAAATATGGGGCTACCGGAACATTTATCAATAATGATATTAAAATGTTAAGACGGAATAAAGTGGCCAAAGGTATTCTTCTGGGAAGTTTTATGTTTCTGTTCTATGGATTGCTGATGTTTACGTCTTCCCTATACAAAACTCCGGCGATGATGATGTTTATGGGTCTTTTTGTGACGGGAGGTTTTCAGTTTCTGTTTGGGCAGAGAGTTCCTGCTTTTGACAGTTCTTATTATCCCTTGATGATGACCCTGAATGTTCCGTACAAAGACTATTTAAAGGCCAAATGGTGGCTGATGAATATTGTAACAGGAGTTTCTGTAATTGTAGCGCTATGCTATGCGTACTTTGGCTGGGAGGTCTACGTTACATTCTTCGCTGCAGGATTATACAATATCGGAGTCAATTCTCAATTTACCTTATGGTCCGGGGCTTTCAATAAAACTCAGATCGATCTTAATTCAAAAGAGAAAAGGATGGGGCAGAAAGGAAGTTTCAATCTGGTAGCCATGCTTCTGCTGATTCCTAAAATGCTTCTTCCGATGGGGGTATTTGCATTAGCAAAATATTTCTCAGGAATTACAGGAGGAGTAATAAGCATTGCCATTATCGGTATTATAGGATTCTTCATGAGAGAGAGAATCTTCAATATTATCGTAAAACTTTACAAAAAAGAAAAATACAGCACTATTGATGCATTTAAAAATAAAGGTTAAGCCATGATCAACATACATAATTTATCAAAAACATACGGAACAGCAACTGTTCTTAATATTGAACATCTTGAGATTCCAAACGGGGAAACTTTTGGACTTGTAGGAAACAACGGGGCAGGAAAAACAACCCTTTTTAGCCTGATGCTTGATTTGATTCAGGCGACCACCGGATCTGTAAGCATTGACGGAATCAAAGTCAGTGAGTCTGAGGCCTGGAAGAATAAAGTTTCAGCCTTTGTAGATGACACTTTTCTTATTGGTTATCTTACCCCTGAAGAATATTTTTACTTCATTGGAGAGCTGAGAGGACAAAACAAAGCTTCAATAGATGAATTTCTGAAACCCTTTCACGATTTTTTCAACGGCGAGATTCTAAAATCAGGAAAATATATCCGTGATCTTTCGAAAGGAAATCAGAAAAAAGTAGGAATTGTAGGAGCCATCATTGGAAATCCTGAAATTATTATTCTGGATGAACCTTTTGCCAACCTGGATCCATCCACACAGATCAAGCTTAAAAACCTGATCAAAGAACTGTCTAAGCAGGATGGCGTTACTTTCCTGATATCCAGCCATGATTTGTCCCATACCACGGAAGTCTGCAACAGGATTGTTGTCGTGAACAAAGGTCTTCTGGTAAAAGACATTCAGACTAATCCGGAAACGTTAAAAGATCTGGAGCAATATTTTGCAGATCAGGTTTCAATTTCGGATATTTAGTACATTAAAAACGATATGTATGAATAGGGCAGAATCACAAAATGTAACAGATTATCCTAACAGCAATACGATTTTCATGGTATGGAAACTTCATGATGATCCTAAATTGAAGGAGGCCTTTCAACAATTGTGTGCATTGGTACTCAACCTTAATAATTCGGTTTTCAACAGATTCCCGGACAGCAGAGCAAGCTGTGTAATGGGTATCGGAGCTGAAGCATGGAAAAAACTGGAACTTCCGACACCGCCGCCAAAAGAACTGACCAATTTTGAAGAGATCAAAGGAATAAAACATACCGCTGTTTCCACTCCGGGTGATCTTCACTTTCATTTAAGAGCAGACAATAAAAGCCTGATCTTTGATATGGCTATTGAAATATCAAATGTATTGAGTTCAGTTGCTGAAAGCATTCTGGAAATTAATGGGTTTAAATATTGGGATGCACGTTCTATTCTGGGTTTTGTTGACGGAACAGAGAATCCTCATGGTGAAGACCGCGATTATTTTGCAAAAATCGGAGATGAAGACTCTCAATATAAAGGTGGAAGTTATCTTTTCGTTCAGAAATATCTTCATAATATGGCTGCCTGGAAAGGGCTTTCCACAGAAGATCAGGAAAAAGTGATCGGGAGATCAAAGGAAAATGATATTGAAATGTCTGATGATGTGAAACCTGCCAACTCCCATATTGCTTTAGCCAATATTGAAGGCGAAAACGGCGAAGAATTGAAAATTGTCAGAGATAATATGCCTTTTGGAAGTCCTTCTACTAATGAGTTTGGAACTTATTTTATTGCCTATTCAAGTACATTTACTACCACCAAAAAGATGTTGACGAATATGTTTATAGGCGATCCTCCGGGAAACTATGATAGAATCTTAGATTTCAGTACAGCAGTTACAGGAACGCTTTTCTTTGTTCCTACCCGAAATATGCTTGATGAATTCTCAGGATAAAATATAAAAAGGCTGTCTCACTCTGAGGCAGCCTTTTATCAATTATTTTTACAGGAAATATACTGAATTCTCAGATTTTATATTCAGTTATTAATATCTGATTATCAATATTATAAATGTTATTTTGGAACAGTACTGTTATTAAGTAAATAAATTTTTTTTTAAAAGTTGTAACCTTTTTTTGTTTTGATTGTCTTTAAAGTAGAAACAGCATAAGCATGAAACTTTTGTTCGGAAATAAAAAGAATGATTTGTTGAGCCTCCTGAAGAAACAGGATCCGGCTGCACAGAAGATATTCTATGAACAGAATGTAAAGAGATTCCTGAGTGTAAGCAAAAGCTATGTGAGCGATTTGTATCAGGCAGAAGATTGTCTCATTAAAGCATTCTGCAAAATTTTTAAGCACATAGAAACCTTCAGAGAAGAGTCGAACCTGGACAGCTGGGCAAGAAGAATTGTGGTGAATGAATGCCTGAATTTTATCAAAAGCCACAAAACAGTCTTCTATCTGGACGAGATCAACCAGTCTTTTCACGAAGACATCCACGAACCGGAGATTGATTGTGATTTTAATGCGCAGGACCTTTTGGATCAGCTTCCCGATGCCTACAGAATGGTTTTTAACCTCTATGTGCTGGAAGGATACTCACATCAGGAAATTGCTGATACTTTGCAGATTTCAATGGCTGTGAGCAAAACACAGCTGTTCAGAGCAAAAGAGAAATTAAGAAAGATCTACTTTCAACAACAAAAAAAATTGAAAAATGAAAACGTCTAAAGATAATTTTGAATTTCAGATCAAAAGACAGATTGAAGAAAGAGAAATTGCTCCCTCCAGAGATTTGTGGTCAGAAATTGAACTTCAGAATACAAGTAGCCACCCTCCCAAATCAAGCGTAAACTGGTTTTTGGTGGCTGCATGTTTACTGTTGACATTCAGTTTGGGAACTGTTCTGCTTTTTCTTAATCAACCCTCAGAAATCCAACCTGGAATTGTAAAAACGACAGAAAAGACGGACACCGATAAAATAGTAACTGAGCCTGCTCAAAATAATACTCCTTTAGCTGTTCAGGACAACGAAAAAAAGGAAGTAAAGAAAACGCTTTCCCAAGATAAAGAAGAAGTGATTTCTGCAGTGGCAATAGGAGAAAATAAACTTATTCCTAGAGAAACTGCTGTAAAGAAACTGGAAATTCCTCAGCTTTCTCATCCTAAACTCATAGCAAAATCCGATTCTTTGAAAACTCCGGTTAAAAAGAAAAAATATGTAGACCCTTCTACACTTCTCTTTTCAGTAGAACATAAAGATGTTATTGAAAAAACCAAGGATGGAAGTAATGTAGCGACTACTATCGATTTGAATGCCAGATAATTTATCCGTAAAAAATTAAAAATTAATAATATGATCAAGAAATTAATCGTAATGGGATTGGTATGCTTTTCTGCAGCATCATTCCATGCACAGAAGAAGGCGCTGAATATTAACCTGTCTTCTAAAAAAGACACCGAAGTAAGCCCGATTGTAAAAGAGAAAGTGGAAGAATATGCCACAAAGATCAATACCATTATTCAGGAAGAAAAGAAACTGATGGAAGGTGAACTTGCCGTTTTACAGGCCAGAAATCTTGATAAAGCAGATTTTGACAGAGAGAAGGCCCAGATTGCAGACCGTTACTCAGAGAAAATGGATAAGAGAATTGAAGAACTGGGATTTGATCTGGATGATGTTATTCAGAAGCAGGTAAGATATTCACTTTTGAATACCGATGTTACCTCGAAAGAAGATCTTAAAGAAAAGCTGTTAAAAAAATTCCGTCCCAGCAGAAGCTTTACAGGCTATTTCTCTTACGGAATCATGACACTAACAAATAGTTCTCCCGATAATGACCTCGATAAAAATATCGGATATGCCAATAACCTGGAATTTGGTCTGAAACTGAATTATCAGCTAAGCAGAACGAGTCCGTGGGCCGTTATTTCAGGGTTAGGGTTTTCGTGGAGAACCCTGAGAACAGACAATAATATGTACTTTACAAAAAGTGCTGACCAGGGAGTTGCTTTGACACAGGCTAATGAAAATCTTGATAAAAGTAAACTGAGAACAGGTTATATTATCGTTCCTCTCGGTATGCAGTATAATTTCTCCAAGCTTAAAAATGCAGGAATGGATATCCAGTACAGAAGCTATTATACAGGATTTAAAGTAGCGGCCAATGTATATGGAGGAGTAAAAATGTCGACCAACAATATTGTAAAAGGAAATGACGGCGAAACCAGAGACCGCGGAAATTATCAGGTAAACCCTTTTGTGTATGGAGCACAGTTTACTGTATCTTATAACAGCTTTAGCTTATTTGTTAAAAAAGACTTTAGCAACTTCTTTAAAGACAGCCATTTTAAGGATGATAAAGCTCTGATATTCGGCTTAGCTATTGGATTAGATTAAATAAACATTGAATGTAAATTAAAAACTCCGGAGTCATTTCCGGAGTTTTTACATTGTATCAGTTATAGAATCATTATTTTAAACTTCCTACCATATCTTCTGGTTTTACCCATTCGTCAAACTGCTCAGCAGTTAACAGACCAAGATTGATGGCTTCTTCTTTTAGAGTCGTTCCGTTTTTGTGAGCGGTTTTGGCAATTTTAGCGGCATTTTCATATCCAATGTGAGTATTTAAAGCCGTAACAAGCATTAACGATTTATCTACAAGCTCTTTAATTCTCTCATGATTTGGTTCAATACCCACAGCACAGTGATCATTGAAAGAAATACATGCATCAGCGATCAATTGGGCAGACTGTAAGAAATTATAAGCCATTACAGGTTTGAAAACATTCAGTTCATAGTTCCCCTGAGTTCCTGCAAATGAAATGGTTGTATCATTTCCTAAAACCTGAGCACAAACCATTGTTAAAGCTTCATTTTGAGTAGGATTTACTTTTCCGGGCATAATTGATGACCCCGGTTCATTTTCAGGAATGTGAATTTCCCCGATCCCGGAACGTGGCCCTGATGCTAAGAGTCTCACATCCTGAGCAATTTTATATAAAGAAACGGCAAGCTGCTTCAATGCACCGTGACTTTCCACAATAGCATCATGAGCTGCCAGCGCTTCAAATTTATTTTCAGCGGTAATGAAAGGATGTTTGGTAAATTGAGCAATATATTCGGCAACCTTTACATCATAGCCGTTAGGCGTATTCAATCCTGTTCCTACGGCTGTTCCGCCTAATGCAAGTTCAGAAAGGTGAGGCAGTGTGTTTCTTAAAGCTCTTAGTCCATATTCTAGCTGAGCTACATACCCTGAAAATTCCTGTCCAAGTGTAAGTGGAGTAGCATCCATCAGGTGGGTTCTTCCAATTTTTACAACATCTTTGAATGCTTTTGATTTCTCAGCGAGTGTGTTTTTTAATTTCTCTACTGCCGGAATGGTTACCTCCACTACTTTTTTATAAGCAGCAATGTGCATAGCAGTAGGGTAAGTATCATTGGAAGACTGGGATTTGTTGACGTCGTCATTCGGGTGAACCTCAGATTTGTCGCCCAATGTTCCGCCATTATTGACGTGAGCTCTGTTTGAAATGACTTCATTGACATTCATGTTCGATTGTGTCCCGGAACCTGTCTGCCAGATCACCAAAGGAAACTGGTCGTTTAGTTTTCCTTCCAGAATTTCGTCACACACGTTGGCGATCATATCTCTTTTTTCGGCAGGAAGTACTCCCAGCTCAGTATTGGTAAAAGCGGCGGCCTTTTTCAGATAGGCAAAAGCTTCAATGATCTCATGCGGCATTGAACCTTCAGGTCCGATTTTGAAATTATTTCTTGAACGTTCCGTCTGTGCACCCCAAAGTTTGTCTGCAGGAACCTGCACTTCTCCCATGGTGTCTTTTTCTATTCTGTAATTCATTATGGTTGAAATTTGTATGATCTGTTGATGATAAAATCCTAAAAACCTTTCATATTATTGAATTTTAATGCAAAAAATAATGTTAGGCTTTCATTTATTTAGCTCCTATAAAGGTACTTATAAACTCAGAAACCCACAATTTATAATCATTATAAATATCAATTTAAATGACTGATTTTACTCATATTTTTTTTAATGAGGCGTATTTTTGCACAAACAAAAATTGAATGGACTTTAGATATCAGGATCCGTATCCAATTCAGAAAGATGATACGGTGTATAAGAAGCTTACATCAGACTATGTAAAGGTTGAAAAACTAGGTGACAGAGAAATTTTAACAATTGATCCGAAAGGATTAGAGTTATTAGCTGAAGAAGCGATGGCAGATGTTTCTTTCATGCTTCGTTCTTCACACCTGGAAAGCCTTAAAAGAATCATTGATGATCCTGAAGCTACAGATAACGACAGATTCGTTGCTTATAACCTTTTACAAAATGCTGCAGTAGCTGTTGAAGGAGCTCTTCCTTCATGCCAGGATACAGGAACAGCCATTGTAATGGGGAAAAAAGGGGAAAATGTATATACAGGAGTAGATGATGGAGAATACCTAAGCAAAGGAATCTTCAATACCTATCAAAAAAGAAACTTAAGATATTCTCAGGTAGTTCCTTTAACGATGTTTGATGAGAAGAATTCAGGATCTAACCTTCCTGCACAGATTGATATCTATGCCAAAAAAGGAGATTATTATGAATTTTTATTCTTAACAAAAGGAGGAGGTTCAGCTAATAAAACATTCTTATACCAAAAGACAAAATCTTTACTGAACGAAAAGTCTCTTGAAGAATTTGTTAAAGAAAGAATCTCAGATCTTGGGACAGCTGCCTGTCCGCCATACCACTTGGCATTGGTAATCGGAGGAACTTCCGCAGAAGCCAATCTTGCTGCAGTAAAAAAAGCATCCGCTAAATATTATGACCATCTTCCAACAGAAGGAAATGAGGCTGGACAAGCGTTCAGAGATCTTGAATGGGAAGCTAAAGTTCAGAAAATCTGCCAGGAAAGTGCAATCGGAGCTCAGTTTGGAGGAAAATATCTTACTCACGACGTAAGAGTAATCAGACTTCCGAGACATGCTGCATCCTGTCCGGTAGGAATGGGAGTTTCTTGCTCTGCAGACAGAAATATCAAAGGAAAAATCACAAAAGAAGGGATTTTCCTTGAGCAGCTTGAGCAGGATCCGAAAAGATTCTTGCCAGATACCCCTCCACACTTAGAAGAAGCAGTTGAGATTAACCTGAATAAGCCGATGCCGGAAATTCTTGCCGAGCTTTCAAAATATCCGATCAAAACAAGATTGAAACTGAACGGGACATTGATCGTAGCAAGAGATATCGCTCATGCAAAAATCAAAGAAATTATCGATAGCGGGAAACCAATGCCTGAATATTTCAAAAATCACCCGATCTATTATGCAGGACCTGCAAAAACTCCGGAAGGAATGGCTTCAGGAAGTTTCGGACCTACAACTGCCGGAAGAATGGACGTTTATGTAGACGAATTCCAAAGCCACGGAGGAAGTATGATCATGCTTGCAAAAGGAAACAGAAGTAAAGATGTTACCAATGCTTGTGGTAAATACGGAGGTTTCTACCTTGGATCTATCGGTGGTCCTGCAGCGATTCTTGCAAAAGACAATATTGTGTCTGTAGACGTAGTGGACTTCCCGGAATTAGGAATGGAAGCGGTAAGAAAAATCGAAGTAAAAGACTTCCCTGCATTCATCATTACCGATGATAAAGGCAACGATTTCTTCGCAAATCTTGCGCACTAATTAGTTTAAAATTAAAATAAATAAGAAAATAGAACATGTATCTTTTGTGTAAAAGGGAAAAAAGTTCTATTTTTGCCTAAAATCTTTAAGAGAATGATAACGATATTATCAGCATTTTGGCCGTTCTACCAGTTCCTTTGGACTATATTCTTCATTACTATGTTCTTAGTAGGATTCTGGTGTATTTTTATGTTCTTCGGATTAGTAATCCCAATGTGGCTAACTGAAGGTTTGAAAGAGTATTTCGGAAAAGTAAAGCCTTTCGATCCTGAAGATATCAGAAGAAAGCTTATTACTGAGCAGGAAGGTGTAGAAGTTATCTATAACGAGCCTAAAGGAAACGGACCTTTCCTTCACGATCACGGACATCATCATTAATTGATTGTCATTGCTTTTTCACCTGAATTCTGAAAAAGCAATATCAAAGCAAAACAACATATATAAACCGCTTAAGCAATTGAGCGGTTTTTCTATTTATTATTCCGCAGGCTTTCCGGTGATACCCCAAATTTCTTTTTAAAAGCCCGTGTAAAGTTCTGCAGATATTCATAACCGCATTCAATGGCGATCTCTTTGATCATAATATTTTTATCGGGAATCAACTTTTTGGCTTTCAGCATTCTGAGTTCTGATATATAATGAGCAATCGTTGTATGGTACTGAGCCTTGAATTCTTTTCTGATGATATTCTGATTCATCCCGATATATTTCCCTATTTCTTCCGCTTTTATATTTCTGTGGTAATTTTCATCGATGAATTTTCTGATTATTTCAGGGGTCTTTGGATTTGATTCCAGGACATTCTTTTCATTGAACTGTTCGAAAATAAGAATAAGAAGCTTGATGATCTTAGCCTCTATAAATAATTTCTGCATGATTCCTTTCTTGGTATAGCCCAGAATCTCTTTGATGATCATGTGCATTTCGACCGTCATGTCAGGCGGTGTTTCTTTATGAAGGAAGATAAAATTATTATGAGTCATGTTTTCCAGAACTTCTGCGTTCTCGAGATTAAGCTCCGGATTGATGAGGTTAAAAATATATTGATAGTTGATGTGAATCTGAAGATATTTTAAAACCTCCTGATTTTCTGTCCATAGTTCAGCTACACTTTCGTTAGGCGAATAATGAAGAATATATTGATTTTTCCTGAATAAGAATTTCGTTCCACAGTCGTGAGCTTCCAGATTGATACCATCACTTAGCAAGAAAATAAGATTAAAGCTTGACTTCCCTTCCAGCATATGAGACTTGAAGGTTTGGTCAGGACACAGGTCTTCCTGCATGATGATTTTGATGTCTTCGGATCTGAACAAAAGTCCACTTTTAGAATGATTCCTCATACAACACATTTTTACAGCCATGGTACAACTAACTTAAGGTAAAAGTACCGCGTAGGATAACCAAAAGTTGGGAAATGATAACTCGGGGTTAATTATGTGAGGTACTTTTGCGCAAAATTAAATTAAATTTAGAATAATTAAAAATAATATTTCATATGTTTAAAGATTTACATTTTGCAATAAAGAAAATCAGCACGGGATTAGCATTGCTAGCCGCTGCTGGAAGCGGTTTGTATGCTCAGCAATGGGAAAATGTAGGAGGAGTTCAGGATGTATCAGCTGGGGGAAGCAGTTTTAATAACTTGGTTATTGATAACTCAGGAAATTATTATCTTTCCTATTATGATGTTTCAGTAACTAAAGGCTCTGTACAGAAATTCAATGGAAGTACATGGTCCTATTTAGGAGGAAGTCCTGGAGTTACCACCGGAACGGCAACTTACAATTCATTGTCTATAAGTCCTAACGGAAATAGTATCTATTATACCAACCAGATTGGTTATCCGGGATCCGGAATGGAAGTACGTCTGTTTACAGGATCTTTATGGTCTCAGCTTCCTAACGCTACAGACAGCTCTGTTAATTATCAGGCTTCCGCAGTATCTTCTGATAATATTATATTCACTTATGGATCATATGGTTCAGGAACTGTAAAAAGATATTTTGGCGGTACATGGGAGCAGGTAGGTAATGCAGGTTTCTCTGGAGGTGCTGAATTTGCTGAAATGGTTATCGGAACCAATAATAAAGTCTATACATGCAATGTTTCAGGAGGTTTAAAAGTATATCAAAACAGTACGGATGCAAGTTCATCACAAGACTGGAACTTAGTAGGCGGGGCTGCTGTAGATGCTTCTTCATCAGGAGAACAGTATAATGCTGATATCGCTTTAGATGGAGCTAACAGAATCTATGTTGCGTATGTTTCAAACTCAGGAGGAGGAAGAAAGGTCAATGTTAAAAAGTTTGACGGAAACTCTTGGGTGCAGGTCGGAAATGCCAATTTTTCAGGAGGAAGTGTACAGCATATTGCTCTAGCAGTGACAGAATCCGGGAAGCCTTATGTGGTGGCCAGCCGTTTTGAAAATGATAATTTCCTGAGAAATACAGTCTATAAATTAGATGATGCACAAAACTGGGTTCCTTTTGGAGGTGATTTTGTTTCTGATGGTGAAGCAAAATACAATGATCTTGCTATAGATAAAGCACACAATTACCTTGTTCTGGCATATTCTGACAATACTACAAAAGTTAAAAGAATCTCATTAACGCTAAATCCACAAACATGCAGCAATACAGATCCAGGATCAAATGTGGGAGATGTAGGCTGCGTGAGTTTTATGTATCGCGGTCAGCAGGTTGCCTATACCACGGTAAGAGGTGCAGACGGAAAAATTTGGCTTCAGCAGAATCTGGGAAGTACACAGGTTGCTTCATCAATGGCTGATGCGAATTCATTTGGAGATCTTTTCCAGTGGGGAAGATGGGATGACGGGCACCAGCTTAGAAATTCTCAGGTTGTACAGGCTCCATCACCGAATACTCCTGAAGGAACAAGTGCAACAGGAGGTGGATATATTGCCGGATCTACAGCATGGTGGGCAGCTTTTGCAAGTGGAGATACTTGGACAGGAGCTTCCATTGCAGATGTTAGTGCATCTGCCGGAGTAGATCCTTGTAAAGCAATAGGAACAGACTGGAAAATGCCTTCTCAGGCAGAGTGGGCTACTCTGGTGGGAGCAGAAAGTATTGCAAACCCTGCAACAGCCTATGGAAGCCATCTTAAACTGCCGGCAGGAGGATTCAGAAGCTCAAGCAATGGAGATTTTACTTATGTAGGCCAAAGAGGATACTTCTGGAGTTCTGACACTTCGAGTTCAGGAGGGAAATATCTTTATGTGGGAGCCACTATTGCTAATGCTTCAGCAGGTGCTATGAGAGGACAGGGGGCATCAGTAAGATGTATTAAGCCATCATCTTCTCTAGGGACTTCAGATGTTAAGCTGAATAAATCAGTAATAGGAATGTATCCTAACCCTACAAAAGGAATACTTATTATTAAGTCAGATTCCGGTATTGAAAACGTGAATGTTATCAACGCTGTAGGTCAAAAAATGAATGTACAGTTCACGGATAACCAGATCAACATGACCGAGCTGCCTTCAGGATTATACATCGTAGAATTAAAATTAAAGAACGGTCAATCCATTTCAAAAAAGATTATAAAAGACTAACCGGATTTCATCAAAGAATTTCGTTAGATAAAAAATAGTTCATTACAATTACTTTTATTGGGAGGCTCATGAAATTTTCATGAGCCTTTTTCTTATTTGTTTTTCCCATTAAAATGAAATATTACATCAAAATAGTGATGATGAATAAAAATTAATATTATATTCGATAAAAAATAAGATAATGAAAAATTTTTATTCCGTTGTTTTTCTGTTGATTACAATGGCCGTTTTCGGGCAGATCAACTATACAATGACGCCCAACCCATTCAACGAAACTGATGCTGTTACGCTGACAATTCCCGGGGACCAGATTGATGAAGCTGCCTGGGGTATTTCCAACAATACTGTTTATATCTGGTCGTGGTCTTTTGATACCAATTATCAGAACAGTCAGGACTGTCCTACCAATGGAAGCTGGAGCAATTCCAATGATCTGAATAAGCTGAATTATAATGCAGGCACAGATACCTATTCCCTGGCTTTTACTCCGACTTCTTTCTTCGGAAGAACAGGAATCGGAAGGTTTGGTTTTTTATTAAAAGATAAAACAGGGTCACATCAGACCTCACCGGATATATTTGTAAATGTGGGTACTTTAAGCTTAACCCTTACAAATCCGCTGGCGAACAGTCTTACCTCAGTCCCGGCAGGAAATTCAATCAATATTACAGCAACTACCAATGTCAATGCTACTTTCCAGTTAAAAGCCAATGGAGTTGTCGTGAATTCAGCCTCAGCTCCTTCGCAATCTTATTCTTTTACTTATACGGTTTCGGAAGATGCTAATATGGAGCTTACAGCAACACAGGGATCCAATTCCAAAAATGCTGCATTTATTCTGCAGATTCCGAGAAATGTAGTGTCTCAGGCGGTTCCCAGCTGGATCAGACAGGGAATTAATTATCATCCTACAGATCAGACCAAAGTAGGGCTTGCATTGTATGCTCCCGGTAAAAACTTTGTGCATGTGATCGGCAGTTTTAACAACTGGGCTGTGAATGATGCTTATTTAATGAAAAAAGATACCACAAATCCTGATTTGTACTGGATTGAACTTAGCGGACTTACCCCTCAGCAATTATATTCTTTTCAATACAGAACCAATGATTTAAGAAAAGTAGCAGACCCTTATTCACCACAGATATTATCTTCTTACGACGACCCATGGATTTCGGCTTCTACCTATCCAAATCTACCTGTATTCCCTGCAGGACAGGGCTTTGAAGTTTCAACATTTAAAACAGGACAAACCGCTTATAACTGGCAGGTAACCAATTTTCAAAGACCTGCGAAAGAAGATCTGATCGTATATGAATTATTACTAAGAGACTTTACTCAGGAAAAAAACTGGCAGTCACTGATCAACAAGATTTCTTATTTGAAGAATTTAAAGATCAATGCTATAGAACTGCTTCCCATCATGGAATTTGATGGAAATCTTTCCTGGGGTTACAATACTTCCTTCCATTATGCATTGGATAAAGCGTATGGAACCCCTGAAAAATTCAAAGAATTTGTAGATCTGTGCCACCAAAACGGGATTGCAGTGATTTTAGATGTCGCTTTTAATCATGCAACAGGACGCTCACCTTTGGTAAGACTTTGGAATATAGATCCTGATGGAGATGGCTACGGGAATGTTGCTCCGGATAACCCTTATTTCAATCAGGTTCCCAAACACTCTTATAATGTGTTTAACGATTTTAACCATACAAGTTCTTCAACTCAATATTACGTTGAAAGATGCCTTCAGCAATGGCTCACAGAATACCACATCGATGGATTCCGTTGGGATTTGACGAAAGGATTCACCCAAAACTGTTCTGAAAATGATGAAGCCTGTACCAATGCTTATCAGCAAGACAGAGTTGACATTATGAAACATTATGCAGACAGACAGTGGGCTATTGATCCCAATTCTTATATGATCTTCGAACACCTGGGAACAGATCCAGAAGAACAGCAGTGGGCCAACTACAGAATAGCAGAAGGAAAAGGTGTTATGCTTTGGAATAAACAAACCGATCCTTACAATCAAAATACCATGGGATATAAGGAAAACAGCAATTATGACCGTATGAATCACAGTCTTCATGGCTTTACCAATATGAGTGCTGTGGGATATGGAGAAAGTCATGATGAGGAAAGACTTATGTTTAAAAACCTTGAATATGGTGCCGTCAATGGAGGATATAGTGTTAAAAATCTGAATACGGCTCTTGAAAGAATGAAAACCTTCGGAGCTACATTCTTCACTATTCCCGGCCCGAAAATGATCTGGCAGTTTGGAGAATTAGGATACGAATTCAGTATCAACAGATGTGCGGATGGTACAATCAACAGCGGATGCAGAACAGATGAGAAACCCGTTGCATTTACGCTGGGATATGATACCAATGCAAACAGAAAAGCAGTGTACGACACATGGGCTAAAATAATCAATATCAGAAACACCCATCAGATTTTCAAATCTAAAACGTACAGTATAGAATCCAATAATCTTACGAATGATCCTGATGGCCTGATCACCAGGATTTATCTCTATGATACCACCATTACTACCGGAATAAAGAATGTGGTGGTATTGGCTAATTATACTACTTCTGCACAAAATGTTGTTCCTTACTTTCCTTACACAGGTCAATGGCAGAATCTGATGGATGACAGTGTTTCCAATATAGCTTCAACAACTGCTCCGATAACTTTACAGCCTGGAGAATTCAGGATTTTCGGAAATTACGCAGGCGCTTTATCCACAACGGATACTCATGCAGCTAATAAATTATCCCTTCAGATTGTTAATAATCCAATACAAAATGGGATCGCAAAATTAATTTTTAACAAAGCAAAAAACGGTGAGATTTTATTTTTTGACATGACCGGTAAAAAGCTGGACTCATTCAAAATTGATAAAGAAAACGGGACTTTTGAAACCAAAATCAATTATCCGCCAGGAACTTATCTGGTTCAATTGAAATCAGAAACAGGAATCGCAATTCAAAAGATGATTGTTAAGTAGAACAAAAAGGCAGATTGGCAGAATAGCTGATTTGCCTTTTTTGTATATTGAAAAAAATAGTCTACTTTTGCGGTAGATTTATCAAGAAAGGTGGAGGGATTTGGCCCAAAGAAACCTTAGCAACCTGCACAATTCAAAAAAGTGCAAAGGTGCTAATTCCAACCCGAAAGGGGAGATAAGTGAAGTCAATATTCTTATATGAATTCCATTTCTTGAAGTCTTGTTTATCTGCGAAAAGGTTCGCAGGAATGTTATTATTAATTGGCAAGAACAAAAATGAAAAAATTAAGTACAGCGGTATTTTTGCTGAGTGTAATTTTGGTAGCTGCTCAGGAGAATGAGGAGAAAGGAAAACAAATCGAAGACATTATCATTGTCGGAAACCGAAATGTCAAAAGAACAAAACTTGAGACACCGGTTCCTGTAGACGTTATCAATATTGACAAGATCCAGAGAAGCTCTCCACAAATGACTGCTCAGGATCTCCTAAACTATGTGATCCCATCATTCAACGCAGTGAGGCAGTCTGCTTCTGACGGTACAGAACATATTGATCCCGTATCCTTAAGAGGAATGGGACCAGATCAGATTTTGGTATTGTTAAACGGAAAAAGAAGGCATTCTACCTCTTTAGTTAATTATCAGAATACGGTAGGAAATGGTTCTGTAGGAACAGATCTTGGGACAATTCCCATCATTGCAATTGATAGAATTGAAGTCTTAAGAGACGGAGCTGCTGCACAATATGGCTCTGATGCCATCGCCGGAGTGATCAATGTTATTCTTAAAAAAAATCCCGGAGCATCAGCAAGTCTTACTTATGGAGTAACCGGAAGAAATGATGGCGACACTTATCAGGCCGGAGCCAATTACGGAACTTCATTAGGAAAGAAAGACGGCTATATTAATCTTTCACTACAATTAAGCCATAGGGGTAAAACGACAAGAACTCAAAATCATGATTTAGATATTTTCGGAGATAATTTTGCGTATGCATTTGCAAATGATCCCGAAGCGGCAAGAGCTGCAGATGATGCAAAAATTAAAGAACGAGGATTGACGCGTGACGACTTCAATTTCCAGATCGGAGATGCCCAGATTAGACAGGGACAGCTGTTTTTTAATGCAGAATATCCTTTTAATGATAATTTTAAACTCTATTCTTTCGGAGGTTTCAGTATCAAAGAAGGAAAAGGTTTTGGCTTCAGAAGACTACCGAGCGAAACATCTAATGTCGTTTCATCCATTTACCCAAACGGTTTTCAGGCAAGTCTTGGATCTCAGGTGTATGATGTGTCTTATGCTGTAGGTGCAAAATATAATGTCAATGACTGGCTATTCGACCTGAGTAATACGTTCGGAAGCAATACTTTCAATTATAATGTAAGCAATACCAATAATGCTTCTCTTGGGGCAAAATCGCCAACCCTTTTTTATGCAGGAGCCCATAGCTTCCTTCAAAATACCGTTAATCTTGATGTTTCTAAAAATATAAACCGTTTCAATATCGCATTCGGAGGAGAATTCAGATTTGAACAATACCAGATCAAGGCTGGCGATGAGGCTTCTTACACCCAATATGACATCAATGGAAATGTGGCTGCTGAAGGTTCTACAGTGCTTGGTGCAGGCGGATCACAGTCTTTCATCGGGTTTTCTCCCAATAATGCATTGACGAAAGACAGACATTCAACCGCAGTATACGCAGATGTTTCCTATGATTTAGATAAAAAACTGAATATTGATGCCGCTGCAAGATTTGAAAATTACTCAGATTTTGGAAATACATTGAATGGAAAACTCGCTGTACGATATGAATTTGTGAAAAACTATGCAGTAAGAGCAGCGGTCGGGACAGGATTCAGAGCGCCTTCACTTCAGCAGCAGTATTTTAATAATTCTTATGCCGATATTTCGACTTCCGGATCGGGAATTGTCACCAAAGGGATCTTCAGGAATGATAGCGATGCTGCCAGAATTCTGGGATTTGATAAACTCAAACAGGAAACTTCTATTAACGCAAGTGCAGGATTTACCCTTCACCCTCTGAATAAATTATCTATTTCCGTAGATGGATATTGGATTAAAGTGAAGGACAGAATTGTAATCACCAGCAATATTACTGATCCAAGGCTTGCCCAGTTTAAGGTAGAAAGCGGAAGATTCTTTGCCAATGCTGTTGATACAGAAACCAAAGGAGTAGATGTGGTTGTTTCTTATGACTGGATTCTCGGTAATGGAAAATTAAATGTTAATCTTGCAGGAAACTACACAGAAACTAAAATCACAGACTTCCATTTTCCGGAAAACTTAGGTACCCCTCAGAATGAATTCTTTGGGCCGGATCAGATCAATATCATTGAAACGTTATCACCCAAAACAAAAGCATCATTAGGATTAAATTATGGAGTTGGGAAGTTCAATTTTCTCGTAAGAAATACCTATTTTGGCAAAGTGATAAGAGATGGTTATCCTTTTGGCGGGGTTCAGGAATTCTCTCCAAAAGTAGTGACCGACATCAGCGTTGGGTATGATATCACAAAAAGTATCAACTTTACCGTTGGAGCCAATAATGTTTTTGATGTTTTCCCGGATCGCCAGATTTATGAAAATTCATACTATGGAGTATTCAAATATGCACCGGTTCAGATGGGAACGCTGGGGAATTATTTCTTCGGAAGGCTTAATTTTAATTTTTAATCATTAAATGAGTACTACCTCACATCAGATTGGCTGGAAAACAGCTGCCGCCATCGTCGTTTCCAATATGATAGGAACAGGGATTTTTACCACCCTGGGATTTCAGCTATCCGATATTACCAATACCTACAGTATTTTCCTGCTATGGGGTATCGGAGGGATTCTCGCTTTGTTCGGAGCTTTTTGCTATGCCGAGCTAGGTTCACATTTTAAAGGAAACGGAGGCGATTTTATCTATCTTAAAGAAACCTATCATCCGCTGTTCGGATACCTGATAAGCTGGGTTTCTCTGATTATTGGATTTTCTTCTCCTGTGGCCCTTGCAGCCCTTGCAATGTCAAAATACCTTTCTGTATTTGATTATTCTTTTGGAAATGGTTTTGCGATTGTAGCCATTTTCCTGGTTGCGATTGCGTTGTCATTTAGCCTGAAAACATCCAGTAGATTTCATAACTTTTTTACTTTCATCAAAATAACCTTCATTATTGTGCTGGTTATTCTGGGAGTTGGGCTTTCAGATTCACCACAGATTGGAAATAGTCTGAACTTCAGTGACAACTGGAAAAATGAGATCATGCTTCCGGCTTTTGCCACTTCTCTTGTTTTTGTCACCTATTCCTACACCGGTTGGAATTCGGCTTCTTATATCGCTGGGGAAATAAAAGATGTGCAGAGAAACCTTCCCAAATCACTCATTATAGGAACTGTTTTCGTAACAGTAAGCTATATTCTGGTGAACTATATTATGCTGAAGCATGCTCCTGTAAGTCAATTGGCAGGAAAAGAAGATGTAATGGGAGAAGCAGCTGTCAATATGCTGGGACCTACCTTTGGAAAAATTGTCAATATTTTTATCGCTTTACAACTGGTTGCCACAATTAGCGGATACTTATGGGTAGGATCGAGATTAACGCAGGCTTTTGCAAAACATACCTATATTTGGAAACCATTATCAGGAGGCAATGAAAAAGGAATTCCGGTAAGAGCTATTTTTGCGCATGCAGTGATTGCAGCCATTATTATTCTGACGGGAAGTTTTAAAGAGATCTTCGTGTACACGGCTTTTATTTTACAGCTTTTTGCAAGCCTGGCTATTTCTACCGTATTCTTTCTGAAGAAAAAAGACAGAAAAATTTTTAAGTCTAACGCTTTTCATATTTTTCCTGCTGTTTTTCTCCTGTTCAGTATTTATATTCTCTACTTTACATTTATTCATAATCCTAAAGAAAGCCTGATAGGACTGGGAATTATCGCAGTTGGAATTATTTTATATCTGGTGGACAGAAGGCTCTCCAAAGGATCTTAGAGGCGGTTTTAATCTCTTATAAAGTCTGATAAACAAATTTGTAATTGGGTGTTTTGCCATTTTACTCCCTTTATCCCTAATGCTCAAAAATTTATGCTGATTCGGAATTTTAATTTTGAATTAATAATTCTTATCTTTGCACCCACAAAATTTCTACAATGTCTAAATCATTAATTCCAAAATTAGAAGCTATAAAACAAAGATATAATGAGGTTGCAGACCTTATTATACAGCCTGATATCATTTCAGACCAAAAAAAATATTCTTCTTTGAACAAAGAATATAGTGATTTGGGAAAAATTGTAAGAGTTTACGATCAGTACAAGGGTGCCCTTGACAGCATTGAAGAGTCTGATGAAATCATTGCTGATGGATCAGACAGAGACTTAGTAGATCTTGCTAAAGAAGAAAAATTAGAAGCTCAGGCTAAAATTCCCGGATTGGAAGAAGAGCTGAAAGTATTGCTTATTCCTAAAGATCCTGCAGATGATAAAAACATCATCGTAGAATTACGTGCCGGAACAGGTGGTGATGAAGCGGCTATTTTCGTAGAAGATATCTACAGAATGTACAGCATGTATTTCAAAACAAAAGGATGGAGACATGAAGTAACGGATTCTAACGAAGCTGCTAAAGGATACAAAGAATTGATCATGAAAGTGGAAGGAGAAGGCGTTTACGGAATCATGAAATTTGAATCAGGAGTTCACCGTGTACAGCGTGTCCCTGAAACGGAATCTCAGGGAAGAGTTCATACATCTGCAATCACAATTGCTGTTCTTCCAGAAGCTGAAGAAGTAGATTTTGAATTGAATCCTGCCGATATTGAAATGCAGACTTCCCGTTCAGGAGGTGCCGGAGGTCAGAATGTAAACAAGGTTGAAACTAAAGTTCAGCTTACCCACAAACCTTCAGGGCTGGTAGTGGTATGTCAACAGGCTCGTTCTCAGTTGGCTAACCGTGAATTGGCAATGGAAATGCTAAGAACAAAATTATACGATATAGAATTACAGAAAGTGCAGGGAGATATCGCAGCACAACGTAAATCTATGGTATCTACAGGAGACCGTTCTGCAAAAATTAAAACGTACAATTACCCACAAGGTAGAGTTACTGACCACAGAATCAATAAGTCTATGTATAATCTTGATGCCTACATGAACGGAGATATTTCTGAAATGATTGATGCGGTAATCATGGCAGAAAATGCAGAGAAAATGAAGGGAGAAGAAGAAAATTACTAAGATTAGAACACATAAAAATAAAGCCTCTGATTCTTCAGGGGCTTTATCTTTTCAAATAACTAAACATAAAATATACTATGAAAACCTACAAAATTATTTTGCTGCTGATGCTTACTATGATGGGTCAGCAACTTTTCGCGCAGACTGAAGTAAAGAAACCTAAAGAAGCCTTTGAGCTGTTCTTTGGTACTTTCGTGAGCAATGATGAAGAAACGTTGAAAAAGCTTAATGATTATTTAAAGCCTACAGTAGAAGGCCAGGATGCTTATCAGGTGAACTTCAAAGAAACTTCACAAGAAGTGATGAACGGCAGTGTAGAGAATTTTTTGTCGGCTTTTCCTAAAGCTACAGGTTCAGCATGTAAAAAAGAAGCTGAAGACTATTTCAGAGCCATGTTTGATAATTTTAAAAAAGGAAAACTTACCATTAAAGATGTAAAAGTAGTTCCTAATGAATACGTTGAAGGACAAAAAATTGCAGAAATAACATATTCTGTAAGTTTCCTGGTTCCATCAAAACTGACCTCCGGGCCAAAGGGTGATCTGAAAAAAATAAAAGTGGAAGATCTGAAAAAATATCTGACTCAGGCCGTTCAGGATTTTAAAAATGCTGATAAAACAGTAACCACAGATCAGAACTTTAATCTATACGAGCTTAAAGAAGGTGATAAAATATACTATTGGAACGGAAGTCCGGATGAGATTGTTACCAACCTTACCGATTTCTATTTTGAAAGTTTCGGTGCCAGTGAATAGTTGAAAAATACTCTATTAAAACATACAAGTCTCAATTTATTGGGACTTTTTTTATTTCATATACTTTGCGTATTTTTGAGAAAAACCGATCAGTATGAATTTTAAACCTATATTGTTAACTGCTGGAGTATTATTTTCAGCATCTTTTTATTCTCAGAAAATGAATTATCCTAAAGCATTAAAAGGAAGCCAGACCGATACCTACTTCGGAAGTGCAGTTTCTGACCCTTTCAGAGACCTTGAAAATGATTCTGAAGCGACCAAAAAATGGGTGGATGAAGAAGTTGCTTACAGTCAGAACTATCTTTCAAAAATTCCTTTCAGAGATAAAATCAAAAGTCAGCTGAAGGACATCTGGAACTATGAGAAAATTTCAGCACCCTTCAAAGAAGGAGATTATACCTATTATTACAAAAATGATGGTTTGCAGGCACAGTCTGTTTTGTACAGAACAAACAACAAGACGAATGCCACAGAAGTATTTTTAGACCCTAATAAATTCTCAGAAAAAGGAACAACTTCACTTTCTAATCTGTCTTTCAATAAAAAAGGAAACCTTGCCGCTTATTCTATCTCTGAAGGAGGAAGCGACTGGAACAAGATTATCATCATCGATGCAGTTACTAAAAAGCAGATTGATGAGACTTTGCTGGATGTGAAATTCAGTGGAATTTCATGGCAGGGAGATGAAGGGTTCTATTATTCAAGCTACGATAAGCCAAAAGAAGGGACAGTACTTTCCGGGATGACAGATAAACATAAAGTCTATTTTCATAAACTGGGAACAAAACAGTCTGAAGATAAGTTGATCTTCGGAGGAGATAAAACACCACGAAGATATCTGGGAGCCGGAGTTTCTGAAGACCAGAGATACCTTATTATTTCTGCTGCTAATGCTACAAATGGTAATGAACTATATATAAAAGACCTTAAAAAAGGCGGAGACTTTGTACAGATTGTAAGCGGATTTGATGTCAATGCAAATATTGTAGACACAGAGGGAGATAATCTTTTCATTTTTACAGATAAAGATGCGCCAAATATGCGTCTTGTAAAAACGACGATCAGTAATCCTGCTCCTGCAACATGGAAGGACGTAATTCCACAGACTGAAAATGTATTGGGAATTTCTTCCGGTGGAGGATATTTCTTTGCCACCTATATGATTGATGCCATAGATCAGGTAAAACAGTTTGATAAAGCTGGAAAACTGGTTAGAGAAATTACACTTCCTGGTAAAGGAAATATTTCAGGATTCGGAGGAAAAGAGAAGGAAAAAGATGTTTACTTTTCTTTCAGTAACTATATTACACCGGGAACTACCTATAAATTTAATGTAGACTCAGGTAAATCTGAAGTATATCAAAAACCGAAAG
The DNA here is from genome assembly GCF_003852415.1 of Chryseobacterium sp. KBW03. Lineage (NCBI taxonomy): Bacteria > Pseudomonadati > Bacteroidota > Flavobacteriia > Flavobacteriales > Weeksellaceae > Chryseobacterium > Chryseobacterium sp. KBW03. Next base: position 169,757 of record NZ_QAJO01000011.1, on the reverse strand, counting down.
TGAAGTTTAATCCGGATGAGTATGTTTCAGAACAGGTATTCTATACTTCAAAAGACGGCACAAAAGTTCCTATGATGATCAATTATAAGAAAGGAACTAAACTTGATGGTAAAAACCCTACTATTCTATACTCTTACGGAGGTTTTAACATTAGTCTGCAGCCATCATTCTCTGTAGTGAATGCTATCTGGATGGAAAATGGCGGTATCTATGCCGTTCCAAACATTCGTGGTGGAGGTGAATACGGAAAGAAATGGCACGATGCAGGAACAAAACAGCAGAAGAAGAATGTTTTTGAAGACTTTATTGCTGCCGGAGAATATCTTCAGAGCAAAGGCTATACTTCAAAAGAATACATGGCACTTTCAGGAAGATCCAACGGAGGATTGCTGGTAGGAGCAACCATGACAATGCGTCCGGACCTGGCAAGAGTAGCTTTCCCGGGAGTAGGAGTTCTGGATATGTTGAGATATAATAAGTTCACAGCCGGAGCAGGATGGTCTTATGACTACGGTACTGCAGAAGACAGTAAAGAAATGTTCGAATATCTGAAATCATATTCTCCTGTACACAACGTAAAAGCAGGAACTTGCTATCCATCAACAATGATCATCACCAGTGATCATGATGACAGAGTAGTTCCGGCACACTCATTCAAATTTGGAGCAGAACTTCAGGAAAAACAGACATGTAAAAACCCTATTCTTTTGAGAATTGAAAAGAATGCCGGTCATGGTGCCGGAAGAGCAACAGATCAGGTGATTAGCGAGAATGCAGATCTTATATCATTTGCTTTGTATGAGATGGGAATAAAGAAATAACTCTAAAAAAGTATATTATTTAAGAAAACAGCTGATTTTATTTAAAATTGGCTGTTTTTTTTATGTGGCTATGTTTATTATTCTTATTTTTATGGCGGATATTCAAAGTTTATTAATTCTAAATTAACTATGTAATTATGAAAAAAAGAATTTTATTAGTTTGTGCATTGGCTGCTGGGCTTTCCAGTGTTAATGCGCAGAGGTGGGAGCCAGCCTCACAAAAAACGTCTCAGATCAGAAAAGAAGTAGAAGTAAAGTACTCTTATAGATTTGATTTACAATCTCTTAGAAATATTTTAAAAGATGCTGTAGAAACAGGGAAAGGAGCTCAGGCTGTTATTGTATCTCTACCTACAGCAGAAGGAAAAATTGAAAAATTTGCTGTTTATAGCGATCCTGTTATGGAAAAATCTATGGCAGATAGATATCAGCTAGGTTCTTATGTGGGGGTAGGAGTAGATGATCCTGGCAAATATGTAAGATTCAGTACTGCACCTACTGAAATGCAGTCGATGATTATCAAAGACGGAAAATTCGAGTTTATAGAACCTATTACTACCGACAAGCAGGTTTATGGCGTTTTTTATAAGACGAAAAGAACAGAGGCTGATCATGGCTTTGAATGTACTACGGAAGAAAAGAACTTTAAAGATATAAAGTCATTAGAAGCCTTCGGAAAAAAAAATCTTTCTAACCTAGGAATTACGAATAGACCGGCGAGTACAAAATTCAGAACCTATAGATTAGCTCTGTCTACTACAGGAGAATATACAAAGAAATTCGATCCGGCTGGAGGAACAGCGAATACAGTTACTCAGATGAACGCTACGATGACTCGTGTAAATGGTGTTTTCCAGAAAGATTTTGCAATCAAACTTATTATTCAGGACCTTCCAAATATTATCTATACTGATCCTACATCCGATCCTTATACAAATAATTTAAATCTACAGTTGCAGCAAACCTTAACAAGCCAGGTTGGAAATGCAGCTTATGATATGGGGCATGTATTCAATGCAGCCGGAGGTAATGGAAATGCTGGATCAATCGGATCTACATGTCTTAATCCTGCAACTGCTACTTCATTAGCAAAAGGATCTGGGTTTACACAGAATACCAATCCAACAGGGGATCTTTTTGATATTGATTATGTAGCTCATGAGATGGGCCATCAGCTGGGAGGAAATCATACTTTCTCACATGCTACGGAAGGGTCTGGTGTAAATGTTGAGCCAGGTGGAGGAACAACGATTATGGGGTATGCCGGAATTACTCAGGACAATGTTCAGCCTAATTCAGATGCTTACTTCCATTATTCTTCTATCTTCCAAATTCTTAATAGCTTAGATGCTAAAACAACTTGTGGTACTTCTGAAAATATTACCAATAATACGGCACCTACTATTGCAGCACTTACTGCGTATACAATCCCGAAAGGGACACCTTATTATTTAGATGCATCTGCTACTGATGCTGAGGGCGATGCTATGAAGTACACTTGGGAGCAATATGATAGTGTTAATAATCTTGCTTCTATTTCTGGAGATAATGGTTGGGGATACAATGCACAGGGTTCTATAGCTAGATCTTTCTTCGGAACAGCAAGCGGAAGAAGATATTTCCCTAGCCTTCCTCTTGTAATGGCCGGGAAGCTTACTAATAAAGCTACTTGGGAAACAGTTTCTTATATACCAAGATTACTTCAATATGCGGTAACGGTTAGAGATGAAAATGCTTTGAGACCAATGCTTGTATCTGCAGAAACAACAGTTACTGTAGGAAATGACGGACCATTTAAATTCAATGGAATTACTTCTTCTACGACTCTATATAATAATGCATCAAATACAATTACATGGAATGTTGCCAATACAAATACAGCACCATATAATGCAGGTAATGTAAAGATTGAGTATACAACAGATCTTGTCAATGGGTCTACTTGGACCGAATTAGTAGCCTCTACTCCAAATACAGGATCATATACAGGACAAATGCCTGCAAGTTTAACAGGAGCTATTAAATTAAAGATTTCGGCTATAGGAAATGTATTCTATGCAGTATCTCCACAAGTGACTGTAGGAACTGCTCCTACATCTACAACAGCTGCTCCTACAGGCGTATTTGCTTTAGCATCTGAAATTCTGAAAACTACAGCAAGATTGTCTTGGAATAGCGTACCGGGAGCTACTTATTCTATTAACTATAGAAAAGTAGGCCAAGCAAACTGGCAGAATACAACAAGCTCAACAAGCTCAGTTTTATTAAGCAGTTTAGAAGATGAAACTAATTATGAAGCTCAGGTTGCAACTGTTATGAATGGTACTCCTGGAGCCTTTTCAGCAAACTATGCATTTAAAACAAAAGGATTAACTACAGGAGTAGATTACTGCCTGATGAGTACTGGAGGGAATAATCTGAATGCATCATACTATAGCGGTCTTATTCAGCTTAACCTTTCTAATCTTGCTTATTTTTCTGGTGATTTAGCTACTGCAGCAAAAACTTATCTTGATTTCAGTGATGATCCAACAAAAATAGTTAACCTTACAAAAGGAACTCCTTATACTGCTTCATTCAGAAACTTAGGCCATGATCTGGGTACTTATAGTGACTTCTTGGAAATCTGGATTGATTACAATAGAAACGGAGTTTTTGACTCTAATGAAAAAGTAGGATCGAATGCCGCTGTACCTGTGTATAATGCTGCAAATCAGCTTAGCTTCCATGATGGAACAATTGCATTTACTGTACCTGCTGATGCATATGCTGGTGATAAAACATTAAGAATGAGAGTTATCAGTACATTCTTTAATGCAGCTACAGGACCATGTGGAGTTTCATCAGTTCCTGTACAAGGAGGTGGAGTTATTTCTACAGGAGGATTCAGGGATTTCACTGTAAAAATTACAGAAACCCTTGCTGTAAACGAAACAAAAGATGTAAAATCATCTGAAATTTCTATTTACCCTAACCCTGCAGATACTTTCGTAGAAGTGAAAAATCTGAAAGGAAAAGCAGATTACAAAATCTATACTGCTGACGGAAGATTAGCTCAGGAAGGACAGATTGATGGACAAAGAATTAATGTTGCTTCATTAATCAAAGGGATGTATGTGATCACAATAAAAGATGACAAAAATACTTACAACACGAAGCTTATCAAAAAATAAGCAGACGATATACCAATAAGAAAGGCCGGGCATTTGCCCGGCCTTTTTCTTTTACTAAAACTTAGAAAAACAGAACGTTAACAGAAGTTTCATGTTTCGCTCAAAAAAATTAACTTTACGCAGACAAAAATAATTGGAATGCGAAAGACAATTTCTGTGAAAAAACCTGATTTTAGTGTATCACCTCAGGAAAGAGAGATTTACAATTTTGAAAAAGATGGGCTTGAACTTAAATCATCCTATGAGAAAAAAGATGTAAAAGATGAATCATTAACGCAGACTTCTCCAGGAATTGAACCATATCTGAGAGGACCGTATTCCACCATGTATGTTCAGAAACCATGGACAATCCGTCAGTATGCCGGATTCTCTACTGCTGAAGAATCTAATGCTTTTTACAGAAGAAATCTTGCTGCCGGTCAGAAAGGACTTTCTGTAGCGTTCGACCTGGCGACTCACAGAGGATATGATTCAGATCATACAAGAGTGGTGGGGGACGTAGGAAAGGCAGGAGTTGCCATTGATTCTATAGAAGATATGAAAATTCTTTTCAATGAAATTCCATTGGATCAGATTTCCGTATCGATGACGATGAATGGTGCAGTACTTCCTATTTTGTCTTTCTATATCGTTGCAGCAGAAGAGCAGGGGGTGAAACAAGATCAGCTTTCAGGAACAATTCAAAATGATATTCTGAAAGAATTCATGGTAAGAAATACCTACATTTATCCGCCTGCACCTTCGATGAAGATCATTGCAGATATTTTTGAATATACTTCGCAGAACATTCCAAAATTCAACTCTATTTCTATTTCCGGATACCATATGCAGGAAGCTGGTGCTACGCCAGTACTGGAAATGGCTTATACATTAGCAGATGGTTTGGAATATGTAAGAACAGGAATCAAAGCTGGAATGAAAGTAGATGATTTTGCTCCGAGATTATCCTTTTTCTGGGCAATTGGGATGAATCATTTCATGGAAATTGCTAAAATGCGTGCTGCAAGGTACATTTGGGCAACCCTTTTAAAACAGTTTAATCCTCAGAATCCAAAATCTCTGGCACTAAGAACCCATTCTCAGACCTCCGGATGGTCTTTGACAGAGCAGGAACCTTTCAATAATATCACAAGAACAGCCATTGAAGCTTTATCTTCGGCTCTAGGAGGCACACAGTCTCTTCATACCAATGCACTGGATGAAGCCATTGCCCTTCCTACAGATTATTCAGCAAAAATTGCCAGAAATACACAGATCATTCTTCAGCAGGAAAGCGGAATATGTGATGTTGTAGATCCGATGGGAGGAAGTAGCCTTGTAGAAAGCCTTACTCAGCAAATGATTGAAGAAGCGATGAGGTATATCAACGAGGTAGAGCAGGAAGGAGGAATGACAAAAGCTATTGAAGCCGGAATTCCTAAAATGAGAATTGAAGAAGCTGCCGCTAAAAAACAGGCTAAGATCGACAGTGGAGAAGAATTCATTATTGGAGTGAACTCATTCAAGTCTTCATTGAAACAGGACGCAATAGAGATCCTGGATATTGATAATACAGAAGTCCGCAGAAAGCAGATCGAAAGACTGAAAACGATAAAAGCAGAAAGAAATACTGATGCCGTTGAGCAGATCCTGAATGAAATCCGTGAAAGTGCAAAAACAGGAAAAGGAAACCTTCTGGCACTATGTATCGAAGCCGCGAGAAGAAGAGTTACTCTTGGCGAGATGAGTGATGCTATGGAAGAAACCTTTGGAAGATATAAAGCAAATATTAGAACAATCTCTGGTGTATACGCAATGAATGCCGGTAAAAACGAATACTTTGAAAAAGCCCTTAATCTGACTCAGAAATTTGAAGAAGAAGAAGGACGCCGTCCAAGACTAATGGTGGCTAAAATGGGCCAGGATGGTCACGACAGAGGAGCAAAAGTTGTGGCAACAGCATTTGCCGACATGGGATTTGATGTGGATGTGGCTCCATTGTTCCAGACTCCCGAAGAAGTAGCTAAACAGGCTGTAGAAAATGATATTCACATTTTAGGAGTCTCTTCATTGGCTGCAGGACACAAAACATTGGTTCCGCAGGTAGTGGAAGAATTGGCTAAACTGGGAGCGGATGATATTACCATTGTTGTAGGAGGAGTAATTCCACAGCAGGATTATGAATTCTTGTATGCTAACGGTGCTGACTTTATTTTTGGTCCGGGAACAAACCTTCCGAAATGTGCCGTAGAAATTTTAGAAAGATTTTTAGAAAAATAAACAGAAAAGCTTTAATTTCAACAAAGAGATTAAAAGCATACACTATGAGTCTGAAAAATATAATAAAGCCGACAAAGAAAAAACTTCTTTTTCTTGTCGGCTTATTTGTTATTGCAGGTGTTTTTCTGATGGCTTCCGGAAAGAAAAATACATCAGTACAAAGCTCTCCAATACACGCAGATACCGGTTGGGTAAAGAAACACTTAACAGCACTTACCCAAACGCCGCAGTTTCGGAATCATAAAAATATAGACCAGCTGAATACAGTGGCAGATTATATTCATCAGACTTTTACTGCTTACAGTGACAGCACTTCTTTCCAGGAATATAAAGTTGATGGAAAAATATATAAAAACGTGATCTCTTCCTTTGGAACAGAGAATAAGAAGCGAATTATTATAGGAGCCCATTATGACGTCTGTGGAGACCAGCAGGGTGCGGATGACAATGCAACCGGAGTTACGGCCCTTTTGGAGCTGGCAAGAATGCTTAAAGGACAGAAGCTGAACTACAGAGTAGATCTTGTCGCCTATACACTGGAAGAACCACCTTATTTCAGAACCGAAAATATGGGAAGCTATATCCATGCAAAATACTTAAAAGACAAGAATATAGATGTATATGGAATGGCAAGTGTAGAAATGATTGGTTATTTCCGGGATGAAAAAGGTTCTCAGAGCTTTCCTCTAGGTCTTCTTTCATGGGTATATGGAGATAAAGGAGATTTTATTACTCTGGTCAAAAAATTCGGAGCCGGGAAATTTGTTAATAATTTCAGCGGAAATTTTAAAGAAGCCAATCAAATAAAAACAGAAACATTTACAGCACCAAAATTCATATCAGGAACCGATTATTCGGATCATCTTAACTATTGGAAATTTGGGTATTCTGCCCTGATGATCACCGATACCTCTTTTTTCAGAAACAAAAATTATCACGAAACTACCGATACGTTGGAAACGTTGGATACGAAACGAATGACCAAAGTTATTGATGCCATTTTTCTCAGTATTATTCACCTGAAGTGAAAAAAATATTTTGATTATCAGAAAAATTTATATATTTGCACCTGAAAATCAAGTTTAACCAATAAAAAACGACGAAGCAATGTTCAGAACAAAACAGAATTCTACAGTTGGATTGCCCCTTATGGTGGCAAGGCTTCGCGGTTTGGTACATTCTTAGAATAATAGTACAATACAATATCAAAACCCGAAGTCGCAGAGATTTCGGGTTTTTTATTGCGCAATATTTCAAACTTCAAGTTTCCCCCGAAATCTTTTTTAGTGTCATAAACGGCAAAATAGGATGAGGTATACTCCTCAAAACTGTTATTGTCTATTATTAATCCATTCAACTAGTATTTTAGTTGATTAAGAGTTGTGTGAGATAAAATAAAGAACTTTTACTATCTCACATCAGACTTCTGTTAACAATGGAAAATGATAACCTTCTGTTTTTCCGCCTGAGAAGCGTGAGAAGCAGGAAAAGAACTATTAGAAAAGATGTAATAAAGCAAATAAGAAAAAAGTATAAACGTAGTGAAGAGCTCTGGGATATAAAAAGAAATATCCCATGGATTCCTTTAGATGATCCTTATCAAAGAGGATTTGTAAGATTCTTTGTTGTCAGGGACGACGTAATGAGATCCAAAGACGGAGAACTTTTCGAAGGAATTCTGAAGAAAATCAATACTTATATGTACTCTGAAAGCCGTCAGTTTCTTAAGAAGAAGAGAAAATTCGGTAAAAGAATATATGTAGAAAAAGAGCAAAAGCTGAAGTGTATTTCTTCCTGGTCTTGGAATGATCCAAAATTTGGACTCACTGTACAAGAGCGACAATATTTTCTGAAATACGAAGAATATTGTCCCTATCGGAAATGCAATGAAGTGTACTACGAATTTACTGAGCCATGGAGGTTTATTTTACGTGTAAAGGTCAATATGGTTACCCATTATAAGCCTGTAGACTTTGAACTGGAAAAAGAATATGCGGAACTGGAAGCTTATTTAAGGGACCATACCATTGCCGGAATTGTTCACAAAACAATTTATGGTAAATCAAATTCATGGCGCACGAAAAAAGAAGATTTACATCTTATCAAAAGCAGGAAATATATAGACTGCACAATGTCTGCAACAGAGATTGCAGAAAGCTTTATGGACGTATAGGTCCTGTTATTATTTAAAACAAAAACAATGGGAAATTTAAAACTAAAAGGAAAAGATATATTAAAACTGGGCTATCCAAATAACCAAAGCGTAAACGTAGCATTGGAAGTCATGAAAAGAAATTTTGCAACGAAAAATATTCACCATGTAAAATCTCTTTTAAAGGAAATCCTGCTGAATCCGGAGAATTTTGAAAAAGATCTCACCTTCGGACAAATCGCAGAAACCTTGCTTTCATCCAAAAAGACGGAAAAAAGAATGCTGAATTCACAGCGAGCTGCATTTCAGATTTTTGGAAATAATATTTCAGAAGAGGCAAAAAATCAGTTGTATACTGCTTTGAAGCTGCCTATTTCTACTCAGGGAGCATTAATGCCTGATGCCCACAGCGGGTACGGGCTTCCGATCGGCGGAGTTCTGGCGGTGGAAAATGCAGTAATCCCTTACGGAGTAGGAATGGATATTGGCTGTAGAATGAGCCTCAGTATTTTGGATACACCTATTTCATATCTTGAAGGAGCAAGAGATAAGTATGAAAAAGCGCTTGCCGAACATACAAAATTCGGGATGTATGAGACTCATAAATCTCACATAGATCACGAGATTTTTGACAGAGATACATTCGATATGATCCCGATCTTAAGAAGATTAAAAGGGAAAGCAATCAAACAGATGGGATCCTCAGGAGGAGGAAATCACTTTGTGGAGTTCGGAGAAGTAGAAATCACCGAAGAAGACAAACAGATTGGTCTGCCAAAAGGAAAATATCTGGGAATCCTTTCTCATAGCGGCTCTAGAGGGCTGGGAGCAGAGATTGCACAGTATTACTCAAGAGTGGCAACAGAGCAGTGTCCGTTACCCAAGGAAGCTCAAAACTTCGCCTGGCTGGACCTTAGTACACATCTCGGCCTGGAATACTGGACAGCGATGAATCTTGCGGGAGATTATGCCTCAGCCTGTCATGATGATATTCACAGAAGACTGGTAAAAGCAGTCGGTGGAAGAGTAAAAGCCAGAATTGAAAACCATCACAACTTTGCCTGGAAAGAAATTCATAACGGAAAAGAAGTGATTGTTCACCGTAAAGGAGCTACTCCTGCCCATGAAAATGAATTGGGAATGATTCCCGGATCCATGACGGCAAAAGGATTTATCGTTCGTGGAAAAGGAAACCCGGAGTCTCTGAATTCAGCATCACATGGTGCGGGAAGAGCACACTCAAGAGGAGAATGCAGAAGCCTTTTCACTCAGCATGATATCAAAAAAGAATTGAAATTAAAAAATGTCACGCTTATAGGTGGAAATGCAGAAGAAGCACCTATGGCCTACAAAAACATCAATGAAGTGATGAATGCGCAGAGCGAACTGGTAGATATTCTGGGAACATTCCAGCCAAGAATTGTGAGAATGGACAAATAGCTAGTGTAATACTTTATAACCTTATAGGTTTCAAAAACCTATAAGGTTTAATAAGGAAATGTTTTAAAATCTATAAGGTTTAAAATATTCAATTTAAAAAACAAAAAAATGGGAGCACCACATAACATAAAAATATACGGTGAAGTCTGGCCGGAATTTAGAATCCGGTTGGGGCTCGAAATTTTAGATACATTAAAAGATAAAATCATTTTATCAGGAGGCTGGGCATGGCATTTTATGTCTGAAAGAGGACATACGGAGTATAAACACGCTCATGACCACAAGGATATTGATGTTTTTGTAAAGAAAGAGAACGTAGTAGAAGTCGTAATCATTCTTCAGCAGGAAGGGTTTCAGAAAGTCTGGACCCGATATGATCATCTGCCGAGTGAGGAAAACTTTCGCAGGTATGAAAAAACGGTAGAATGGGACAATGATAAATTCCATAGAATTACGATAGACTTCTTTGAAAGAGATGATCTTGAAACAATTGAAGCCAATGGTTTTACAGTTGTGAAACCTGATGTTTTACTTTCATTTTACAGAAACATTCATTCCAGCGACAAATGCTGGGCAGTGATGGCTGCCAAAGATTTATTACAAAAGGGAATAGATCCGCTAGGACACCCTTTATTAAGCAAAACGCCAACATAAAAAATGGAAAAATTAATACAGATCACTTCAGGAAGAGGTCCTTTAGAATGCCAGTGGGTAGCAGCCAAGGTTCTGAAGACCTTTCTTGAAGAGGCAAAACAAAATACAATAGAATACGAAATCATTCATCGTGAGAATGGTGATGAAAACCTGACACTGAAATCGGTGACTGTGCTTTTAAAAGGAGAAGGAGTAACTCTGTTTTTAAAAAACTGGTTAGGAAGTGTTTGCTGGATAGGAAAAAGTACATTCAGAAAACTGCATAAAAGAAGCAACTGGTTTATCGGGATTTTTGAACTTGAAAATCTAAAAATGATTGACTTCAATGAAAAAGATATCCGTTTCCAAACCGCCAGAAGCCAGGGAAGTGGAGGACAAAATGTAAACAAGGTGAATACCGCTGTACGCGCCACTCATATTCTTACCAGAGAAACTGTTTTTGTACAGGATTCCCGTTCGCAGCTGGAAAATAAAAAGCTATCCGTTATCAGATTAAAAGAAAAAGTAATGGCGGTTTATATTCAACAGCTGGAAAGAAAGCTGAAAGAAACCTGGTCTCTTCAGATGCAGATAGAACGCGGAAATCCGGTTCGTACATTTTCAGGAACAGATTTTAAAAAGAATTACGCAGACAAGACATTCAAAAAACAAAGAAATGCCTTGAAAAATGACCTTAAAAACTACAAAAATGACCTTAACTAAGAGTAAATATTATTTTGAAGCATTAGATTATTTTCCATTCAATCTTTCCGAATGTATGGATGCGCTTAACTATGCCCTGTCTTATGAGCCTGAAGATGCAGACAGCCTTTGTCTCATGGGAAGAGTATATTCGGAGGAATTGAAAGATTACGAAACTGCAAAGAGATATTTTGATGAAGCCATGCAGAGTAACATCGGAAATATCAATACTCCCAAGTATTATATCGAATGTCTTTTGAATAATGAAGATTACAAGGAGGCAGAAAAATTAATTGAATTTGCTTTAAAGATAAAAGGAATCGATAAGTCTGAAATTCTGAACTGCCTGTCTCTTCTACAGGAAAGAAACTTTGAGTACAAACAGGCTTTGACAACACTTAAAGAAGCTAAAAAGTTTGCTTACACTCGCGCTGCACTTGAAGTACTTGAAGACAGAGAAAAATTAGTCAAAGGAAAGGTGACCAGAACACGAACCGTAAAAAAGGCAGAATAATCTTTTTTGATTATACTTAAAAGAAATAAGCTTTCGTTAGAAAGCTTATTTTTTATTAACAGAGATCAGATAATCATACACCATTTGGTGCTGGTCATCAGTAAGCTTAGCCTTTGGGGCCATTCTGCTTAACGTATTGATCCATCCCTTGTCGTCATGCTTGGTAGGTTCTGGAAGCTTATGACATTTTGTACAGGAGTTCTCAAAAATGGTCTTTCCTTGTGTCAATTGCTCAGATGAGGTATACTTTGGCCCTGTTACAGCCACACTTTTTGGTCCGCAGGATACCAGAAATACTGATGCTGCAATACCGCTTAAAATGAATTTTTTCATACCCTATTTTTGTTTGATGATTACTTCTTCACAGAAACAATATAATCATAAACCCATTGGTGCTGTTCATCCGTTAGTTTTGCCTTTGGAGCCATAGAATTCATAATACCTACCCATTGCACAGGATTGTGTGAAGCAGGATCAGGGAGTTTATGGCATCTTCCACAAGAGTTTTCAAAAATAGTTTTCCCTTGAGCAATCTGTTCTGCAGTTGATGTTGAAGTTCCTGCAGTAGCAGCAGATGTAGTAGCTTTTGGCGTACAGGAAACCAGCAGGATAGCAGTAAACGAAGCCGCAGCGATGAGTTTTTTCATGTTTCTTTTTTTGATATATAACAAATGTAATAAATTCCTTAACCCGTTGATACAGGGCTTTGTAGTTTTAATTTAGAAGAAATAAAAATTGAATTGATGAGAAATTGATAATTGTAAATAAAGTCAATGTAAATCTTTTGCCGATCATTATGAGCCGGCTATTGATCATTCGCATTTTAATTATTAATTTTGAATCAATGAAATTTTCTACAGAAGAGCTAATAGAAGGAATACAGTCAGGAAACAAACGCCTGATTGCAAAAGCTATTACATTGGTTGAAAGTAAAAAAGCAGAGCACAGACAACAGGCAGAAGAACTTTTAAAGAAGATCATGCCTTTTACCGGAAACTCCTTGAGGGTAGGGGTAACGGGAGTTCCCGGAGCTGGAAAATCTACCTTTATAGAAAACTTCGGACGTTTGGTTATAGCTCAGGGCAAAAAAGTTGCGGTTTTAGCTATTGATCCGAGTTCTGCGATCAACAAAGGGAGTATTTTAGGCGATAAAACCAGGATGGAAGAACTGGCCAAAGAAGAAAATGCATTCATACGCCCTTCCCCAAGCTCAGGATTTCTGGGAGGTGTAGCCAATACTACTTTTGAAACGATGATGATCTGCGAAGCTGCAGGATATGATTATATTTTGATTGAAACAGTGGGAGTAGGGCAGTCAGAAGTCTTGGTAGCAGACATTACTGATGTTTTTCTGTTCCTTAAAATCATTGGAGGAGGAGACGAGCTGCAGGGAATAAAACGCGGGATCATGGAAATGGTAGACCTTATTTTCATCAATAAGGTAGAAAAGGACAATCTCCAGAAAGCAAAAAATACAAGATTAGAATTAAAAAGAGCACTGGATTTTATTCCTCCTAAAGAAAAAGGATGGAAAATCCCTGTTTTATTGGGTTCTGCTTTGTATAATGAAGGATTGCAGGATGTCTATGATAAAATCTTTGAATTTATTGATCTGAAAAAGAAAACAGGACGTTTTGAGGAAATTCGTGTTCAGCAGGCTGAAAAGCGCTTTGAATATTGGGTTCAGGAATATATTTTGTCCCTGATGAAAAAGAGCAATGCCGTGGAAGAAGCTTACCACATGCACAAAAAAAATGCTTCAGCTATGGTTTCCAATCCAAGTACTGAAGCAAAATTATTTGTAGAGAAATTTTTATCTAACGAAAACAGGGATTAAGGTTTCTCTTTTTCCTGCTTTACCTCAGTTTTAGAAACATATCCGTCATAAGTAATAGGTTGTCTGTCATTACTTCTCATAGAAACGAAAGCTTTACCGTTTTTAAAGATCTCAATATTGACTTCATCTACGGTTCTTACATCCTTAGGCTTGAACTTTAATGTCCAGGTTCCTTTTTTATTCTGAGTTTTATTGACAGTAAAATCTTTTGAAGTGAATCTGTAGCTGCTGTCACCTGTATTTCCATAGCTTGGGTTGAATACCCTTCCGAAGTAAGGTAATACTACGTCCAGTGTATTTTTAGTTATATCAATCGTATAATCTCCATTCAGATTAAGCAATCTTGTTGCAGTGGAATTAGGCATAGAATTCATGACATTGATGACATCATAATTCGTAGGATTGGCTCTTTCCGCATGGAACGTAAACTCCTGAGAATCTACCAAGGTGTTCACGATTTTCGGATCTAATGAACCCTGTGATGCACAACTTTGAAAAAAGAACAGAAATCCAAAAATACTCAGTAAAGAAATATACTTTTTCATAATGAAATAATTATTACATTTAAATAGCAAAATGTATGCAAATATATTCTTTCTGAAATATTTTGGAATAAAAATTGTAAAGGTTGAATTATTAACACTCAAACTATGAAAGTTACACATCTATTTGGAATGGGAGCTGTTGCTCTGTTGGCTGCTGCCTGTACTACAAACCCGATTACAGGAAGGTCTTCTTTACAGCTGGCCAACAATTCGGAAATTTTAACAATGTCTTCACAGGAATACAGAACGACATTGTCTAAAGGTAAAGTGATTACCGGTACAGCAGATGCAAAAAGAGTGGTAAATGTAGGAAGTAGAATCAAGAGCGCCGCAGAAAGATATTACCAGAGTATAGGAAGATCAGCAGATCTTGCTACTTACAGCTGGGAATTCAATCTTTTGCAGAGCAGCGAGCTGAATGCCTGGTGTATGCCTGGTGGTAAAGTCGCTGTATACACCGGAATATTACCGGTTACCAAAGACGATAATGGTCTTGCCGTAGTATTGGGGCATGAGGTGTCTCACGCGTTGGCAGGACATGGAAACGAACGAATTTCTCAGGCAATGGTTGCTCAGTACGGAGGGGCTATCCTGGGAGGAACGATCTCAAATTCACAATGGGCAAGTGTTTTCCAGAAGGTATATCCTATCGGCTCACAGGTTGCTTTATTGAAATACGGAAGAGGTCAGGAATCTGAAGCTGATGAAATGGGGCTTTACCTGATGTCTATGGCAGGATATGATCCGAGAGCAGCAATTCCTTTCTGGAACAGAATGGAAGCAGCATCTACAGGATCAAGACAACCTGAGTTCTTATCTACCCACCCGAATCCGGAAACAAGAATTTCAGATATCAACAAAGATCTTCCGAAAGCATTAGAATACTATAAGGCTGCGGGAGGAAAAATATAATTAGAATTTTAATCTTGAGTAAGGCCTTATTAAATTTTTAGTAAATTTGGTAAGGCTTTTTTATACAACCACCTAAACACAATATTATGAAGAGTTTATCAATTACCGGACTTATACTTTTGGCTGTTTCTGCATTACTTTTCTATCTAACAACTGATTTTGCCGTAGAACAAATAAAAATTTCTCACATCATGGGAGTGATGGCAGGCGTTGGGATAGGACTTATCATTGGAGGAATGGTAGGATATTTAAGTAAGGGAAGCGCTATCAAAGCGGAACAGAAGAAAAAAGAATTCAAACAGCTTCAGAAAGATAAAGAAGAGCTAGAAAAGCAGGCTGCAGAAATTGCAAAGCGCCAGGCTGAACTTGAAGATCAAAATAAAAACCCTCAAATTTAATTTGAGGGTTTAAAAATTGTTATTTTCGATATTTGATTAGAATTTATATCCTAAACCTACCATAAACAAGTTAGGTCTGTTGTCATATCTGATTTCCGAACCGGAAACTCTGTTGATAAAGTTTCTTTCATCCTTACTGAAAGCACCTTCATATCTTGCATTTACAAGAAACTTTTTGATTTCAAGCTGAGCCCCAAACTGATATCCTACTGTAAAATCATTTTTAGCATTTTCTTTAAAATCGTTGTAAGTATTGTCTTTATTTAAGTTAAAACTTCCGACAGGTCCAACGAAAACACCCAGCATATTTCCTAAAAGATTGTATCCCAAAAGCACAGGGACATCTATACGGTTGCTTTTAACATCAAAAGTAGTGTTCTGTGTAGTAAACTCGTTTTTGAAATGAGTATAATAGATTTCCGGCATCACAAACAGTGAAGTAGGAAGACCCACTTTTAATGAAAGTCCCACATTGAAACCTACATTATTTTTACCTGTTCCGTCAATGGCATCATTCACTGTTCCTTTAATGTTGGACCATGAAGGTGAGCCTGTAGGAAAAATTA
Source organism: Chryseobacterium sp. KBW03 (assembly GCF_003852415.1). NCBI lineage: Bacteria > Pseudomonadati > Bacteroidota > Flavobacteriia > Flavobacteriales > Weeksellaceae > Chryseobacterium > Chryseobacterium sp. KBW03. The sequence continues at coordinate 153,805 of NZ_QAJO01000011.1, read as the reverse complement.
AGTTAGCCTTACCTGCCAGAGAAATCTGCGCAGAAGCCCACATTGAAAACCCTAATAACGCTATACTAAGTACCTTTTTCATTATCGTCTATTTTTGTATTTGTATTTTCAATCGTTTTATTATTCTCAAGTAAATATTCTCTCAGCTCTTTAAACAGTTCTGAAGAATAAACGAAATCAATCAGATTTTTATTGCCTGCAGTAATCAGAATGTCTTTGTTCCCTTCCCATTCTTTGATTCCCAATCGAAGGTATACAATTTTCTCGCCAATCGTCATCACAGAGTTCATATCGTGAGTATTGATAATGGTAGTCGTGTTGTACTCTTTTGTGATTTCATAAAGAAGATCATCAATGATCTTTGAAGTATACGGATCGAGTCCGGAATTGGGCTCATCACAGAATAAATATTTAGGATTATTGACAATGGCTCTGGCAATGGCAACCCTTTTCTGCATTCCTCCTGAAATTTCTGAAGGATATTTTTTATCAGCTTTATCAAGGTGTACTCTTCCGATTACCTCAAAGACTCTTTTCTTTTTCTCTCTATAGGTAAGATTGGTAAACATATCAAGAGGAAACATAATATTCTCTTCCACCGTAAGGGAATCAAATAATGCACTTCCCTGAAATACCGTTCCGATTTCTGCACGAAGATGCTGTTTTTCATCTCTGTTCATGGTGTTTACATTACGACCGTCAAATAAAATTTCTCCTGAAGATGGCATATACACATTCAACAGACTTTTTAGAAAAACTGTTTTCCCGGAACCACTCTGCCCAATAATTAAGTTTACTTTTCCTTTATCAAATGAAGTTGAAATTCCCTTCAGTACTTCAACATCATCAAAACTTTTCTTAAGATCTTTTACCTCAATCATTAGCTTAATATTAATTGGGTTAAAATTAATTCGGAAATGATAATAAATACCATTGTCCATACCACTGCCTGTGTACTGGCCCTACCTACTTCCAAAGATCCTCCTTTTACATTGTATCCGAAATAAGACGGTACAGTAGCAATGATAAAAGCAAAAACGGTTGTCTTGGTAAATGCATAGTAAACAAATAAATTGGGCATATACATTTGAATACCAACAATATAGTCGTTTTCAGTCCAGTTTCCTGTTAAAATCCCGGCAATATAGCCTCCACCAATACCGAATACAATACTGATAGCGATAAGAAGAGGGTTAAAAATCATACATGCGATAATTTTCGGAAGGATCAGGAAATTGGGTGAATTTACTCCCATAATATCCAGAGCATCTATCTGTTCGGAAACTCGCATTGTTCCGATACTGGATGCAATATAGGATCCTACTTTACCTGCTAAGATCAGACTGATGATCGTAGGTGCGAATTCCAAAACCAATACCGCTTTTGTAGCATATCCTACAAATGAAGGCGGAATAGGAAATGAAGAAGCATCGAAGTTATTGAACATTTGAATAGCAACTACAGCCCCCACGAAGATGGATGTGAAGATGACAAGTCCGAAAGAATTCACTCCCAAATCATTAATTTCTCTCATGAACAGCTTCCAGAAAACTCTCATTTTCTGAGGTTTCTGCAGGGATTTTCCCAAGAGGATCATGTATTCCCCTACTGCTGTGAAAAACTTTTTTAACATACTGCTAAATTAGACTTTTTTATTTAATTGGGCTAGAGTCGAGAATAAGACTAAAGCCTGGTTTTGTGTTAAAATTATTTCAATATTTACCATATTATGATCTTTATTTGGCATTTTTATCACCTCCTATAACCAATAAAACGGTTTTTAAAATAATGACCAGATCGAGTACAAAGCTCCAGTTTCTTACATAGAAAGCATCCGCCAGCACTCTTTTTTTCATTTCTACTTCCACGTCTCCAAAATCACCACGCAATCCATTCACCTGTGCCAATCCCGTAATTCCCGGACTTACCATACTCCTTAGGCTGTATCTTCCGATTTTTGGTTTATAATAATTGTCTACAGAAAGCATATGCGGCCTTGGTCCTACGACAGACATCTCACCTTTCAATACATTAATGAACTGTGGAAGCTCATCAAGGCTGGTTTTTCTTAAAAATTTACCTACTTTGGTAATTCTGGAATCATTTACAGAGGTTGTTTTCGTTGCAGACTCATCGTTCACAATCATCGTTCTGAATTTGATACAGTTAAAAACCTCTTCATGAAAACCATATCTTTTCTGAAGGAAAAAGACCGGGCCTTTGGAAGTCGTCTTAATAAGAATGGCAATAATTGGAAATACCCAGGAGCAGATCAAAGTCAATATCAGGATAGAAAAGAAAATATCAAAAGTTCTTTTCATTAGAAAATTGGAATAATAATCTAATGGATATCTTGCCTGATTAAGGACCGGCTGAGTTTGTATATATCCAAGATCATACAGGAAAAAATCGCTTTGCGTGATACTCGGAATCAATGAAATATGAATCTTGTTATCCTCCGCCAGTTTGAAAATCTCATTCTCAATCTTTTCATCATAAGAGTTTTCCATGGATAAAAACAAGGTGTGAATTTCGTTTTTTTTCCAGAAAGTAACCAGTTCACTGATGCTGATATCAGAACTTTCATATTCAAATATCCTGTATCCATAGTCTTTACGGTCCATAAAGATATTCTTCAGGATATCTGTAGACTGATGGTCTCCTAAAAACATTACATTTCTGTAATTGGCTCCCAGAGATCGTAAATATTTGATCGCAAAATAGATCAATGACTTTGTCAGGAAGATGAAAATAAAGAGATAAAATGAAAGCCAGTAAATATCCGAATTGAAAAATGAATTATTACTTACCTTCCCTATAAGCAGAACGCCAAGTATAAAAAAGAGGAAATGGATTAAGAGGCGTTCAAGAAACAAGGTATACGTAAGGTTTCTCGGAATGTTGTATATTTTTGTTCTGCCACTCAGAAGTACCCAGAACAAAAACAACAGAATCAGAGAAAAAATATTTTGATACCAGGTTTCTTTATCGTATTTTAAACTTTCGTTTCTGCTTATAAAAAAGAATATGAAAATAGATGCAATAACCATGAGGTCAAGCAACATAATGATCGATTTCAAGTATCTAGAGTATCGAATTCTCTGCATCTAAAGGTATTATAGCTTATAAGACCAGCTAATTTACGCTTTTTTAAGGGATATTCAGATATTTATGAGTCTGAACTGAAGCCTGCCATTCCGGATGTTCCAGGATGAAGTCTGTGATCTTAGGATACATATCATCTCTCTTGCTCCATTCGCTTTGAAGATAAAGCCTGCAGTTTTCAGAAACTTTAGAAGCCTGCTCCTGTGCGAATGTAAAGTCATGCTGATTGAAAATGATCATTTTAAGTTCATTGGCCTTTTGATAGATCTCTTCTTTAGGTAATCCTGTTTTCTTTGGAGAAAGCGTAATCCAGTCAAGGTGCCCGCTCATAGGATAAGCTCCCGAAGTTTCGATATGTACTGTGCACCCCAGTTCTTTTAGTCTGGAGGTCAATATTTCTAAATTCCACATTAATGGCTCACCACCCGTTAAAACAATTGTTTTACAATGTTTGGCAGCCATTTCTGCAATTTCTACTGCATTCATCAAAGGGTGAAGTTTCGGATCCCAGCTTTCTTTTACATCACACCAGTGACAGCCGACATCGCAGCCTCCAAGTCTGATAAAATAAGAGGCTTTTCCAGTGTGTGCTCCTTCTCCCTGTAAAGTGTAAAAATGCTCCATTACAGGGAGCATTTTACCTTCTTTTAATAAAATATCTTCTTCTTTATTCATTTTAAAATTAGTCGTTATAGACCGAAGTTTTGTAAGCGATGATGGTATTTTTCATCAACATTGCTCTTGTCATTGGGCCTACTCCTCCAGGTACCGGTGTAATCCAGCCTGCTTTTGCAGCACAGCTGTCAAAATCTACGTCACCTGCAAGGTAATATCCTTTCGGAGAGTCGTTATCTACTCTTGTAATACCCACGTCAATAATTACGGCTCCTTCCTTGATCATATCTCCTTTCAAGAAGTGAGGATCTCCTAAAGCGGTAATAACAATATCTGCTTTTCTTGTGTACTCTTCGATGTCTTTCGTGTAGGAGTGTGTAAGGGTAACAGTAGAGTTTCCAGGGAAATCTTTTCTTCCCATCAGGATACTCATTGGTCTTCCTACAATTTTACTTCTTCCGATAATTACACAGTCTTTTCCTTTGGTTTCAATATTATATCTTTCCAATAATGTTAAAATCCCAAAAGGAGTTGCTGGCAAGAATGTATCCATTTCAAGAGCCATTTTTCCAAAATTTTCAGGGTGAAAACCATCCACATCTTTTCTTGGGTCAATAGCATTGATGATCTTTTCCTGATCTATCTGATCTGGTAAAGGCAGCTGAACGATAAATCCGTCTACTGCTTTAGATTTATTAAGCTCGTCAATTTTTTCTAGTAATTCAGATTCGGAAACTGTACTAGGAAATTTAATTAAGCTGGACTGAAATCCTACTTCCTCACAGTCTTTCACTTTAGAGTTTACATAGGCTTTGCTTGCTCCATTATTTCCTACAAGAATAGCCACCAAATGCGGAGCTCTTCTTTTGCTTTCGAGAATCTTGTCTACTTCAACCTTGATCTCTGCTTTTATTTCTTTGGATACTTTAAGTCCGTCAAGAATTTCTGCCATTTTTACTTTTTTACTTTATAGATTTACTTTTACTTTCTTTTTACGTACTATTTATTTTCTTTATAGTAACTGATCAATCCATTGGTAGAGCTGTCGTGAGAGCTTATTGCCTCATTGTTCTCAAGCTCAGGAAGGATTTTACTGGCTAATACTTTTCCTAATTCCACTCCAAACTGGTCGAAGCTGAAAATATTCCAGATTACGCCCTGAACGAAAATTTTGTGTTCATACAAAGCGATCAGCTGGCCTAATGAAAAAGGAGTTAATTCCTTGAATAATATAGAGTTGGTAGGAGTGTTTCCGTGGAAAACCTTGAAATTGATCAATCTGTCTATTTCTTCATCAGATTTCCCTGAATTTCTAAGTTCTTCTTCAACTTCCTCTTCCAGTTTTCCGAAGGCAAGTGCTTCAGTCTGAGCGAAAAAGTTCGCTAATAATATATCCTGATGGTCAGAAACTTGGTTCGGGCTTTTTGCATAGGCAATAAAATCTGCCGGAATCAATTCTGTACCTTGGTGGATCAACTGGTAGAAAGCGTGCTGACCGTTTGTACCTGGTTCTCCCCAGATAATAGGTCCCGTTTCATATTCTACGAATTCACCATTTCTATCTACACATTTTCCGTTGCTTTCCATATCTCCCTGTTGAAGATAGGCCGCAAATCTGTCCAAATACTGAGAGTAAGGTAAGATTGCATAAGTTGTTGCAGCGTAGAAATTACGATACCAGATCCCAAGAAGTCCCATTAATACAGGAACGTTTTCAGAGAAATCTGCAGTCTGGAAGTGTTGGTCTGTATCAAAAGCTCCTTTTAAAAGCTGTTCGAAGTTTTCATATCCTACAGAAAGAACAATGCTTAATCCGATAGCACTCCAAAGTGAATATCTTCCGCCTACCCAATCCCAGAACTCAAAAATATTTTCTTCAGCAATTCCGAATTTTTTAACGGCTTCAATATTAGTAGACAGCGCAACGAAATGTTTGGCAACATCTTCCTGTTTTCCAGCTTTTAGGAACCAATCCTTAGCTGAATTTGCATTGGTCATTGTTTCCTGAGTGGTAAATGTTTTGGAAGCAATGATGAATAAAGTGGTTTCAGGATTTAAGTTTTTTACCACTTCTGCGATATGATTTCCGTCCACGTTGGAAACAAAGTGAACATCTAATCTTGTTTTAAAATGCTTTAAAGCTGAACAAACCATTACAGGTCCCAGATCTGAGCCTCCAATACCAATGTTGACAACATCAGTGATCTCTTTTCCGCTGAAACCTTTGTGCTCTCCTGAAATAATTTTCTCAGAAAAAGATTTCATATGGTCAAGAACTCTTTTAATATTTGGTTTGATGTTTTCTCCATCCACAAGAATTTCACGGTCAGAGAAATCTCTTAATGCCGTATGAAGAACAGCTCTTCCTTCCGTTTCATTTATTTTATCACCGGAAAACATTTTAGAAATAGCATCCTTTAACTGGCTTTCTTCAGCCAATTGTAATAAAAGCTCCTTGGTTCTTGAATCGATTAGATTTTTAGAATAATCAAAAAGATAGTTGTCCTTTTGCAGAGAAAACTCACTAAAACGGTTCGGGTTATAATGGAAAAGGCTTCTAAGATCAAAATCATTTCCACCGAAGTGTTCATCAAGTGCCTTCCAGCTATTAGTTTGTGTTGGATTTATTTTTGATAGCATAGTACAGAATTTTTATACTTCAGAAAATCATGTATTAGATGAAAATAACTGACAATCTATAATGATTTATTTCTGATTTGCAAATTTACGGAAAAATAAAACCTCAGATAAATTTGAAGATGAGAAATAACGATTTTTTAAAAAACAAAGCCTCAGATATTCTCTGAGACTTCATTTTTAGGGTGTATAAAAAGCGGTTAAACTATTCTTCCATTTCGTTCAGGATCTTTTCCAGTTGTCTGGCACTGGGTCCGTAAATATATTTTGTCCATAAGATAATGCTTACTACAATAGCAAAAACGCCTATCAATACTAATAAAATGAGTGATAGTTGATGTTTATTAGTAATATCAGCTAGCGATTCACCCTTTTTCTCCAACATATTAAAGGCGATTAAACCCAGGGTTATTAGAAAATGGGGAAGTAGCAAGAAACCAAAAGACTGGTATCTCTCCATGTTTAACTTGAGCTCATGATAGATTTTCCACAGGCTGTTTCTTGTATTTCCGGTATAAAGTTCTGCTTGTTTGTAAAATTGATAAAATCCGAATAGATAATAACAGGATACTACTACCAATACAGCGTAAGATATATAATAAATAATATACTGTGAAGAGGGAAATTGAAATAGTAGCGGGAATAACCCAATAAGTATGATGGAAAGAACCTGTGCAGGAAATTCCTTTTTCATACTCTTTTGAATCTTTTCTATAGGATGTTTACTTTCTTTTAATTGTTCTATAGTATCAGGAATATGGACGCTGCCGCCTTCGTTATTCCATTGTTCTTTTAATTGATCAAAATTCATAGCCTGATTTTTTTATGATTTGTTGTATTTTTTCTTTTGTTCTGTTGAGTTTTACACGGGCATTGCCTTCACTGAGTCCTAAATTATTCCCTATTTCTTTGTGAGACATCCCTTCCATGAAATAGAATATAACTGCTTTTTCTAAGGAATTCAGTTCCTGAACGGCACCGTAGAAGATTTCCAGCTGCCTGTCCTTTGTGGGATTATAATCTTCCTGCTGTACTTCAAAATAAGTAGGAGCATCTGTGTGGTTATTGGATCTCTGCTTTTCTTTTTTTAAATATGTAATAGCAGTATTGATGGCAACCCGATACATCCAGGTAGAAAACTCACTGTTCCCTTTGAAGGTCTGATAGGATTTCCAAAGCTGGATAAGGATCTCCTGCTGCAAGTCTTCCCGGTCCTCTAAAGAATCTGCATAGATCCGCGAGGCTTTATACAAAATACCTTTGTGCTGGTTGACAAGCTTTAAAAAAGCAGTTTCAGTTGGATTGCTCACAATAGTTTCATGGTTTGGTTATGATTATAAACTTGATACAGGTTTTACAGTATAACCTTTTGCCTGCAGAAGAGGGATGATGCCATTTTTGCCCATAAGATGAGATCCGCCCACCGCAAATAAAGAACTTTGGTTTTTCATTATTTCAGGCATTGCTTTTACCCAGTTTTGATTTCTGTCGGTAAGCATTGCTTTTTCCTGTTGGGTATTCATAAATCTTTCATCCTTAAAAAGACTGTAAAGTAACTGTACATTTTCATTTTTAAAAGCTTCTATCATCTTTTTAAAAAGGCTTTCATATTCCTTACTCATTTTTAGCTGGGCGATGGTGATTTTCAGGTTATAAGCTTCATTCATGCTTTTCATCTGATCCTCTACCTTTTCAAGTCCTCTGACCGTTTTTTTATCTTTTATTGCTTTCTGAAGAAGTTCTATTTCATAGAGCTTTATTTCAGTCTGGGGACATGGGATCGCTTTAGTAGAAAGAAGAGCATACAGTGCTTGTGGACTTGATGAGTCTATACTTTTTAGATCCGTCCCGTAATCAGCAAGAATTGTATTCAGTTCTTTGGCTTCATCCGGAGAAAGCTGATCTGATATTTTTTTATCTGTCTGATACATTTTTTGCAGTGATTTTATTTCAGCAGGATCAGTATAATTGATCTCCATGACAAAATTTTCAGATTTCTCAAGCGCTTTCAATATCTTGGATTTTATTTCAAAATCTTTACTGCATAAGATATGAAAAGTTCCGGTAATATAAGACGGCTTAGAGAGACCATTCCCGGATACTTCCCAAAGCAGGCTGTTGTCATTGCTGGTAGTTGCTTTCTGTGCTTTTGCAGTCATCGTACTCATTGATAATAACGCTGCGAATCCAAGTTTTACTAAATTTTTCATACTATTAATTTTTTTTGATTTTCTATTATTTTAAAGAGTAGGTAAAGCAGGCGTTACAATCGTTACAGTTTTTTTTCAAAAAAAATAAAAACCTCCCGGAAAAGGAGGTTGTAAAATCTAAAATTATGATGATAACCAATTGGTTAGGAATGTTTTTTTATTCTTGAATTTTTGGCTGCCCAGGCTTTGAAATTCTTTTTTTTCTTAGGAAATAGATCACAGCAGCTGCAATTAATAGGATCGGCCAGATGTTGATAAGAGCCACTATGATTTTCTGAATCAGGTAGAAACCATAAACAAAGCCATCTTTGGCGTCATAAATGAAATTGTATTTATATTTATTATCAATGCTTGTTGTGTTGGTAACCGCAATTTCTGCAATACGCAATTGAGGTTCTTTGATGTAAATCTGAATGGTGCTGTATTTAAGATCGTCTGTCATATTCATACTTGACAGCTTTTGAAGATTTCCTTCAGACATATTCTCATCGTCTAAGGTTACTTTATCCTTATTGGTTTTCAGCTTGCTGATATTTTCAGAGGTTTTTTGATTTCTTTTCCCTTCAAGTTCAGAATATTTGATGTTGGCAGTCACATCTTCCGCATTAATGGATCGGGAATTAAGAAATAATTTGTTCGTATTGATTGACATTAAAAGTTCACCTAATTTCTCAGTCGGAATACGCACCTGCATTGTATTTTCTGTCTGATATTTTTTAACCAGCATAGCTTCTTCATTAGAAGTATTGTAGGTATTTTCAGAAACCACATTGCTTTGAAGATTGCTGTTGGTAACAAATCCTCCAAGCTCCTGAACCGATTTTTCAATAGCAATGGTCGCATTATATACATCTTTTACCTCCATATTGACATCTGCAGTCTTGATGAACTGTTTGTCTTTTACCTTCATGTCTGCAACCGATGAAATACTATCAGATACAACAACTGCTGCAGAATCAGTAGAAGCATACGCTTCAAGATCTGTGGTTGCAACCTCTCCCTTTTTACATGAATAAATACCTAATAAAAGAACGGCGGACAATGATAATTTAATGTAAGTGGTTTTCATAGCGTTTATTTTTAATGTTTTTGCTTGAGTCAAAGTTCAGTCAGGATCTTTTGTAACGCTTGAAAATCAAAAGTAAAAAACTTGTAAACGGAATATTCTGTTTTAATGAGTTGAAATTAAGTGCTTTGTAAAACATAGTTGAGCCTTGCACATTGCTTTCGGAGCAATTTTTGCTTATCTTTTACAAACCAAAACTACAATCTATCATTATGTCAAATACTTTTTCCAAAATCAGAAACGCAATAGGACTATTCACATCCATAGATTTTGATCAGCTGAGTGCCATTTCTCAAAAAGTAGATCTGCCAAAACTGATGCATAATTTTTCAAAACTGGATGATAAACAGCTTTCCGGGCTTATGAAAATGCTTGATCCCGAAAAGAAAAAAAAGGAACTTCCTCCTATTGATGGAGACTTCTATGATATCTACCATACTCTGACTCCCGAACAGCGCGAAATTCAGCTTAAAGTAAGAGCATTCATGGAAAAAGAAGTGAAACCTTTGGTTAATCATTACTGGCTCAGAGATGAATTTCCTTTTGAACTGATTCCGAAATTCCAAAAACTGGATATCTGCGGGGTTACCTATGAAGGGTACGGCTGTCCGGGAATGCCTTTTCTGATGGAAGGTGTTATTGCGATGGAGATGGCGAGAATAGATGCTTCTATTGCCACATTTTTTGGAGTACAGTCGGGGCTGGCGATGGGATCTATTTATATCTGTGGTTCCGAAGAGCAGAAACAGAAGTGGCTTCCGCAGATGCAGAAATTTGAAAAAATAGGGGCCTTTGGGCTTACAGAGCCGGAAGTGGGTTCCGGGGCAGCGGGCGGATTGACTGTAACCTGCAAAAAAACACCTGAAGGATGGGTGCTGAACGGCCAGAAAAAATGGATTGGGAATGCCACTTTTGCCGATCTTATCATTATCTGGGCAAGAGATTTAGACAGCGGAGAAGTAAAAGGATTTATTGTAGAAAAAGATAATCCGGGATATTCCGTAGAAAAGATCAAAGGGAAAATGGCTTTAAGAATTGTGCAGAACGGATTGATCACCTTAAAAGACTGTCTTGTAACCGAAGAAAATCGTTTGAAGAACGCCAATTCCTTTAAAGATACTGGAAAAGTACTGAGAATGACACGGGCAGGAGTGGCATGGATGGCCACCGGATGTGCAAGAGGGGCTTATGAAAGTGCATTGGATTATACCCGAAAAAGAGAGCAGTTTGGAAGACCTATCGCCTCATTTCAAATGATTCAGGGACATCTGGTAGAAATGCTTTCTAACCTTACTGCAATGCAGACCATGGTTTTTAGACTATCTGAAATGCAGGATGAAGGAATTTTAAAAGATGAACATGCTTCGCTGGCTAAAGTTTTCTGTACACTCAGAACAAGAGATATTGTTTCCAGGGCAAGAGAAGTGCTGGGTGGAAACGGAATTTTGCTGGAATATGATGTCGCTCGTTTTGTAGCCGATGCCGAAGCCATTTATTCTTATGAAGGGACAAAAGAAATCAACTCGCTCATCGTAGGACGATCGATTACAGGATTCAGTGCTTTTGTGTAAGGAGCAGGTAGGAGGTAATAGGTTGCAGATTATATTACCTATAATCTGCAACCTATTATCTGCAGTCTTATGAAACTAAATGCTTGTATTTTTCTTTGTTGTCAATAATGATCCAAAGGTTGATCAGGAACATCACCCCGGCGATGCTCATTCCCATTGGAGATTTATCCATCGTGAAAACGTGGGTAACAATTCCTACCATGACAGGTAAAATAACAATGGCCCCTAACGCTCTTGTTTTTGGGAAAATGAATAGTAATCCGCCAATGACTTCTACGATACCCACTAAAGGCATCAGCCAGCTGATTTCTCCAAAAGCAGAGAAAAGTTTCATTTGCTCTGGAGTAGGTTTCTCCATTGGCATATAATTAAAAAACTTGTTTAATCCGGCATTAATAAACATAAGCCCGAAAAGTAAGCATAAAATGAATTTTACTATTTTCATGATTGATGATTTTATATCAAATGTAAAATAAAAATAGGATTAATTGATTTAATTTTTGTAAAAAACAATTAATTAATGTTAATGGTTGGTTAATGTTGGGTTTTGAATAATTTTATTATCTATATTTGAGATGCAAACAAAAACTAATAAAATATTATGTTGAAAAACTTAAAAAAATTAAACCGTACGGATTTAAGAGAAATTCAAGGGGGCGGCGGCATTGGAAAATGTGATATAGGCCCAATAGGATGTCCATGTAAAATTCCACCTGGGGATCCTTGTTTAGGCGGGGGCGGAGGTACGACACCACCACCGGATTATGGATACTGCCCGGATATTCAGGCCAATATTCTATGTACAGAAACCTGTCCAAACGGAATGAGCCCATACTGCGCTCTTCCATAGTAAAATATAAAAAGACTGTCTTGAAAAAGGCAGTCTTCTTTTTTATATAAAGTTAAGGTCCGAAATAATCTCGCTTACCCGTTATTATCCATTACTCATTACTCATTACCCATATTCTAGTCCATTTCCTCCAGAGTAATATTCTTAGAAATCTTATAGCTTTTCTTCTTTTTATTAGGTTTCTGTTCTTCACCCAATAATCTTCCCCAAGGTTTGAGGTCATCCACTCTTTCACAGATAATTTTAATAATAGCAATGGCTGGAATACACAGGAACATTCCTGCAATTCCCCAAAGATGCTCGCCCAAAAGAATACCGATAAAAGAAAATAAAGCATTGATCTTTACTTTTGAGCCTACAACAAATGGAAGAACAATATTTCCATCTACCGCATGAATCGCAATATAACCCAATGCAACATAAATACATGTGGAAGGAGTTGAAGTGGCAAATGCTATAAAACATGAAATTAAAAGAGAAATAAAAATTCCCAGATAAGGAATGACGTTTAGTAATCCTGTCAGAACTCCTAAAAGAATAGCATATTTCACGCCCAGAATTGTAAGAAGGATTGAAGTAAGAATAGATACGATAATTACTTGCAGAAAAAGTCCGAAGATATATTTCTTGGTCATAATACGAATCTCACTTACGGCTTCCTGTACACTCGCTTTATGTCTTTCGTTGAAAACAGTAACGATAAAATTATTTAAAAGCCTTCTGTAATTTAAAATAAAGATAAAAAACAGAGTGAAAAATATAATAAAACCGAATCCTGTTGAAAATATCCCAAAAGTAAATCCTAAAATCATTCCTGAAGAAGATAGTAGTTTATTCAATCCCTGGTTGATATAATCTACCTGTTCATCCACTTTCACATTGAATGTTTTGGAAACCCAGTGCTGCAAACCATTAAAAACAGTTGTGAACTGTTCTTTAAGGTGGGGAAGATCCTTGCTGAAATCAGAGAGCTGATTGGTAAAGAAATAAATGATTCCACCTAAAATCATCAGCATAATAAATACCGAGGTCATGGTAGACATTGATCTTGGAAACCTTAGCTTTTTTTCCATAAAAGTGGCAGCCGGTAAAAACAGCATGGCCAGCAGGAATGCCAGGAAAAACGGAGCTAAAATACTCTGTCCTAATGCCAGAAGATAACCAAGGCCGATAATGGAAACCACCACCAGCGAAAGCTTGAGAAGGAAAGGGAGTCTAAGAAAATTCATAATCTAAAAATCTGTAGTGTGGAATAAAAATAAGAAAACCCCACTGAATTGAAAAATTTTTATTCAATCCTTCAGGGTTTTTCTTGTAATGAAGCAAATTTTATTCCACCCAATAAATAAAATTCTGTTTTTATTTATAAAACAGAAACACGCTCTGAATATCAGAACGTGTTTCCTTATTGAGAAGTTAATATGTTATAAGTTGTTTTATGCTTCAATAGCGATGTCAATTACTTCCTCCATTCTGTTGACGTAATGGATGCTTAGATTTTTCAAATAATCTTTTTTGATCTCTTCCACGTCTTTTCTGTTGGCTTCACAAAGAATAACATCTTTTACTCCTGCTCTTGTCGCAGCAAGAAGTTTTTCTTTGATCCCTCCTACAGGAAGTACTTTTCCTCTTAACGTAATTTCTCCTGTCATGGCAAGGTGAGGTTTTATCTTTTTATTTTTAAAAGAAGAAACCATTGAAGTCAGCATCGCAATACCCGCAGAAGGTCCGTCTTTAGGAGTTGCTCCTTCAGGAACATGGACGTGGATGTTTTTTTTATCCAGTTCTTCCTGAGAGATTCCCAGTTCGTCATGCTTGGCTTTAATATATTCCAGGGCAATCGTAGCAGATTCCTTCATGACTGTTCCAAGGTTTCCGGTCATTGTCAAAGAACCTTTTCCGTTGCTTAGAATACTTTCAATATAAAGGATATCCCCACCTACACTTGTCCATGCAAGACCTGTTACAACCCCCGGAACTCCAGTGATTTCAGATAAGCTTTTTGGTCTTGGTACACCAAGGATCTCATCTACTTTTTCCACTGAAATTTTTGGATCATAATCTTTTACCAGAGCAGTCTGAAGAGCTGTCCATCTTGCAACGGCAGCAATTCTTTTCTCCAGAGTTCTTACACCGCTTTCAGAAGTGTGGGCTTCTATAATATGCTTTAGCTCTGCATTTCCAAGTTTGAATGATTTAGCATCTAAACCATTTTCTTCCTGTTGTTTCCTGATTAAATGTCTTTTCGCAATCTCAGTCTTTTCTTCCAAAGTATAGCCGGCAATCTGAATAATTTCCGTTCTGTCCAAAAGAGGAGTCTGTATTGTTGAAAGAGAATTGGCTGTAGCAATGAACATTACTTTTGACAAATCATACCCCATCTCAAGGAAATTGTCATAAAAAGACTTATTTTGTTCAGGGTCAAGAACTTCCAGAAGCGCTGAGCTTGGATCACCATGAATACCTTGTGCAATTTTATCAATCTCATCAAGAACAATTACCGGGTTTGAAGTACCGGATTTTTTGATAGATTGTAAAATCCTTCCCGCCATAGCACCAATATACGTTTTTCTATGTCCGCGGATTTCGCTCTCATCATGAAGACCACCTAGTGATAATCTTACATATTTTCTTCCTAAAGCATCTGCAATAGATTTTCCTAAAGATGTTTTACCCACTCCCGGAGGCCCTACCAATAATAAGATAGGAGATTTCATGTTGTTTTTTAATTTTAAAACAGCCATGTGCTCCAGAATTCTTTTCTTGATATCTTCCAGTCCGAAATGTGCCTTGTCTAGTACTTTTTCAGCCTTTGCAATATCAAAAATATCTTTTGTATAAGTTTCCCATGGAAGATCTGTAAAGAAATCCAGATAGTTTCTCTGTACATTATAGTCCGGAGAATTAGGATTCTGACGTTGAAGCCTGTTGATTTCCTTTTGGAAATGCTCCTCTACTTCCTTGCTCCATTTCTTAGTTTTAGCCTTGGCAATTAGATCTTCAACATCACTTTCAGGTCCTCCGCCCAGTTC
This sequence comes from Chryseobacterium sp. KBW03, assembly GCF_003852415.1. Taxonomy (NCBI): domain Bacteria; kingdom Pseudomonadati; phylum Bacteroidota; class Flavobacteriia; order Flavobacteriales; family Weeksellaceae; genus Chryseobacterium; species Chryseobacterium sp. KBW03. Next base: position 138,719 of record NZ_QAJO01000011.1, on the reverse strand, counting down.
TTCCTGGATGGTTCTGATCTGTTGATTCAGAAAATATTCTCTTTGCTGCTTGTCGAGATCTTTTGAAGTCTTCTGATGGATCTGATTTCTTAATTCCAGTTTTCTGAAATCCTCATGCATCATTTCGTAGCATTGCTTAGCCCTTATCATCAGGCTTTTCTCCTCAAGGAGCTTTTGCTTGGCAATCGAAGAAAAATTGGCATTGGTACAGATGAAATTCAGAAGATCATCATTATTGTTGATGTTTTTGATCGCGAAATTTGCTGCATTAGGAATATTAGGGTCCAGCTCAATGATCTTTAAAGCAAGATCTTTGATGTTTTCCAGTAATGCCTCATATTCCTCCTGATCTTTAGGCTGGGTATCTTTTAATTTTGATATTTCTGCTCTGAAATAAGGCTGGTTTTCAATGATCTTTTTAATCTTAAATCGGTGAAAACCTTTAGTAATAGCAGTAATATTGCCTTCCGGGAGCTTGATGATCTTAATGATCTTGGCCAATGTACCGGTTGTATAAATATCTTTTTCGGAAGGTTGTTCCAGATCCGAATTTTTCTGGCTTACAATTCCAATGAAATCTCCGTTCTTCTGTGCTTCCTCAAGAAGTTGTATTGAGGTTTTTCTCCCTGCAGTAATAGGAATTACCACATTAGGGAACATAACCATATTTCTTACGGGAAGTATAGGGAATATTTTCTGTTCGGAATTTTTATCAGTCTCTGCGAAGTCGGAAAGATTGATTTCTTCAGTAACGATATCAAAACCGTCGCTGATCATTTCTTCTAAACTAATATCTTCAAATTCTGTCATAGTAAATCGAATGACAAATTGTCATTTTCGTTTTTTATCGTTATTGGGATTTTTTATAAGATGCGCTGAAAACGTGTGGCATATTATAATATTCTAGAAATGCACAATACTTATGCCATTTGTTTTTTACTTAAAAATGCGGTCAAAATTTCCTTTTTTAGTTAATCTTTATATTAAAATTCAAAATTAAGCACTTCGATTTCTGTAATTTCTTAAAAATGTGTATTTTCGCAAACTGATAAAAAACTATAATTTATAAAATGGCAATTTTAGGACAGATTAGGAGTAAGCCTTGGCTTTTAATGGGTGTAATAGCCTTAGCGCTTTTGGCGTTCTTGGTAAACCCGGATAGTATCGACAAGGTTTTTGGTAAGAATCCTGACGTTTTAGGAAAAGTAAACGGTGAGAAAGTCACCCGCGAAGAGTTCAATGATCAACTTTTCGTGCTGCAGCAGCAGGCCGAACAACAAGGTCGTCCGAAAAACGGTCTTGAAGAACAGGCTTGGCAGTTACTTGTACAATCTAAACTTATCAAACAACAGTTTGAGAAATTGGGCTTTGAAATGACTGATGATTATTTCTGGAATCAAATCCAGTACGATCAGATGTTTGCTCAGAATCAACAGTTCTTTGATGAGAAAGGTAATTTTAAAACTCAAGAGCTTAAAAAAGAAATTGAAACATTAAAGAACACCAATCCTCAAGGATATGCTCAATGGTTGAAAACTAGAAAGACAGTTGAGTATAGACTAATGGCAAGACAGGTGTTTACCAATATTTCAGCAGGTGTTACTACAGGTAAGAAAGAAGCTGAAGAATTGATGAAGCAGAGAGATCAGCTTGCAGATATCGACTTTGTGAAAGTAGACTATGCAGCTTATCTTCAGAAAACAAAGATCAATGTTACAACGCAAGATCTTGCAAACTACATCAAGCAGCACCCTGTAATGTTCAAAGCTGAGCCGAGTAGAAATATCGGGATCGTATATTTCCCATCTAAACCTAGTGCAGCAGATGATGCAGCAACGCTGAAAGAGATTACAAAACTTTATTCAGGAGGTACAGATGCAAGTGGAGGTGCTGAAAACTTCCAGAATACGAAAAATGATTCCATGTTTGTAACGGTAAATTCTGATGCGCCATTCAACCCTCAATATGTGAATCCTACACAATTGCCTCCAACTATAAAAGATCAAATCACTGCAGCAGCAGTAGGTCAGACTTTTGGCCCTTATAAAGAGCAGGATGTATACGTAGTTTCTAAGCTTGTAGGTAAAAGAGCTTCAGATTCTACATTATCAAGACATATCCTTATTGCTTTCAAAGGAAGCCCGGCAGGTGAAGGAGTAACAAGAACTAAGGAGCAGGCTAAGAAATTGGCAGACTCTATCGGTGCTATTGTAAAAGCTACTCCAGCTAGATTTACAGAATTCCTTAAGGTTTCCAGTGATCCGAATTCTGCCGCTCAGGGAGGTAGCTTAGGATGGACAACTCCGGAAACGCCTTTCGTTCCTGAGTTCCTTACTTACCTTGCAAACAATCCAAAAGGAGCTACAGGAGTAGTAGAAACACAGTTCGGTTACCATATCATCAATATTGAAGATAAAAAATCAGGATCAATGGGGTATAAAGTTGCTAACCTTGTGAAAGCAGTTAAACCTTCAGATGCTACTGAGGCTGAAACAGATAAAAAATCAAGAAAATTCATTCAGCAGGTTCAAGGAAAATCTTTCAACGATTTCGTGAATATTGCTAAGAAAGGGAACTACCAGTTCACCAATCCAAAAGCAGCAAAAAGATTTGAAGGTCAGCTTCAGGGCTTAGGTACTGAAAAAGATCCGGAGATCCTTACTTGGGCTTTCGATAAGAAAAGAACTAAAGGAGATACTGAATTATTTACAGTAGAAGGAACAGGTGATAAAATTGTAGTTTATCTAAACGGAAAACAAGATGCAGGTCTTGCTGATCCGGAATCTGTGAGAGATCAGATTGAAGTTCTTGTTAAAAATAAATTGGCGGCAAAACAAATCTCTGATAAAATTGCAGCAGCGAAAGCTTCAAGCTTAGATCAGATTGCTAAATTATTCGCGGCTCCAAAACAGTCTGCTCAAGTAAACCTATTGAACCCTTCAATAGCTGGTACTATGGAACCTAAAGTTGCCGGTGCAGCATTCGGTGTTGCAAAAGGTAAACTTTCCAATCCGGTTGAAGGAGGAACAGGAGTTTATGTTTTGATCAAAAAATCAGAAACAGTAAACAAACAACCTGGAGATCTTAAGCAGTTCACAGAGTCTCTTACTCAAAGAAATTCCGGAATGTTCGGACAAGCTTGGATGAAGAGTCTTCAGGACAATGCAGATATCGAGGATTACAGAATTGAGATCTGGAACAAGCTGGGAAATCAGCAACAATAAGAAATTCATTTCAATAATATAAAAAGCGACAAATTTTTTGTCGCTTTTTTTGTATTTATCGCAGAACAATAAAGGAAAAGATTTATTTAAAATGTACTATATTTGCTTATTAGAAAAAATTAGCAAGTGAAGTTCAGTAAAGAAATAAAAGCAGGTGTGATTACACTTCTAGCTATTGTAGGTTTTGTGGTGTTGTTTCAGTTTATGAAAGGGAAGAGCCTTTTTACTACTGACAATATATTTTACGCAAAATATGATAATGTAGAAGGCCTTGCGCAGTCTTCAGCAGTTTCTATCAACGGTTTGAAAGTAGGGCAGGTGGATAAGATTATTCCTCTGACCGCGAAAGACGGTAAAATCAATTTTGTTGTAAAAATTACAATAGATAACAAATTCGAGTTTTCGAAAAATTCATCATTGGAAATCTTTGAACCAGGATTAATGTCCGGTAAAGAGATGAGAGTAAACCTTGCATATGGAGGTCAGACGGCTAAAGACGGAGATACTCTGAAAGGTGCTTTCAAATTGGGAACACTCGGAAGTCTTTCTTCTCAGGTAGGCCCGGTAAAAGATCAGCTGCAGGTAGTGTTACACAGAGTAGACTCTCTAATGGCTAATGCCAATCTGCTTGTTGATGCTCAAAACAGAGCTGAAATAAAAGCTTTATTATCCAATCTTAATAAAACAGTAGGAGCATTACAGACTACAGCAGGAAGTGTAAACAGCCTGGTAGGACACAATGACCCTAAACTACAAAAAGTATTGGATGATGCAAGTCTTACCATGCAAAGTGGAAAAGTGACTTTGGATAAATATGGAAACCTGGCTCAGAGCATCGATACTAAGCAGTTGAATTCAACAATTGCCAACTTAGATGCTACAGTAGGAAAATTAAATCAGGTGATTGGCGGTATTGATAAAGGAGAAGGAAGTTTAGGTAAACTGATGAAAGATGATCAGCTTTATAACAACCTGAATTCGGCTTCTACTAATTTGAATTCATTAATCGAAGATATGAAAGCGAACCCGAAGAGATATATCAACTTCTCGGTTTTCGGTAAAAATAACAAAGACTAATACGCCACCTTATGCAGTACATTGATAACATTATTTTCCTGATTTTATTAGTGGCAGGATTCGGGCTGTTTGCTAAAAGCCTGCTGAAAATCTACAGAAATATCAGGTTAGGTCACGAAATCAATAGAAACGACAGAAAAGGAGAACGCTGGGGAACCATGGCTCGTGTAGCGATGGGACAGAGTAAAATGACGGCACGTCCTGTTGCCGGAGTTCTACACCTTTTTGTATATGTAGGTTTTGTGATTATTAATATCGAATTAATAGAAATCATTGTTGATGGAATATTTGGGACGCATCGTTTTCTATCAAGTATTTTCGGACATACATTTTATAATTTCTTCACCGCAACATTAGAAGTTTTAGCACTTTTGGTGGTAATTGGAGTTGTTATCTTCTTTATCCGTAGAAATTTTTACGGAGTTAAGAGATTGACCATGAAAGAACTTTTCGGATGGCCGAAAAATGATGCAAACTGGATCTTGATCATTGAGTTTGCCCTGATGATGGCATTCTTTAAAATGAATGCTTCCGATTTTATTTTACAGACGAGAGGCATTTTTCCAGAACATGGAAGCTTCCCGATCAGTGAAATGACATTAGTTCCGTTTTTGGAAATCTTCAGTTTTGACAGCGGATTTTTGATGTTTACAGAGAAAGCCGCTTGGTGGTTCCACTTTGTAGGAATTCTTTTCTTCATGAACTATCTTTATTACTCAAAACATTTGCATATTATCCTTGCGTTTCCAAGTACATGGTATGCGAATCTTAATAAAAAAGGGAAATTCAACAATCTTGACTCTGTAACCAAAGAGATCAAATTAATGATGGACCCCAATGCTGATCCCTACGCAGCTCCGGCTGAAGGTGCTGAAGCAGATACTCCTTCTAAATTTGGTGCAGAAGATATTTTTGATCTGAACCAGGTACAGCTTCTTAATGCTTACTCATGTACAGAATGCGGACGTTGTACTTCCGTTTGTCCGGCTAATATTACCGGAAAAAAACTTTCTCCAAGACTGATCCTGATGAAAACCAGAGACCGATTGGAAGAAGTAGGAAGGAATATTGATAAAAACGGAAAATTTGTTGATGACGGTAAAAAACTGCTCAACGATTATATTACAAAAGAAGAACTTTGGGCATGTACAACATGTAATGCATGTACAGAGGCTTGTCCGGTATTGCTTGATCCGCTTTCCATTATTTTTGAGATGAGAAGATTCCTTGTGATGGAACAGTCTGCTGCGCCACAGGAACTGAATCTGATGATGACCAATGTGGAAAACAATGCTGCTCCTTGGCAGTATAATCAGGCTGACCGTCTGAATTGGGCAAATGATTAATTAATTTAAATTATGCAATCAAAACTTATTATTAAAAATTTTGGACCAATTGATAATGCTACACTGAATTTTAAAAGTGTAAATATTATTATTGGTGCTCAAGCTAGCGGGAAAAGTACTATAGCAAAATTGTTTACTATTTGTAATTCACCCAAATCATATCATTTATTACCTGAGGATGAGAGAAGAATTTCATTTTTTTCTTTAACTAAGAATAAAAGAGACTTAGAAATTTTTCAGAAACTAAGTATTGATAAATTTAAAGATAGTCTTAACATTTATTCTCTTGAAGGGTGTTATTCTAAAAAAACTGAAATTATTTATGATTGCCCAACTCATTACTTAGAAATAAAGAATGATAAAATATTATTTAAAGATAAATTAGATCTAAATAATATTTTAGAATTAGAAGATAAAAAAAAATATAAAGAAGTTGAAAAAGAATTTGATAAGCTTGCAAAACTATCAGATAGATTTGATTTACTCTACAAATTCTCTGTAATGTGGTCTCGAATGTCTAGTGAAGAAAAATTCAAACTAGAAAATGAAGATTTGCATGATAAATTTGATGAATTTTCTAAGGATTTTAATAAATCGGATAAAAACTTAACGGATACAGAAATATATAGTATTATTGAGCAGGCAAGAAAAACGAAAGTAGAAATTTTTTATAATAGTCCGTTATATATTCCGTCTGAGAGAGTATTAGTTCACCTTCTAAAAAAAGCGGCATTAAATCTTCAGAGATATGATATACCTATACCAGAGCATTTGTTAAACTTTGCAAGTGTATACAATAGTGCTACTGAAGCCATAAAAAATTATGATTTAAATTTTATTAATAATAATACGCTATATAAAAATGTAAATGGAGAAGATCGGATCTATTATTCTTCAAGAAAAAGTATTAAGCTTTCAGAAAGTGCATCTGGTTTTCAAAGTATATTACCTATTCTTCTTTCAATCAAATATGAAAAAGAAAAGACAAAGAGATTAAATTATTCATTTGTTATTGAAGAGCCTGAAACAAATTTATTTCCTAAGGCTCAGTATGATCTATTGAAAATTTTAGAAAGCGGAAGGCTTGATGACTATGGAAAAATTGATAAAGGAAGTATGCATCTTTATACTACCCATAGCCCTTTTATATTATCCTCAATAAATAATCTCTTATTTGCTCATAAAAAAGGGAATGATAATAATCAAAAATTTTTTGAAAATATTAATAAAATTATAGATTCAAAATCTTGGATAAATCCAAATGATTTTTCCGCATATCAGGTATCAAGTGGTAAAGTAAAATCAATATTTAATTCAGAAACGGGGCTAATTGAACAAAATATGATTGACATGGTTTCTGAGAATATTATAAATGATTTTAGAGAAATTGCCTTATCTTCAATGGAATAAGAATGGATAGTATTTTTAATAAAAGTAATTTTGGTTCGTGTATTACAGAACATAATGATATTGAAATTTATATAAAAGATATAAATAATTCATCTTGCGAAATCAGTAGTAAAATTGATTTTGATGTTGTTATTGAAAATAAAAAAGGTGAAAAAATTTCTTTTTTAAAAATTGATAAATGTGTATACCAAGATGGTGATGGGCAAGGAAGAAAATGTGATTTATCAATAAATAATAGTGAAAAAGTTTATTTTATTGAGATTAAATCTATTAAGAAAGAAAATTTGCAAAAGGCATTAAAAACTAATGATAGAAAGGATGATGCATTGGATCAACTAATTCAAACGATTAATAAATTTAAAAATAGATTTCCAACAATTTCACTTAGAAATGTAAATGCAGTTATAGCGTTGAAACCCAATATAAATATTTATTCTCAACCAATTCAAACTGCTGAACAAGTTCGTATAAATCAATTATTAACTAGTTGTGGTACACCAAATCTCTATTTGGGAAACAAAATTATAATTTAAAACAATGGAACTATCTATAAAAACAATGGCAGAATATGCTGCCGAAGGAAAAGCCCCGGAAGTTTTATTTTGGGTTGGATGTGCGGGAAGTTTTGATGACCGTGCTAAAAAAATTACAAAAGCATTTTGCAAGATATTAAACAAAATAGGGGTTGAATTTGCTGTATTGGGACAGGAAGAAAGCTGTACCGGAGATCCGGCTAAAAGAGCAGGAAATGAATTCGTTTTCCAGATGATGGCCCTTACCAATATTGAAGTGCTGAATGCCTATGAAGTAAAGAAAATTGTAACAGCTTGTCCACACTGTTTCAATACCCTGAAAAATGAATATCCAAGCTTAGGAGGGCACTTTGATGTAGTGCATCATACTCAGTTCCTGAAAACCTTAATGGAAGAAGGAAGATTGAAAATAGAAGGAGGAGCCTTCAAAGGGAAGAAAATTACATTCCATGATCCATGCTATTTAGGACGTGCCAATGATGAATATGAAGCTCCGAGACTATTGCTTGAAAAGCTGGATGCAGAGCTTGTAGAAATGAAGCGTTGCAAGACCAATGGACTTTGCTGTGGAGCAGGGGGTGCACAAATGTTTAAAGAACCTGAAAAAGGAAACAAAGACATTAATATTGAAAGAACAGAAGAAGCTTTATCTTTTGAACCTAAAGTAATTGCTACCGGATGCCCTTTCTGCAACACGATGATGACGGATGGGGTAAAACACTTTAACAAAAATACTGAAGTTGCCGTAAAAGATATCGTTGAACTTCTTGCTGAAGCAGAAGATTTATAGTTATAATCTTATACAGGTTTATGAAAGTAAAATGGAGACTCTCCTTTTTGTTTGTAATTTCGATACTTACTCTTCTTACATTCTGGAACTATCAAAACAGAGTATATGACTGGGATATGCCAGGCTATATGGGATCTATGTATACTTCCGAATTTCCGGACTCACCGGATAAAGTTCGAATCATTACGTATCAGGAAATAAAAAAAGAGGCTCCTGCAGAGCATTACGCAGACGTAATCGGAATAAAGCAATGGGACATTCCCAGGCAGTATTTCGTAAAAAATACACAATCTTTTACAGAACAATTACCCTATTTTCAAATCAAAATAGGGTATATTCTTGTGATAACTCTTTTTTATAAGCTTGGACTTTCCTCCCCAATGGCCGTCCTGTTTACCAGTCTTATTTCTTACTTTTTTTCAGGATTATTATTATTTTATATTCTAAAACTCCTGTTTCCGAAGAAATACTGGCTTGCTGTACTATTAACAGTTGCTGCTATGCTTCTGCCGCCAATGACCTATATGTCCAGGGTTTCTACACCGGATATGTTTATTTTTCAGTTTATGCTGATCTTTATTATTGCTTTGATTAAAAATTGGAGCAAATGGATCATGTTTCTGCTTCTTTTTGGAATCACTTTTATACGTCCGGACTATATTACTTTTACTCTGACTTATATCATCGCTGTTTTCTTCTTTTACTACATTAGAGAAAAGAAAATTGATGTTTCCCTTATTGCACAAGGGACAGTGCTTTTACTGATGTACCTGGCAATTATTAAATTTTACCATTATCCCGGCTGGAAAGATGTCTTTTATGACACGTTTATAGACAGAAGACCTATTATCTCTACCCATCCTATTGATGTCAGTTTAATGGAGTATTTAAGCATCATTTATATCAAAATTATTTACTTTAAAAAAGTGACTTTATCCGTAGCAATTATGATTGCCGTTATTTTCTGGAAATCAAAAGATATGTGGGTAAGGATGATATCAGTTCTTTTCCTGGTGAATGTTTATATCAAATTTTTCTTTTTTCCGCAATCGGCGGCACTGAGGTTTTTCTTCCCGTTTATTTTCCCGCTTTTCATTATGATGCTTTATGTACTGAGCAAAAAATACAATGATCTTAAACTCGAGAAAATTGCGTAATTTTGTCTTTTAGATTGTAAGGATATGAAATCACGGTTAAAGTAATATTCTGTTCCATGAACCGAATTGAAGAGTGATTGCACAGTGCCTTGAAAAATAAATTGTTACATTATGAAAATCGAAGAATCTAGCATTGTAGAAACCAACGACTACAGAGTTATTATATACCCGGCTTCAAGACCTTTTGAAACGAAAGAGGCAAAGATCATTACTGAAAAATTATTTGACTTCCTTGCAACTTGGGCTGCCCATGGAAAACCACTTTCTTCTTCATTTAAAATTGAAAAGAACCAGTTCATAGTGGTTTGTGTAGATGAAGAAAAAGAAATGGCTTCAGGATGCAGCATTGATGCATTAGGAAAGATCATGAGAGAAATTGATGAAGAATATCAATTGGGTCTTTTTGACAGAATGAAGGCAAGCTTTGTTGAAAACGGAGAAATAAAAACTTTAAAACTTATAGATTTTAAAACGAAGTTGAGAAATGGTGACCTTTCAAACGATATCCAGGTTTTTGATTTCTCTAAAAATACGTATCTGGACTTTTTGAGCCACTTCCTTCTTCCATTGGAGAAGAGCTGGGCGGCTTCTATAAAATAAACGCTATTAAGCTGATACAGCTGATCAAATATAAAGTGGGAACCTGTTTCCCACTTTTTTGTTTTATAATGTATCTTTGCATAGACTCGAGTAAAACGAATGCCTAAAGTACTTTTTTTAACGACCTCCCACAACTATAATGATGATCGCATCTTCTATCATCAGGCGAAAGCTCTTAGAGATAATGGGTATGAAGTGAAAATATGCAGCTTATATGCAGAGTACAAAGGCCATATTGATGGGATTGAAATAGAGTCTTATGCGGTTCTGGAAGAGAGTATAGAAAAGAAAATAGACACATTACGAAAGGTCTGTGATACCTTTCAGCCAGAATGTATCATTTGTTCCGAACCTTTGGCAGTAATAGCAGCAAAGAAGTTTGTAAAAAAACATAAAGCAAGCTATATCTATGATGTTACAGAATGGTATCCTTCCATGTCTATGCTTGATGGATACCGATATCCCGCTAAAATTTTCCAGGCTGTCAAGTTTTCTCTTATTCAGTTGTATGCAGGATTTTTAAGTACGCATTTTATTTTTGGAGAAACCACCAAAAAATTTCCCTTAGCCTACCTTTTTGGATTTAAAAGGCAGATAATTCTACCTTATTATCCTGATACTGTTTACATCAGGGAAAGTGTAAAAAGACTTGATCCAGAAACCATCACACTCTGTTACACAGGTCAAATTTCTAAGGATAAGGGAATTGATAATTTCTTTAAAGCAGCAGATAAGGTTCGTCAAAAATATCAGGAGCTTCGTATGAAGATTCTTATTATAGGATCAACTGTACAGGAAAGTGATGAACTCTATTTTTCAACACTATTGAAAAAGTATTCTTTTGAACATATTGAGATCAGAAAACCCACTACTTTTGAAAAATTTACAGAAGCATTGGCAGAAGCAGATGTTTGTTTTGACCTTCGGGAAATCAATTTTGAGAACAATCATTCACTGCCGATTAAACTTTTTTACTTTATGGGCGCAGGAAAACCAGTGATCTATTCAAACTTGAAAGGAATCAGAAAGCATATGGGAGATCTCTCATTTGGTAATCTGGTAGATCCGCAGAACGCTGAATCCATTTCAGAAATTATTATCAATTATATCAGGAATCCGGAGCTGTATTATTCACATGCTCTCAATGCGCGAAAAGAATTTAACGAAAAATATAATTGGGAAGTGATAAGAAACTCCTTTGTCGATTTTGTGAAAAGTTCTATTGATAAATAATCATATCACCATGCAGCTTACTATTATTAAAACATTTGTCTCACGTTTTCTTATTCTGATCCTCAGTTTCGGTCTGGTGATCTATTCTACGAATATGTGGGGAAGTGAGGGTAAAGGAACCATTTCTATTGTGGTTGCCAATGCTGCTGCAGTAAGCTTTTTCAGCAGTATCTTTTCAGGAAGCAGCGCTTCTTATTTTGCTTCAAGGTTTAAAATAGAAAAGGTTTTATTATATGCCTATCTATGGTCTATCCTGATTGGGCTTTTTGTGCCGTTTTTATTCAGTCTGGCTTCTATTCAGAGTGAATATCTTTTTTATCTTATCGGGATTTCAGTTTTTTCATCCCTTTTGTCTACTAATATCAGCTTGTTTATTGGAAAACAGGATATTAGACAGTTTAATGTGTATACTGTTTTACAGCAGCTTGTCCATATTATTTTTATCGGAACATTGGTATACGTGTTCGGAAAGAAAGATGTTTCCGTATATTTTCTTGCACAGATCGGATGTCTGGCACTTTTATCATTGACCAGCTTCCTGCAGATCATAAAAAAATGTAAGATTTCAGAAATTTCATTCTCTAAAGACGTTGCCAAAAACATGTTTGAATATGGCTGGAAAACCCAGCTGAGTGCCTTTGTTCAATTTCTGAATTACAGGCTCTCATTTTATTTTTTAGAATATTTTGAAGGCATTGCCAGTGTAGGAATCTTTTCAATCGGGGTTACATTTTCAGAAGCTATTTGGACGATCACGCGAAGCATTGCCGTTGTTTTATACTCAGATGTGGTGAACAGCAAAAGCAGAGAAGAATCTGTAGTGAAAACCAAAGAATCCCTGAAGCTGACATTTATTTTAATGATAGGTTTTGTGCTGGGAATCATAATCATACCCTCACAGGTTTATGAGATGATTTTTGGGAAAGAATTCAGAAATACCAAAGAAATCATGCTCCTTTTATCTCCCGGAATCTTTGCCATTGCGGTAAGCGATATGGTAGGACATTACTTCTCGGGAATGAGAGAGTTGAAAATCCTGAATGTAAAATCAATAGTTGGGCTGATCGTTACCGTTGTATTCTCCTTTATTGCGATACCCAGGTGGGGAATTTTAGGAGCTTGTATTGCCACCACATCCTCCTATTTGGTTTCCGCTTTCCTGCTGTTCCGGAAGTTTTATGGCGCTACAACATTCAGTTTAAAAGATTATCTGGTTTCAAAAGAAGAAATACAGCTTTTAAAAGAAAAATTTCTGAAGAAATAATTATTCTCTTCAGGTGCAGAAAATAAAGTCATTTCCCTATTTTTACAAATCTATTAAGACTTTACTATGTGCGGAATCAGCGGTTACTATTCATTTCATAAAAGTATTTCCTCAAAAAATATTCTGGAAATGAATCAGGCGATCAGACATCGCGGACCGGATGATGAAGGATTTTGGCTCTATGAGCATGGTCAGGCAACTTCTTTTTCAGGAAATGATTCTACCCTAAAAATTAAAGAACAATTTCCACTTTTACAGAACAGAAATTCAGAAATTGCCTTAGGTTTCCGCAGGTTATCCATTATTGATCTGTCTGAAAAAGGGCACCAGCCTATGCTCTCGGAAGATGAAAAGATCATTATTACTTTCAACGGAGAGATTTATAATTTTAAAAAATTAAGAAAAGAACTTGAGGCTGCAGGACATTTTTTTCAAAGTAATTCCGATACCGAAGTCATTTTAAAAGCTTATCAGGAGTGGGGAAATTCAACCTTTGCAAAGCTGGACGGCATGTTTTCCCTCTGTATTGTTGATCTTATCAGCCAAAAACTTATGCTGGCAAGAGACAGAGTAGGAATGAAGCCCCTATTTTACCATCAGAGTGAAAAAGGATTGGTTTGGGCATCAGAAATAAAAGCGCTGTTAAAAAATGAATTTGTAAAGCCTGAAATCAATTGGAATGGAGTGTACACCAATTTTCTTTTTCAGACTACGCTGGCCCCACAAACATGCTTTCAGGATATTTTGTCCCTTGAACCTGCTTCTTTTATGACCATTGATTTAAAAGATCAGAAGATGACCAAAGAGAAATTCTGGAAGCTGCCTTTACCATCTTCTGAAAATATTTCTGAAGAAGAAGCCGTAAGAGAAGTAGATGAATTGTTGTCTGAAAGTATATCAGAACAACTGAATGCTGATGTTCCTGTTGCAGTGATGATGAGCGGTGGAATAGATTCTACCTTAATTGCTTCAAAATCAAAACCTTTTAATGCCCATATCAAAACATACACGATCTCTTATCCATTTTCTGAGGAAGAAGTGAAAAATGCATCTTTGGCTGCTGAACATTTTGGCGTTTCGCATGAGGTAAAAGAGGTAAGCGATGAAGAAGCTCTGGAACAGCTTAAAGAAAATATCCAGCATTTTGAAGAGCCGTACAGCAGTTTTGAAGTGCTGATCAATGCAGCAAAATATGCACACGATAAAGATTTTAAAGTGGTATTAAGCGGAAATGGTGCTGATGAGCTTTTTGCAGGCTATTCTCATACTTTGAAACTTAAAAGATGGCTGCTGATGAAGAATTTTAATTTTATAAAACCTTTTATTTTTACGAAAGATAAATTTTCACAACGGGTTAAAAATTATTTCGGTCAGGATTATCTGTTTGACTTTTTCCGCCAGAGTCAGATCAGTATGATGCCTCTTGAAGCTAAAAATCTTATTACACCTGCCATTTACAACACCATTAATACTGATTTATCTTGTTACCATGGTCTGGAAATAAAAGGATATTCAGGATATTTTGAATATGATATGAAATATTCCCTGTCTTCCCATCATGTCTTCCGGGATGATCTGAGTGCGATGAAATACAGTGTAGAATTTCGGTATCCGTATTTAAGCAATAACCTGATCGATTATGTGGCAGCATTACCTGAACATATCCGCTTTAATGGAATACAGAATAAGCCATTGCTGCGTAAAGCTGCAGAAAAATATCTTCCCGACTCAGTTTTGAATATGCCTAAAAAAGGATTTTCGTTTCCCGTCAATTATTTCATCAAAAATGAAAAAAAAGTAAGGGACTTTATTGTTGAAACCCTTGAAAGCTTAAAGAAGAGAAACTTTTTCAACGTAGCCGTGATTGACGAATGGTGGAATCATCAGGAACACGAATATGATTGGGTGAAAATCTGGCAGCTTGTCACTTTTGAGTTGTGGTATCAGAAATATTTTGAAAAATAAAGAAGCAGCCTAAAGATTAATATTTTACCTTTGTAATTATGATGAAATATTTTTGGGGCATATTTGTTGCGTTTTTTGCACTGGTAAGTTGTAAAAGTGATGATGATTCTTTGCAGAGAGTGGATCAGGTACTTAATATCTATATGAAAAACAGTGCCGGTCAGGATCTTCTGAACAATAAGCTTGCAGGGTCTTACACCGGGTTTTCCGTGAACGATGTTTTTGGAACAAAAGATATTTCTCCGGTAAGTATTTCGTTAAGAACGTCACCGGAGTCATTATTCTATATGGAATATCTCGCAGGGGCAAAGAGAAGAAGATTAGATTCTATCAGCCCAGAAAATCCGGGAACAGGAACTTCTTACTTTTCCAGAATGCAGATTACATTCACAAAAAGTACTAATGTAAGTGATAATGTGATAGGATTGCTGGAAGTTCAGTATCGTAATACGCCTACAGCATTCCAGGTTTCAAAGGTATTATATGACGGAAACGAAGTATTTTCAAAAAATGCTGATGCACCAACTTCGATAAATACCGTTACTATCACAAAATAATTTTTAAATTTGCACAATTGTTAGCTTATTATAAGCTAAACATCTAATATTTAACATCTAAATAAAATGTTACAAGTCAATTTTTTGCGCGACAATAAAGAACGCGTTTTAGAAGGTCTTAAGAAAAGACAATTCAAAAATCTTGAGTTGGTAGACGAGGCTATCGTTGCCGACGACGAAAGAAAAAGAATCCAGTTTGAACTAGATTCCCAGCTTTCCGAAATCAATAAAATTTCGAAAGAAATTGGACTTTTGATGAAAGAAGGGAAAAAAGAAGAAGCGGAATCTGCAAAATCTAAAACAGCACAATACAAAGAGTCGAGCTCAGAATTGAAATCCCAGTTAGAAGTTAAAGAAAATGACTTACTGAATATTCTGTACCAGCTTCCAAACATTCCAAATGAATTGGTGAAAAGTGGAGTTTCTGCTGATGATAATGAAAATATTTTCCAGTCTCATCCTGTAGAAGGTCTGGGTGAAGGAGCTATTCCTCACTGGGAACTGGCCAAAAAATACAACCTGATCGATTTTGAATTAGGGGTGAAAATTGCCGGAGCAGGTTTTCCTGTATATTTAGGAAAAGGAGCAAGATTGCAGAGAGCTTTGGTTCAGTATTTCTTAGATAAAAATGTAGAAAAAGGATATACAGAAGTAAATCCTCCTCACGTTGTAAATGAAGCATCAGGTTTCGGAACCGGGCAGCTGCCTGATAAAGAAGGACAGATGTATTATATCAACGAAGATAAATTATACCTGATTCCTACGGCAGAAGTTCCTGTAACGAACCTTTACCGTGATGTATTGCTTGATGAGAAAGATCTTCCGATCAAAAATACGGCATTCTCTCAGTGCTACAGAAGAGAAGCGGGAAGCTACGGAGCTCACGTAAGAGGATTGAACCGTCTTCACCAGTTTGAAAAAGTAGAGATTGTAAGAATTGAAAAACCAGAAAACTCTTATGCTGTTTTGGAAGAAATGGTAGAGCATATCAAAGAAATCCTTACTGATCTTGAACTTCCGTTCAGAGTATTAAGACTTTGCGGTGGTGATACAGGTTTTGCTGCTGCCATGACGTACGACTTTGAAGTTTGGAGTGCAGCTCAGGAAATGTGGCTGGAAGTAAGCTCTGTGTCTAACTTTGAAACTTTCCAGGCAAACAGATTGAAGTGCCGTTATAAAGCAGATGGGAAATCTCAGCTGGTTCATACCCTGAACGGATCAGCAATGGCTTTACCAAGAATTATGGCAGCATTGCTTGAGAATAATCAGACAGCGGACGGAATTAAACTTCCTAAGAAGATTGCAGAATATGCAAGATTTGATGTCATCAACTAAGCTAATCAAGTTAGTTTACTATATAATAAAACCCACCGGATTCTGGTGGGTTTTGCTTTATTCTGTAACGATGATAATCTTTTTATCAGCGTTTTTAAGTTTTGGATCTTTATCATAAATGGCTTTCAGATCATATTCTATTCTTACCGAATGATTATCAATCTGTTTCAGCCAGTCATGCTTTCCTGAAATGGATTGTATTGGGTTTTCAAACCTTATTGTGGTCCCGATCTTTTTGAAAAACATGATCATCATACCTCCGATCTTCTCAGTCTCTTCCTTTGAGCTTTTAGTTCGGATGGCTTCTTCAATACTTTTAAGGTTAAAGTTTTCTGTATTGATGGTTAATGTTTTTCCATCCCAATTATTGTAAATATTTTGATCTAAGGGTAATTTTTCAGTTTTTGTAAAGCTTTTCAATACCTGATAATCCTCCTGAGCAAAATGTTCCATCTTAAAAGAAAAACCTGTCAGCTTATTATCCTCTTTCGTTGATTTCATGAAGATTTTTTTCATGATCTTGATGGAATCCGGATTTTCAGTTTTTAATTTCCTTTCCTGCTTGGCAAGATCATACATACTTGTCCAGGTAGTCGGAAGTCTGTCCATTTCTCCAAATTCCTTCTGTTTTAACGAGTCCGGTGTCATCGCCATCATTTCTGACATAAACTCTCTTGTATCAATATCTGTTACGGAAGTAGAAGCGGCATCTTTATGATAGATAATTTCAGAATTGACACTACAGGACTGCAGTATAAAAAGGCTTATCAGAAATAAGACAATGGTTTTCGTCATGGTTTGTTTAAATACAAATTAATGGCAGTTGACAGCCCCGCTTGGATCTTTGATGATCGTCATGGCTTCAGCCTTCGGAGAAACATAAGGAATTCCCAATTCAAGACCTCTAAGAATGAATAGTCCTCCTAAAATAATCATGATTACCGGAACAGCTTTCAAAACCTTTACCCTGAAGGCCTGATTCATGAGATTTCCGGCTAAAACAATAGCAAACATGAACGGAAGGGTTCCAAGACCAAATAAAGCCATATATAAAGCTCCCTGCCATATTCCTCCTCCTGCGAGACTGGCAGTAAGAGCCATATAGACCATTCCGCATGGTAAAAAGCCATTCAGAATTCCTGTAGTAAATCTTGAACGGTAATCTGCTTTTTGAAGCAATCGGCCTAAGTTTAATTTAACAGTGTATAGAAACTTAGACAAAAAAGGGATTTTTGAAGCAAAATCTTTTCCTCCAAATGAAAATACAGCCATGATAATCAGCAGGACTCCTGCGGTGATCGTCAGGTATTGCTGAAAGCCTGCCATTTCAAATCCTTGTCCTATAATTCCCAGAAGTGCACCCAATAATGAATAGGTGAAAATTCTTCCGAATTGATAGGTAAGGTTCTGAAGATAAAAATTGGCAGCCTGTTTTTTGGTTAATCCCATCGATAAAGCAATAGGTCCGCACATTCCGATACAGTGAAAACCGGAAGCAAAGCCTAAAGCAATAGCCGATACAATAAGTCCTATTTCCATATCACATCATAATCCATTCTGTAGTCTGTTTTATCTTTGGTCCAGCTCAGTCTTAATGTATAGTTTCCTACTTTTAATACCTGTCCGGGTATTATGAAAGACTGACTGGTGTCAAGCTGTACAGATTTTTTAATATCTAAATTCTGGTCGTCGGTTCTGTTTAAAACAAATTTTACCGTAGTATTTGAGTTGTTATATTCTTTTGGAAAAGTGATTTTAATTCCTTTGGTATCCTGACTGTATACTGGCTTTTCCTGTAAATCATCAGCCTTTTTCTTGGCATCAATCACATCCTGGTACTTCAATTCTTCTTCGTAATAGTTATCGGTTACCATTTCAGAATTCTTCTGCCCGTTCGGGAAAAGAAACAGCATGGATAATATAAAAACTATGAATGCAAATAATGCAATTACAACACCGTGTCCCCAACTAAAGTTCTTCATTTTTTTCTAATTAAAATTGCAGTTTAAATGGCCCTTCAAAATAAGTCTGATATGAATCAATCAATTTACCCTTCATATCATAAACACCAATCGTGATATTCTGTTTAGACAGTTTCATTTCATCTTCCGGGAAGCTGATATTGATTGTTCCTTTTGAAATTTTATCTCTGTCTACCTGAATTTTGCTTGATGCACTATAAGTAATTTCACCATGTGCAGGATCCATTACTTTGATGGTAACTATTTTTTTATCGTTTGTTTTATTAAGGAAAGTATAATTATAGGTATTGGTAATTTTACCGTCTCTTACAAAGAATGTGCTTCCTGCCGGTTTGATGAATTTAGCTTCCATCTCACCACGGCTGTAAAGAAGATATCCCAAGAATCCTACAAGAAGTAAAAGGAATATTGAAAAACCTTTCATTCTTCCTGTAAACTTGAACTGAGTCTGTTGCTCAATTTCGTTTTCAGATGCATATCGAACCAATCCTTTTGGAAGGCCTACTTTTTCCATTACTTCATCACAGGCATCAATACAGGCTGTACAGTTGATACATTCCAATTGCTGTCCGTCTCTGATGTCAATTCCGGTAGGGCATACCACGACACACTGGTGGCAGTCGATACAATCTCCTTTACCAGCTGCTTTACGGTCTTCACCTTTTCTCCATTTTGATCTGTTTTCTCCTCTTTTGAAATCATAGAAAACGTTGATGGTATCTTTGTCAATCAGTACTCCCTGAAGTCTTCCGTAAGGACAAACCAACGTACAAACCTGTTCTCTGAACCACGCAAATACAAAGTAAAATGCCGCCGCAAGAAGAATCATTACTATGAAATTGGTAGGGTGCGTAAATGGTCCTTCACCAACGATTTTAAATACCTGCTCATATCCTACGATATACATAAACATGAAGTGGGTAATGATCAATGAAATGATTACATAAACAGTCCATTTCAAACTTCTCTTCCAGATTTTCTCCGTATTCCATTCCTGTCTGTCCAGCTTCATCTGCTTGTTTCGGTCACCTTCAATCAGATATTCTATTTTACGGAAAATCGATTCCATAAAAATTGTCTGAGGGCAAATCCACCCGCAGAAAATTCTTCCGAACGCAATCGTAAAAACAATAATAAAGATTAAAGAGGCGATAGCACCTAAAGTAAGGATAAAAAAGTCCTGTGGATAGAAAGGCTGTCCAAAAATGAAAAACTCCCTGTCTATAACATTGAATAACAATAATGGGTTACCATTGATCTTGATGAACGGTAACGCAAAATAAATAATTAATAAGAGATAACTTACAATATTTCTATAGTTGGTGTACTTCCCTTTAGGTTTTCTAGGAAATACCCATCTTCTTTTTCCGGATTGCTCCATTGTCCCTATAGAATCTCTGTAAGTCTCAGGGTCCAGAACCTGTCCCTGTCCGCCGCGTACTTCTATTTCTTCTATGTCTGACATATGTAATAGGTTTTAAAAAAGAAAAAACATAATTCGTTACTATTTTAATCTAATAACAAATTATGTTTTTTTCATATGTTTTCTAATTTTTTAAATTATTCTTTTTCCCAATGTGCTTCAGTTCCTTGAGGAGCAGCTCCTCCCTGGGCTGGAGTTATTGGTGGTTGTTCCTGATTAATATGATATACATATGCTGCAATCTTTTCAATCTCTGCACCTGAAACTTCTCCGTTTTTACCGAATGCTCTCATCGCAGGGTTAGTAGGAGAACCATTCCAGTCCATATGGAATACGTTTTTGAATAACGTTTTCTCAGGCTGGTTGATCCAGTAGTTATCAGTAAGGTTTGGTCCGATACCTCCACTACCATCTTCTTTGTGACAAGATGCACAGTTTGTTTTGAATAATTCTTTACCTTCTGCAATATTATCAGCTGAATACTTAGCTGTTTCAATCGTTACAGGAGGCTGAGTTTTTTGGTATTCTTCAATACTAGCCAATTGCTCTTTATATTCTTTTTCATATTCGCTTAACGGGTGAGCGAAGTCTGTGAAAGAATATGCTGCGATATATACAATACAAAAAGCGGTCCCAAAATAGAATAAACCTACCCACCATTTTGGCAATTGGTTATCCAACTCCATGATCCCATCGAAACCGTGGTCAATAAGGATATCTTTTTCTTCAGTTTCAGATTGCTTTTTGAAAGCGGCATCATACATTCTTCTCAAGAAAGGAACTTTCTTTTCAGCTAAGTAAGCTGCTTTCTCTTCCGGAGATAATTTTTTGAATTTATTGTTCTCAATAAGGTCTCCAATAGCACTATGAATATAGGCAAGGATACCAGCGATCACAACTGTTCCCCAGAAGTAAGGCGAAGCTAGGAACGCGTAGCTTTGTACAAACAAATAATAAAAAACTATTAAAAGTCCTATTATTATCAAGATGTTTACGACAACAGGTGTTCTTTGTTTCATAAAAATAGTTTAATTTTTTAAATTAAAATTGTCATCCTCATCATCCCCAAGTGGTGCCTCTTCTTCCTCTTTGTAATATTTTTTAGGCCTGCTAAAAACATAGATTACTAGAGCAACGAAGAACAGCATAAAGAAAATCAGAGCCAACGTCTGGTAAAAACCAGCGTTTTCTGTATTGGATAATATATCTTTAAAGTTCTGAGGAATCATATGAACCTTTTAATGTTTTAGTTATTACTTGCTGTTTTGATTTCCGTTGTTTTGATATCGGTACCTAGTCTCTGAAGATAAGAGATAAGAGCTACAATTTCTTTTTTCTCTAATTCTCCCTGAGGTCTCTTTGCATAAGCCTGCTTAAGGTCATTTGCTTCAGAGAAGATATCTTTTACAATTTTTGCTGACTGGTTATTAGCCCATTTGTCTGCAGAATCGATTTGAGCCTTAGTATAAGGTACATCGAATACATTCTTCATCAGCTTCATTTTGTCTACCATCTTAGTTCTGTCTAAGTCTGTAGCAATTAACCAAGGGTAACGAGGCATGATAGAACCTGCAGAGGTAGATCTTGGGTTATACATGTGTTTGTAATGCCAAGAACTTGGGTTTTTACCACCTTCTCTATGTAAATCCGGACCTGTTCTCTTAGATCCCCATAGGAATGGTCTGTCGTATACGAATTCTCCAGCTTTGGAGTATTGTCCGTTTTTACCATTGAATCTTGTGATCTCATCTCTGAACGGTCTGATCATTTGAGAGTGACAAGCGTTACATCCTTCACGGATATAAATATCTCTACCTTCAAGCTCAAGTGGTGAATAAGGTTTTACCGCAGAAATCGTAGGTACACTTTTCTTAAGAGATAGTGTAGGGATGATTTCAATTGAACTACCGATAGATATAGTGAAGAAAGATAAAATACCTAATAATACCGGAGTTCTTTCCAGCCAAAGGTGAGTACCTTCTCCTTCTTTTCTGTTTTTACTGATGTTTGCCAATGCAGGAGCTTCAGCAGGAACTTCTTTCTGGAATGATCCTTTTCTTACTGTAGCAATTACGTTAACGATCATTAGGATAGATCCTGAGATATAGAATAAACCTCCTACGAATCTCATTTTGAAGTAAGGAATAATTGCCGTTACAGTATCCAACCAGTTTTTCCATAATAATGTTCCGTCTGGGTTGAATTGCTTCCACATTAAACCTTGTGTAAATCCTGAAATATACATTGGTACTGCATAGAAGATAATTCCTAAAGTTCCTAACCAGAAATGCCAGTTAGCTAATTTTACAGACCAAAGTTTTGTTCTCCACATGATGGGTACCAAATAATAGATAACCCCGAATGCCATGAAACCATTCCATCCAAGAGCTCCTAAGTGTACGTGACCGATAACCCAGTCTGTAAAGTGACCAATTTTGTTGATGTTTTTAGTTGCTAAAAGCGGTCCTTCAAACGTTGCCATACCATAACAAGTAACAGCTACTACGAAGAACTTAAGGATAGGATTTTCTCTTACTTTATCCCAAGCTCCTCTTAAGGTAAGAAGACCATTTAACATTCCTCCCCAAGATGGTGCAATAAGCATGATAGAGAACCCTGTTCCTACCGCCTGAGCCCAAGCTGGAAGAGCTGTATACTGAAGGTGGTGAGGACCAGCCCAGATATATACGAAAATTAATGACCAGAAGTGAATAATAGACAGTTTATAAGAGAATACCGGTCTGTCTGCAGCCTTCGGAAGGAAGTAATACATTAAACCAAGTACCGGAGTTGTCAATACGAATGCAACCGCATTGTGTCCGTACCACCACTGTACAATAGCATCTTTTACCCCTGCATACGCTGAATAAGATTTCCAGCCTGTGAAAGATAAAGGTACTTCTAGATTGTTGAAGATGTGAAGCATTGCTACTGCAATCCAGGTACCAATGTAGAACCATATTGCTACATAAAGGTGTCTCACTCTTCTCTTCGAAATAGTCAGGAACATATTGATACCAAAAATGATCCATGAGAATGCGATCAATATGTCGATCGGCCACTCGTGTTCTGCATATTCCTTAGAGGTATTGATCCCCATAAAGAATGTAACGAACGTAGCAACGATCATAAACTGCCAAGTCCAGAAATGTAACCATGACAATGTATCACTGTACATTCTTGTTTTTAATAATCTCTGTAATGAGTAATAAATACCCGTGTAAACAATGTTACAAACAAATGCAAAGATTACCGTGTTGGTGTGCAACATTCTGATTCTACCAAAACCAAATGCACCATGAGTGTTTATTAACCCCTCAATATTACCCGATGCCAAACTTTTAATGGTCGTGTCATCTGTCCCGAAAAAGAATTCAGGTAACTCCGGGTAGAAAAGCATTAATGCCGCCGTAAGCCCGAACGTAAATCCAATGAGACCGAAAACTAAGGTCGCATAAAGGAACGCACGGACAATACTATTGTCATAACTAAACTTTTGTGTTTCCATATCAACTATTCACTATTTTTCTCAATTTTTATTATTTTCTCCTATTTCTTTCTCGTCTTTATCTTTGTTGCCGCTTTCATCATTTTCTTTGACTCTTTCATCATCAAAAAGGATTCTGACAGCTGGAGATTCATCATCTTCAAACTGTCCTTTTCGGGCATACACTATAAATACGACCAAGAAAATCGCAGCTAAAGAAACACTGCAGAGGATCATTAAATATAGAATATCCATTGGACAACAAAATTAACCTATTTTCGGGGTTCAAATTTAGTGAAAAATAATGACATTCATCACGAAATGCCGATTTCAGCTAATTTAAAATCAGTCTAAATAAGGGCCTTTAAGCCTGCTTTTTGAAATATTTCCGACCTAAAATCCAAGTTGAAACTGTAGTAAAGGTAACCACTGTAATCGAACTGATTGGCATAATGATTGCTGCGAACAGCGGATGCATATGCCCTGTAACTGCGTAACTTAAACCAACAATATTGTACAGAAAACTGATTATAAATGTCATTTTCACAATGGTGATAGAGCCTTTACAAACATTCAGATAATTATCAAGGGTGACTACTTTATCACCATTCATGATGACATCAGAGGATGGTGTAAAGCTGTTGGTGTCGTCGGCAATAGCAATCCCTACATTACTCTGTTTTAAAGCTCCGGCATCATTAAGGCCGTCTCCAAGCATTGCCACTTTCATGTGCTGATCCTGAAGGGTTTTAATATAATTCAGTTTGTCTTCCGGGCTCTGGTTAAAGGCCATTCCTTTGTAATTTGGAATAAGCTCTTTAAGCTGGTTTTCTTCTGAGGAATTGTCTCCGCTCAGGATAAATATTTTGTAGTGGGTTAGTTTTGTGAAAAGTTCTTTCAGTTTCGGGCGGTACTCATTTTTAAAGATGAATTTACCTAGATATTCTCCATTTTTACTGATATAAACTGCTGTTTCAAGATTTTTAGGTTCCTGGTTGTTATACCGTGCAGATCCGATTTTATAAAGATTTCCTCTGACGCTGGCTTCATATCCTTTTCCTGAAATTTCAATGAAATTCTCTACCGGGAAATAATCATCGCTTACCTCAATGAACTCATATAACGACTTTGAAAGCGGGTGATTGGAGTTCTTTAATAGTGTTTTAATATTCAAGGAATCAAACTCGTTGATCTCAGATCCGTCGTATTTGATATTTGATTTTTTTCTGTGGGTAATGGTTCCTGTTTTATCAAAAACAATCGTATCAAGTTTCGCGATTTTTTCAATCGTTAAAGTATCTTTTACATAAAATTTATTCCGGCCTAAAATCCTCATAATGTGTCCGAAAGTGAACGGTGCAGATAAGGCAAGCGCACAAGGACATGCGATAATCAGGATGGCTGAAATAACCTGGAACATCGTATTCAAATCAATAAAATACCAATAAGTTCCTGCGACTAAAGCGATGCCTAAAATAATGAATGTGAAATATTTACTGACGTTGTTGGTTAGTGTGTCAAGCCCTGTTTCGTGTTTTTTAAATGCTTCTTTATTCCAAAGTTGAGTTAAGTAACTTTGATCAACATTTTTAATCACTTCAAGCTCTAAAGAAGATCCAACCTGTTTTCCTCCAGCAAAAATTTTATCTCCGGGTTGTTTGCTGATACTTTCGCTTTCTCCGGTGATAAAACTGTTATCAATATTTCCTTCTCCGTTGATCAAAATTCCATCAACAGGGATGATTTCCTGGTTTCTAACTAGAATTCTATCACCAACTTTTATTTCAGACAGTAAAATATTATCCTGTTTTCCTTCGAAATCAACTTTCGTTACGGCAATCGGATAGAAAGATTTGTAATCTCTGTCATAGGAAAGAGCACTGTATGTCCTTTTTTGGAAAATTTTTCCGAGAAGCATGAAGAATAAAAGTCCGCAAAGGGTGTCGAAATATCCTGGACCATAATCTGTTACCACTTCATAAATACTTCTTCCGTATAGAACAAAGATTCCTAAAACAATCGGAACATCAATGTTGACGATCTTATTTTTTAAACCATACCATGCAGATTTATAATAATCAGAAGCTGAGTAAAATACAACGGGTGTCGCCAGAAGGAAAATCAAGGTTCTGAATAAACCTTTATAATGTTCCATCCAATAATCTTCACCTCCAATATACTCTGGAAAAGCAAGGAACATTCCATTACCAAAAGCAAAGGCGGCAATGGCAAATTTTACTAATAAAGATTTGTCGAGATGATCTTCATTTTTATCAGCAGTTTCAAGACTGATAACCGGTTTATACCCTAGGTTGGTTAAAAATTTAGCAAGTTCGCTTAATTTCAGATCGTTATGATTAAATGAGATCTGTAAGGTCTTCCTGGTGAAGTTTACCTGAGAATATTTGATGTCCTTATGTAAAGTATGAAGACTTTCCAATAGCCATATACAAGAAGAACAGTGAATTACAGGGATTTTGAATGTAACAAGACTGGTATTTCCTTCAGAGAAATCAGTGACTTTTTCAAAAATTTCAGGAGTGTCCAGATAATCAAATTGGGTAGAATTTTCATCGTTCGGACGAATTCCTGCCCCTTTATTAAGCTCATAAAAGTTGCTTAAATTATTCGTGTTTAGAATTTCATAAACAGACTTACATCCGTTACAACAGAAAGTCCTTTCATCAAATAAAATTCTCTCTTTTTCTATACCTTGACCACAATGAAAACAGTTCTCGCTCACCACCATAATATATTGAACGACAAAATTATAACAATTTTTTTTGTTTATCGCGTTAAAAAGTTCTATTTTTGTGATAAATATCATATAAAATGCCGCAGGAACAACAGATAGCAATTGAAGAGAGGTTCGCCAAAGTTTTTAATGATAAATCATTTAAGGAAAGACTTTCTAGCGCAGATTTTGAAAAATACATTAATGGCAAGAAAAGACTGAGTTTTCAGAAACATGATACCATTTTCGAGGATGGTGAAACTCCCAAAGGAGTGTTTGTTCTGGAAAAAGGGGCTGCCAAACTTTCGAAATCAGGAGCGTTCGGGAAAGATCAGATTTTAAGATTTATCAAAGAGGGGGATATCATCGGCTATCGTTCTTTGCTTTGCGGGGAAAATTTCCAGGCCAAAGCAGAAGCAATGACGGATATTGAATGTGTTTTCTTACCTGCAGATATCTTTATGTATCTGTTAGAGGTAGATCCACAGCTGTCTTTCGTAATGCTTCAAAAAATCTCATACGAATTAGGTGAATCTTCAAATACCATTACTTTCCTTGCCCAGAAAACGGTAAGAGAAAGACTGGCAGAAATCCTTTTGCTTTTGGAGCAGAAGCTTGGAGTAGATCCTGAAGGGTTTATCAAGATCTCATTGACGAGAGAAGAAATTGCCAATATTATCGGTACGGCTACAGAAAGTGCCATCCGCCTGATCTCAGAATTCAAACAGGATAGCCTGATTGAAGTTGACGGAAGAAATATCAAGATTCTAAACCACGACAAACTCATGAAACTCGGTCACGTAGTTTTATAAAATCATACAAAACTTAAGTCGGCTGAAGGCCGACTTTTTAACTTTTAAAATAGATAAATTATGTCTGTTCACTCTGAAATTAAAAAAGTTACGACTGAAACCTTGCGTAAAATGAAATTCGACAAGGAGAAAATAACAATGCTTACTGCCTATGATTTTACCACAGCAAAGATGGTAGATGCAGGTGGAGTAGATGCTATTTTGATTGGAGACTCTGCAGCGAATGTAATGGCTGGTTTTGAAACTACATTACCCATTACGCTCGATCAAATGATCTATCATGCTCAAAGTGTGGTAAGAGGAACCGACAGAGCTTTGGTGGTAGCAGACTTACCTTTCGGAACTTATCAGAGTAATCCTGAAAAAGCATTGGAATCTGCAGTAAGGATGATGAAGGAAGGAGGAGCACATGCTGTAAAAATTGAAGGGGGAAAAGAAATTTCCAAGTCTATCAAAAAAATTATCAATGCAGGTATCCCGGTAATGGGGCATTTGGGATTAACACCACAATCAATCTATAAATTCGGAACCTATAAAGTAAGAGCTAAAGAAGAAGCAGAAGCTGAAAAACTGATCGCTGATGCACAGCTTTTAGAAGAATTAGGCTGTTTCTCTGTAGTATTAGAAAAAATACCTGCAGAATTAGCGAAAAAGGTTACAGAAAGCATTTCTATTCCTACCATTGGAATAGGGGCCGGAGCAGATTGTGACGGACAGGTTTTGGTATATCATGATATGGTAGGAATGAACAAAGGTTTCAGCCCGAAATTCTTAAGAAGATACCTTGACCTTTACACAGAAATTACAGGAGCGGTTGCTCAATATGTAAAAGATGTGAAAAGTGTAGAGTTTCCAAACGAAAACGAAAGCTATTAATCCATGCAAAATCAACAACAATCTATCCAGGGAATATTATCCATCGCAGCACTGATTTGTCTTGCGATCGGGTGGTTCAATTTATTTTCTCCGGAAATTAATCATTTACTTTCAAGAAAAGTTTTCTATGTCTTGATAGGTGCCAGCTTCTTTATTCAGGCTCCATTGCTTACCAACAAAAACTTTGTTTATGCGATGTATGCTGCAGCAGCTGTTTGTGTAATTGGAGCTTTTATACCGGAAGATTCAAAGCTTTCAGCCGTTAAAACAGTAGGACTTCTGGCGGGGATTATTCTATCATTATCCAATAGAAGAAGGTAGACTGAAAAGTATGAAGGAGCAGATTATATATGAAGACAATCATCTTCTGGTGATCAATAAAAAAGTCGGTCAGCTCGTACAGGGTGATAAAACCGGCGATGAATCACTATTAGAATCCATCAAGAATTTTATAAAAATAAGAGATGCTAAGCCGGGAAATGTTTTTCTCGGCTTGGTTCATCGTATAGACCGTCCTACATCAGGCTTGGTGATCTATGCAAAAACCTCCAAAGCGCTTTCCCGTCTTACCCAGATGGTGAAAAACCGTGAGGTTAAAAAAACGTATTGGGCTGTTGTGGGAAAAGAAATGATTCCACAGAGTCAGAGACTGGTACATTACCTAAAGAAAAACGAAAAGAATAATAAAGCGATCGTCTTTCCTAAAGTTACGGAAGGAGCAAAAGAAGCGATTCTAACTTATCATATTATCAAAACATTAGATAATTATCTGCTTCTTGAGATTGACCTTGAAACCGGGAGACATCATCAGATCCGTGCTCAGTTGTCTAAAACGGGAATTCCTATCAAAGGTGATTTAAAATATGGTGCCCCACGTTCTAATCCTGACGGAGGAATTAATCTTCATGCCAGAAAACTGGAGTTTATTCATCCGGTAACCAAAGAAAACATTGAAATCATAGCTCCCGTTCCGCAGAATGATGCAATTTGGAGAGCTTGTGAAGAATAATGAAGAATGTAAATAAAAAAATAAAAAGTCCATTTCAATTTGAGATGGACTTTTTATTTAATACTATTTCAGATTTTGCCCATTCTAAAAAAATGTCTAACTTCGTCCCATACTTTAGGGGTGTCTGTTATCAACAGACTGAGACTTTACCCTTTGAACCTGATCTGGATCATACCAGCGTAGGGAAAAGTAGGTGACTTTTGCTGTGCATTCTATTGTACAATAATGGCCATTCCTAAAGTATATTTAAAATATTAGGAATGGAACTTATAATCAACCACACCCGAAAAACATTTGATGTACTTCCTGAAACGCTGGAAGCATTATTGGCTATTGAACTACCCGGAAAGAAAAAGGGTATTGCTGTAGCCCTCAACAATCGCATTATTCCGCTGTCGGTCTGGGCGGAAACCATCCTCAACAATAACGATTCAATTTTAATCATTACCGCCACTCAAGGCGGTTAATTCTCATACTTAATACCTATACTTATGGCTCACTCCATTACATGTTCGCCATTTCCGAACTCAAAGAAAATCTATGTTGAAGGAACAATACACCCTATCAATGTAGCAATGCGTGAAATACAGCTTAGCCCTACCAAACTGACCAACGGTGGCTTTGAACATAATGCTCCGGTAACCATTTACGACACTTCAGGTCCTTATACGGATGAAAATGCAGTCATAGATATCCAGAAAGGACTTCCAAGAATCAGAGAACAATGGATTCTGGACAGAAATGATGTGAATATCCTGGATGGGATTACCTCTGAATACGGAAAAGCACGTTTAGCAGATTCACGTCTCGACGAACTGAGGTTTTCTTATGATCATAAGCCTAAAGTTGCACAGGAAGGAAAAGAACTGACCCAGCTTTACTATGCCAAGCAGGGAATCATCACTCCGGAAATGGAATATATAGCGATCAGGGAAAATCAAAGAATAGAACAGCTTGAATCTGTATCAAAAGAAATGGCTTTCCAGCATCCGGGACACAGCTTTGGAGCCAATACTCCGAAAGGAAAAATCACTCCGGAATTTGTGAGAGACGAAATTGCAGCAGGAAGAGCAATTATCCCCAATAATATTAATCACCCGGAAAGTGAACCGATGATCATCGGAAGAAATTTCCTTGTGAAAATCAATGCCAATATCGGAAACAGTGCTGTTTCATCCAGTATTGATGAAGAAGTAGAAAAAGCAGTATGGGCTTGCCGATGGGGAGCAGATACCATTATGGATCTTTCTACCGGGAAAAATATTCACGAAACAAGGGAATGGATCATCCGAAACAGTCCGGTTCCGATTGGTACCGTACCTATTTATCAGGCCCTGGAAAAAGTAAAAGGCGTTCCGGAAGATCTGACATGGGAAATTTTTAGAGATACCCTGATTGAACAGGCAGAACAGGGAGTTTCCTACTTCACCATCCATGCAGGAGTTCTGTTGAGATACATTCATTTAACAGCGAAAAGAGTAACAGGAATTGTTTCCAGAGGAGGATCTATTATGGCGAAATGGTGTCTGTTCCATCATAAAGAAAGTTTCTTATACACTCATTTTGAGGAGATTTGTGAGATCATGAAGAAGTACGATGTTGCTTTCTCTCTTGGAGACGGCCTTCGCCCG
The DNA here is from genome assembly GCF_003852415.1 of Chryseobacterium sp. KBW03. Taxonomy (NCBI): domain Bacteria; kingdom Pseudomonadati; phylum Bacteroidota; class Flavobacteriia; order Flavobacteriales; family Weeksellaceae; genus Chryseobacterium; species Chryseobacterium sp. KBW03. The sequence goes on along the minus strand of NZ_QAJO01000011.1, from coordinate 108,274 downwards.
GGATCTATTGCAGATGCCAATGATGCAGCTCAGTTTGCAGAACTGGAAACTTTAGGTGAACTGACAAAAATAGCATGGAAGCACAATGTACAGGTGATGATTGAAGGACCTGGACACGTTCCGATGCACATGATCAAAGAAAACATGGAAAAGCAGCTGGAAGAATGCCATGAAGCTCCGTTCTATACCTTAGGGCCTCTAACGACAGATATTGCTCCGGGTTATGATCACATTACTTCCGGAATCGGGGCTGCAATGATCGGTTGGTTTGGCTGTGCGATGCTTTGTTATGTAACACCAAAGGAGCATTTAGGACTTCCAAATAGAGACGATGTAAAAGTGGGGGTTATTACGTATAAACTGGCAGCTCATGCGGCAGACCTTGCAAAAGGACATCCGGGTGCGCAATACAGGGATAATGCATTAAGCAAAGCAAGATTTGAATTCAGATGGGAAGATCAGTTCAACCTTTCATTAGATCCCGAAACAGCAAGAGCTTATCACGATGAAACATTGCCTGCAGAAGGAGCTAAAATTGCGCATTTCTGTTCTATGTGCGGTCCAAAATTCTGTTCAATGAAAATTACTCAGGAAATCCGTGAGTCTGCAGAACAGGGAATGTTTGATAAGTCTCAAGAGTTTATCGAAAAAGGGAAAGAAATTTATATATGATCCTTGTAATCACTTCTGAATTGATTGTTCCGAAAGAAACTGATACTATTAATCAGATGTTTCAGGAAGGGCTTGATTTGCTTCACATCCGTAAACCATGGATCACTCGCAATGAAATGATTGAGTTGATCAGCCAGATTGATAAAAATTTTTATCCACATCTGGTGCTTCATACTCATTATGATCTTGGAAAGGAGTATGATATTTCAAGGTTTCATTTCAGGGAAATTGATCGGAAGGAAGAAACGTATAAACCTTTTGCAATAGAAAATACAATTTCAACTTCAGTACACGATATCACAACATACAATACGTTGGAAAAAGAATGGGAGTATGCTTTCATAAGCCCGTTCTTTCCAAGTATATCCAAAAAAGGATATGGGATAGATTCTACCATAAAAGAAGAAATAAAACACCAGAACAATCCGGATGTAAAATTGATTGCCCTTGGAGGAATTGATCAGGATAATATTCACGAAGCTTTCGAAACAGACATAGATGGAGTCGCTTTATTAGGGGCGATCTGGGAAAGTGAAGAACCCTTAAAAGTATTCAGAAAATGCAGGAACGTCCTTATGCCATGAGTATTGCGGGCTTTGATCCGAGTGGTGGAGCAGGCTTACTATCAGATAGTAAAACCTTTGAACAATCGAAAGTGATGGGACTGGGAGTATGTACAGCTTTGACATTACAAACAGCTTCCAAATGTCTGAGCTTAGAATGGCGTCCCGTGGATGAAGTGGTTGAAGCGATTCAGATGCTGATGGAAAATTATCTCATTTCAGCAGTGAAAATCGGAATTGTGAAAGATGCGGAATTTCTAGGTAAAATTATAAAAGCATTAAAGGCTGGTAACCCTGAAGCAAAAATCGTTTGGGATCCGGTTCTGAAAAGCACGTCCGAATTTACCTTTTTTGACCTTGAAACACTTCCACAGTTGAAGCATATTGTAAACGATATCAGCTTAATGACTCCCAATTACAATGAATATAGGGTTTTAAAAGAAAATAATCTTTTGCCGGATACCAATAAATGTTCATTACTGATCAAAGGAGGACATAGAAAAGACCTTTTGGGAACGGATGTTTTAGTTGAAAACGGTACAGAAACTCTTTTAAAACCAAGTGATGACAATGAGATCTATTTTCCCAAGCATGGTTCGGGCTGTGTTTTAGCTTCAGCCATTACAGCAGAACTGGCGAAGGGTGAAAATAGGGAAACAGCCTGCCGGAAAGGGAAATTATACATCGAAAAATTTTTAAAAAGCAATCCCACTTTACTGGGAACACATTCATCGTAAACATGGAAAAATTACAATACATATCGCAGGGAAATACAATACAGGAACAGGAACTTCATATTCGTAAAGCCCTGGATAACGGAATCAAATGGGTACAGGTCCGATGGAAAAATGCTCCTGAAAACGAATTAATCAACCTCTGTGAAATATCAAAACAGCTTTGCTTTGAATATCAGTCGGTTTGTATCATTAACGATCATGTACAGCTGGCAAAAAAAATAGATGCTGACGGGGTTCACTTGGGATTGAATGACAGCTCTGTCGAAGAAGCAAGATTAATTCTTGGAGAAAATAAGATTATTGGCGGAACAGCAAATACGCTTGAAGATGTGCTTCAAAGGCTCAATGAATCTTGTGACTACATTGGCTTGGGACCATTGAGGTTTACGGCAACCAAAGAAAAGTTAAGTCCTGTTCTTGGATTTGAAGGGTATCAGAAAATCGTTGATGGACTAAGAGAAAAATCAATAGACATTCCCAAAATATTTGCGATAGGCAGCATAGCCCTTGAAGATATTTTGCCCTTGCAACAGATCGGAATCTATGGGGTTTCCGTATCAGGATTGATTACAAAGCAGCCGACCATTATTAATGAATTAAAAAAAGTAATGATATGAACAATCAGAAATTAGAAATAGCAGGAAGAACTTTTGAATCAAGACTGTTTTTAGGAACAGGGAAATTCGGAAGTCTGAGAGATATGGTACAATCTGTCATCGCATCAGAAACCGATATGGTAACTATGGCTCTGAAAAGAATAGATGCCCAGTCTAATGAAGATGATCTGCTCGACTCATTAAGAGAAACCAAGGTTCATCTTCTGCCCAATACTTCCGGAGCGAGAACCGCCAAAGAAGCAGTATTGGCCGCACAATTAGCCAGAGAAGCATTGGAAACAAACTGGGTGAAACTGGAAATCCATCCGGATCCGAAATATTTATTACCAGATCCTATTGAAACTTTATACGCTACCGAAGAACTTGCCAAACTAGGATTTGTCGTGATGCCTTACATTCACGCCGATCCTGTCCTGTGCAAACGTCTTGAAGATGCAGGAACAGCAGTAGTAATGCCTTTGGGAGCACCCATTGGTACCAATAAAGGATTAAGAACCCTGGACTTTCTGGAAATCATCATCAGCCAAAGTAACGTTCCCGTAGTGGTAGACGCAGGAATTGGAGCACCATCAGATGCGGCAAAAGCAATGGAAATGGGAGCGGATGCGGTGTTGGTAAATACAGCAATTGCCGTTGCCGGAAATCCATTGAATATGGCGGCAGCTTTTAAAGAAGGAGTTATTGCCGGAAGAAGAGCCTTTGAGTCTGGATTGGGAGCAATAGCCAACCATGCCGAAGCTTCAAGTCCGCTCACGTCATTTTTATTTGAATAAACCAAAATCATGAAAAGCTTTAAAGATGTTTTTGAAAAATACCAATGGGAGGAGGTAAAGAATAAGCTTGAAAAAGTAAGTCTGCCTGATGTAAGACACAGTCTTCAGAAAAAGAATAAAACGCTTGATGACTTTCTGAATCTTCTTTCACCAGCCGCTTCTCAGGAACTGGAACTGATGGCAAGAATGACGCAGAGGCTTACCCAAAAACGATTTGGGAAAACCATTCAGCTCTATGCTCCGCTGTATCTCAGTAATGAGTGTCAGAATATCTGTACCTATTGCGGATTCAGTCTTGATAACCCATTGAAGAGAAAAACGCTTTCTGATACGGAACTGATGATTGAAGCATCAGTATTGAAATCAATGGGAGTGAATCATGTATTGCTGGTAAGCGGAGAAGCCAATAAAATTGTAGGAGTTCCTTACTTTCAGAATGCTGTCCGTAAATTAAAACCTCATTTTTCCCATATTTCCATTGAAGTTCAGCCATTAATGGAAGAAGAATACAGACTGCTTCATGAGGAAGGAGTACATTCCGTATTGGTTTATCAGGAAACTTACCATCAGGACGTTTACAGAGAATATCATCCGAAAGGTAAAAAATCGAACTTCCACTTCCGGCTGGAAACTCCGGACCGTATAGGAAGTGCAGGGATTCATAAAATCGGGCTGGGAGTTCTTCTGGGACTTGAAGATTGGAGGGTTGATAGTTTTTTCAACGCCTTACACATTGATTATCTTCAGAAACAGTACTGGAAAAGTAAGTTTTCAGTTTCCTTTCCAAGGCTCAGACCGGCAGAAGGAATTATTGAACCCAATTTTATTATGGAAGACAAAGACCTGCTTCAGCTGATCTGTGCCTACAGAATCTGGAATGAAGATCTGGAGATTTCTATTTCTACGAGAGAAAATGAAGTATTCAGAAATAATATTATATCACTGGGAGCAACAGCCATGAGTGCAGGATCAAAAACCAATCCGGGGGGCTATGCTGTGGATAAAGAATCCCTGGAACAGTTTGAAACCAGTGATGAACGAAGCATGGAAGAGATTAAAATAATGATTAAAAAAGCAGGCTACGATCCTGTCATGAAAGACTGGGACTCTGTGTACAGTGGATTTTAAATTTTTAAACCATTAAGAACTTTGAAGAGGTGAAGCTTAATTAAGAAAAATCGAAGACCTTTAAGATAGCATCTTTTTAAATCGAAGCTCAACTTTCCTTTCCTTAAAAACTTAAAGAATCTTAATGGTTCAATTATAATTATGAAAGAGGATAACTTTTCACGATACAGTCGGCAGATATTTATTGAAGAAATAGGATTGGAAGGACAAAAGAAAATTAAAGCTTCAAAAGTCCTTGTTATAGGAGCAGGAGGTTTGGGAAGTCCCATTATACAATATCTGGCTGCCGCAGGAGTAGGAACTTTAGGGGTTGCAGATTTTGATCTGGTAGAACTCCATAACCTTAACAGACAGATTATTCATACCGAAAATAGAGTAGGCCTTTCAAAAGTAAAGAGTGCTAAAATATTTGTTGAAGAGCTCAATCATCACGTGATATGTAGAGGAATTGAAGAAAAGATAAATGAAGACAACGCTGAAGAACTTCTTTCACAGTACGATATTATAGTAGATGGATCAGACAATTTTTCAACAAGATATCTGGTAAATGATACCTGTGTAAAATTAAAAAAGACACTGATCTACGGGAGTATTTTAGGGTTTTCAGGACAGGTTGCCATATTCAATCATAACGGAAGCAAAAACCTGAGAGATCTATTTCCGGACCCACCTTTTGATGAAGATATGCCGGATTGTGACAGTCTTGGTGTTTTGGGAGCTCTGCCCGGAATAATAGGAAGTATGATGGCTCTTCAGACCTTGAAAATCATTACGGATCTTCCGGTGGGCATAAATCAGCTGACCCTGGTGGATACGATGGATTGGAGATTTCAGACCATAGATTTTTGATGTAAATATAAACACTAATATCACTAATATTTTCACAAATAACACTAATTCAATATCGATAGAAACGGGCTTTTATTCAGAGCGTAAATGAATAAAGCCCGTTTTACTTTTTAATACTATTCATTGCCTTTAGCTAAAACTTATTCTACATCAAAAAAAATAGGCAGTAATTATGTACTGCCTATTTTTTATCTTAAGAATTATTGAGAATTATTGTCCCTGCTGCATTACGCCGCCGTTATCTTCTTTTTTAGTACTATTCAGGATATTGGGATCTTCTTTCGCCAGCTTATTTCTGGTAGGAATCTTATAATTGATTGAGAATCCAAAGTTTCTCGTATCATATTTACTGCTGATCATTACCGGAGTTCCTTCTGGTGGATTAGAACGTACCTGCATCATCTGTCCGTTGAAAATATCATTCGCAAAAATAGAAAGCGTCAAACGGTTGTTCATAAACTTCTTCGTCAATGTAAGATCAAGCGAGTTGTTGAACGGTTTTTCTGCAGTGAAGTAGAAATATCCTGCTTTTGGAGTCAGGTAGCTGTAATTGGCTGTCAGTTTGATGTCTTTAGGCAAGATAATCTGTGTCATGATATTGAAAATCCAGAACCCTTTATTGTTCAGATTGTCAATTTCATGCTTCTGATAACCAGCATATAAATACATGAAGTTAATTTTATCAGGATTAAAATTAAATTTCATGATTTCGCTAAAAGGCTTGCTGAAAATCATAAAAGGAACCGGTAACCCAACGTTGAAGTTGTGAATTCTCATATTCGAAATATTCACCTGCTCATTGAAGAGTTTTCTTCCGTCTTTTCGGATAATCTGTGCCACCTGATTGCTTGCTGAACTTACGCTATAGCCAATAAATGCATAGTCAAAAGCTGATATTTTTAATTCATAATTATCAAAAATAGTAGGCTGTAGATTCGGGTTACCGTTTACTTCCGTACTTGGCCCGGAGAACGTCACGTTATTGGGGTTCAAGGCAGAAATACTTGGTAAACTGATTTTTTTGTTGTAATTCGCAGCAATATAAACCTGATTCATCATGTTATACTGTACGCTTGCATTCGGGAAAAGCTTAAATTTATTGAAAGGAATCAAATCGGCCTCCACCAGCTTTGCATCTTTGTTGAAGAATCTTGTTACCCCTGTAATGTCATAATTTTCAGCGCGGGTACCCAATGTGAAGTCAAACTTTTTCAGTTTAGCCTGAAATTCCAAATACGTAGAAGCCGTCTGTCTCTGATATTCAAGATTGGTTAGACCAAAACTTTCCGTATCATAATCCTGTCTTTCATACAGCCCTCCCAGGCTTATCTTTCCACCATCAAGAAGTTTAATGGGCTGAGCATAATCTACCTTGAAATTGGTAATATTCATCACAGATTTATTGTTCAGAATATCTTTTAACCCGTTCGTAGGGCTATCGAGAGGTTCGCCGGGATATTTTACAAATGTACCATCCTGAAAGAAATTGTCCTGAGCAAACTTACTGTCAGATCTTGTATACCCCAACTGGAAGTCCAGTTTTTGAGATTTGTCTGCAAAACGCTTCTGATAAGTTACCACCGCTTCCTGTCTCAGGGTGTTGGTATGAGCAACATCCGAAGAAGTATAAAAAGCTTCTCTTAAATCATTCAGATTTCTCTTGAAAGGTAAATCTCCATGACCGTCACTTAAAGTATAGTTATCATTATTATTGTGATAAATATCGTAGTTTACTAATAATCTGTCTTGCCCTAAATCAAAAGTCAATCCTGATTTTGCAAAATATCCACGACCATATCTGTCGGTATGACTTGATAGCAGCTCATCCTGCTGACCATTCAGCATACTTTCACGATAATTTTGACCCACATTCAGCTGCCAGCCGAAAAGTTTATTTCTTGCATTTAAATTAACTGAGTTGGTAGTTCTGTTTCTATATTTATCGTAATTCGTGAAAGAGTAATTCCCTGAATACGTAGCTGTTAAATATTTATTGGCGTTTTTGTTGGTAATGATATTCATGATGGCACCTCCGGAAGTAGCTGGAAATTCAGCGCCGGGCTGGGTGATCACTTCAATTCTTTCTACAGAATTGGCTGGCATTCCTTCAAGAAAAGAGTTCAATTCATTAGAGGTGATATTCAAAGGTCTTCCGTTCAGATATACATCCAGTATTTTCCCCTGATACATCATCCCCGCAATATCAGTTGATACAAGCCCCGGAAGTTTTTTGATTCCTTCCAAAACGTTTCCGTTATTCAGCTGAGGCTGCTCGGAAAAGTCAAAAATTGTACGATCTGCTTTTTGTTCAACGGCTTTTTTAGTTTTGGTGATGACGACACCTTCAATTTGCTTTTCTTTATCAGCAGTATTGTTCTTTTCCTGTGAGAAGGCCAGCATAGAACTTACCAGTGATAAAGCGAATATAGTTTTTTTCATAATGTTTTTACTGATATTCGGTTAGACGATGAAAAATAAATTTTGTTACAGTCATCACTCTAATTTTATTTATTTCAGTGAAGAAAACTCAATAAAATCATATTCGGCAGAAGAAGAGAAAAGCTGTCTGAGTACTGCTGCATGACCATTTCCTGCTATCACAAGAATTCGGTCTTCGCTGTTATGAGGGATTTTTTGAATATTGCGGAACATTCTCAGATTCCTGCTGTACCAATACAATGCAAGCATGTCTGCACCGTCAAATTCTCTTAGCTTAAAGTCTCCGCTCAGATAAGCCCCATATCCATACTGATGACTTTCTTTAGAATTCATGTACGTAAATGTGTCTAAAAGCGATTTAAAATTTTTCGGTTCAGAGCTTTTAAAGAAAGTATTAAACTGTTTGGAGATCAGATCATCACTTCTAAAATCATAATCTTGGCTGAGGTTGTTAAAAAATGTAGAATCTGTTTTTCCAAATTTTGTCTGGAGATCATTCCAGATCGATTCTGCGTCTATACTGAACAGTTCTTTGATTTTTAGTTCATTGGCTATTCGCATAGCAAGCTGATAGCGCTCATCTCTTTCTTCTCTGTGTTTTCCCTCACTGTACTCCTTCAGTTTTTGATTTGCATTCCAGTTTGGCCAGGCTTCTATCGCAATTTTTGTAGGCTTAAACTTTTTGATGTACTCTACAAGTTCAGTAACTTCCTTTGCCGTTTTGGGAGACAGCACGTCTATCTGGTCTTCTTTTTTTGTTTTATGAGCATCAAGATTAGGATATTCAAAATGGAAAGAGCCTACCACCAGAACTTTAGCCTTTGGATTTTGAAAATAATCGGAGGGCTTTTTCTGAGCAAAAATAGATGTTGATACACATAGTAAGAAAATATAAATAAAGGTTTTCATAGTATTGCTTTTTTGTTGGTTTAAAAATTATTGTGCGCGGTTTTTTTCTTCAAAATTGACCGCTCTGTTATTTGATTTTACTTTCTGATTTCCAAAGGTATAAGTGATGCTGAGTGTCATTCTTCTGGCATCCCAATAGTTGTCAAATGTCTGGGTGTTATCCGTAAAATACATCTCTCCTTTATATCCGGACTGTTTAAAAATATCACTCACTGAAAGATTGACCTGGAGTGCTTTTTCCGCAAAACTCATTTTCACTCCGGCATCCAGGCTAGCCCTGTTTCTTGCAGAAGAAAATCCATCTCTGGAAGGAAGGTTATTCCAGTAGTTGACAAATAAGAGGAATGTTTTGGCCTTATTCAGCTGGAAAGTATTGTTGAGAGAATAATAGAATGACTGTCCGCTTTTAGGAACCAAGTTAAATCTTGTAATTTGAGTCTCATTATAACTGAATGAAGTTGAGATATTACTTTCCCAGATTTTGAAAAAAGTATCTGTATAATTGAAATTGATCCCATAATTATCCTGATTATAATAATTTTCAAACGTGCTGGTAAGGTCAATTCCGTTCAGGAATGAAATCTGGTCAAAATTATTGGTTGTTCTCTGGTAATACAAATTGGCAGAAAACTTATTTTTAAAGATATAATTGAACTCAATATTATGATTAAAAGATGGCTGCAGGCTTGGGTTTCCGGAATAATAAGTGTTCGGATTAGAGTACCATCGGAACGGATCTAAAGCCCGGAAATAAGGACGGTTGATTCTTCGGGAATAATTAATGCTGTACTGGTTATTTTCATTGGCTTTATATGACAGATAAGCTGTCGGGAAAAACTTCCCATAATTGTTCTCAGAATTAGACTCTGTAGTAGGAGAGAAACCGCTGGTTTGTGAATATTCATAACGAAGTCCTGCTTTCACAGACCATTTTTCGCCAAGGTCTTTGCTGGCACTGATATAAGCGGCATAATTTTTCTCATGATAATCAAAAAGATTACTCTTAGAAGGATCTATGGTATAATTTCCATTCTTAAGATTAAAATACCCGATATCGGAATTATTAGAGAACTGGCTGTATTTTGCCCCGGTTTCCAGCTGAATTTTTTTGAAATTTAACGTTAAATCCCCCTGCCCGGAGTAGATCTTATAATCAACAGATGAAAGATTTCTCACGATCTGCGCTGCATTGTTGGCGAGATTTCTTGTTGTAAAATTAACCTCTGTATCAGGAAGGTTTCCATAATAATTGGCTCCGAAGCTTAGCTTGTGCTCTCCGAATTTCTGATCAAAATACAGATTCAGCATTTGGGAGGTGAAAGCAGAACGGTGTTTAGAGTCCGTATTGGTTTGTAAAGTGGGCGTGCTTCCGGTGAAATAGTTTTGTGTGGAATTGATATCCATATTAGTATGTCCCTTCGTTATATCATATACCAACCCAATATTGGCATTTTTAGAAAGGGAATAATCAAAATTGGCATTCAGACTAAGCCCGTCATTCATATCCCGCCTTTCATCCCTGCTGATTGAGGAGTTCTGGCCGATTATATTATAATTTTCTACTGATCTTTTATCTCCATCATAGCCCATAAGCTTTATGGAAGTTTTAATTTTTTCATTCTGATAATTGACTCCTGCTACACTGCTGAAGCCGGCATATGTCTTTTGAACATAGTTGGTATTCAGGTAGCCGCTCCATCCAAGATTCTGATTCTTTTTGAGAACGATATTGATAATTCCGCTGTTTCCCTGAGCTTCATATTTGGCAGGTGGAGTGGTGATCACTTCAATTTTCAGGATATTTTCTGATCGGATATTTCTTAAATAATTGATCAGCTCAGCTCCGGAAAGATTAAGCATACGGTCATTTACCATTACAGAAACTCCATTTTTACCGGCAATGGAAAGAAGTCCTTTATTTTCATCCACCTGCAATAAGGGAGTGCCAGCCAGAACTTCAGTTCCGGAACTTCCCTGTGAAAGCATAGAATTCTGAACATTGTAAACAAGACGATCCACTTTACGCTCTACCAGAACTTTTTTACCATTCACTGTAACCGCTTCGATTTTGTTGACATTAGCGGTATCTTTAGTTTGCGCCGCTGCAAAAGAAGAGAGAAGAGCAGCTATAAATAGAATAGGATTTTTCATGGTATATAATTGACAGATTATGTTGTATTTCTCTGACAAAATTAGAGGGATGTTTTTTGAGATGAAATAGCATTTAGATGAAAGGCATGATTGTGCATATCAAAAAAGTTTCATCGGAAAAAAACAGGTTTTTATCGAAAAGGGTTGATGAAGTATCCCTGTATAGATTTATATTTGAATATGAATAAAAAACAAATAATCTGGCTGCAGGTTTTTTATTGGAGCTTCAATTTTATAGGAAATACCATTACCCCTTATTTCTTTTTCCCTGAGAGCAGGGGATTTGAATGGTATGTACTGAACGTCACTTATTTTATTACTGAAATTTCTACTTTTTATCTTTTGTATCTGGTTATTATTCCCAAAATATTAAATCTGGATAAAATTTATTCCGCTGTTTTGGTTTTTGTGATTTCTATTTTAAGCTTTGGAGTAATTCGGTATGGAATAGAAGAGGTTTTGCTTCCTCTTACGCTTGGATTCAGGAATTATAATAAAGATACCGGACTTTTGTATTATTTGATCGATAATATTTACAACGCTTCATTGACTGTTTTCATTGCTGGAATTCTATGGATACTGGAGAAATATGGAGTCTCAGAAAATGACAAAAAACAACTTCTCATCGAAAAGAAACAGGCAGAGCTTCAGGCATTGAAAACCCAGATCAATCCTCATTTTATTTTTAATTCATTGAATAATATTTATTCCCTCGTCTATCAAAAATCTGATAAGGCACTTCCGGCGATTGAAGAACTTGGTCAGCTGTTAAGATACAGTACAAAAGACCTGGAGAAGGATTCTATTTCTTTGGATAAGGAAATTGGATATATTGACAGTTTGATTGCTCTGGAGAAGCTCCGAATCAGAAACCCGGAGTTGCTGCTCATAGAAAAAAATATTCAGCATCCTCATCTGAAGATCTCGCCGATGCTGCTGGTTCCTTTTGTGGAGAATGCTTTTAAACATGGTGATTTCCGTGATAAAGGTTTTGAAATGAAAATCTCAGAGCAGGATAAAACCCTGCATTTTTATCTTTTAAATTTTAAAACACAGAAAATGAAAGATACAGTGTCCGGGATAGGAATCCAGAATGTGAAAAAAAGGCTGGAAATATTGTATCCCAACCATCAGCTTGAAATCAAGGATTCAGAGAAAGAATTTATTGTTGATTTAAAAATTGATTTAAAGGATGAGTAAGATAAAATGTATCATTGTAGATGATGAACCTCTGGCAATATCTCTTTTGGAGCATTATGTAGAGAAAATACCTTTTCTTGAACTGGTTTTTTCTACAGAAAATCCAATTCTTGCGTTGGAATATCTTCAGAAGAATGATTGTGACCTCATTTTTCTGGATATTCAGATGCCTGAGCTTACGGGAATCAATTTTATGAAAATCGTAGGAGCTGATCAAAAGTATATTTTAACAACGGCTTATTCGGAATATGCCTTGGAAGGCTACGAACATAATGTTGTTGATTACCTTCTGAAACCAATCTCCTTTGAAAGATTTCAGAAGAGTGTATTGAAGGCTCAGGAACGTTTTTCTTTTCCACAGGAAGAAAACACCCATTTCTTTGTAAAATCCTCGGGACAAAGGCATCGCATCGGCTTTAATGAGATTCTGTATGTAGAAAGTATCAAAGACTATGTCAATATCCGGACAGAAACTGATGAATATATCGTTCTGGACACTCTTAAATCCATGGAAAGTCAGCTTTCAGAAAGATTTGTAAGGATTCATAAGTCTTTTATTGTCAATCTTGATAAAGTCAAAAGTATTGGGGCCAAAAAAGCCATTCTTCCTGAGTATGAAATTCCTATTGGAGAAAGCTATAGAGCGGGTCTTCTGGATAGATTAAAGTAAGGGTATCATAGGATTCTTCTTATGATTAAACCTTATAGGTTTTAGAAACCTATAAGGTTTGGAATGTTTACCAAAGTTCAACACAGAATATTTCAATACAGTTAAAATAAAAAAGACGACTTCCAATGAAGCCGCCTTTATATTAATTAATCTAACAATTAATTTTATTTTTCCTGTTGTTTGATCAGATTCAGGGCAGAACCAGCCTTAAACCAATCAATTTGCTGATCGTTGTAAGTATGGTTAGCCATGATGATGTCTTTAGTTCCGTCAGCATGAACGAATTCTAAAGTCAATTGTTTACCTGGAGCAAACTGATCAAGATCTAAGAAGTTAACGGTGTCATCTTCCTTGATTTTGTCATAATCAGCCTCATTAGCGAAAGTGATTCCCAACATCCCTTGTTTTTTAAGGTTTGTTTCGTGGATTCTCGCAAATGATTTTACCAATACAGCTTTCACACCAAGGTGTCTAGGCTCCATAGCTGCGTGCTCTCTTGAAGAACCTTCCCCATAGTTCTGGTCTCCTACAACGATTGTTGGAACGCCCGCTGCTTTATAAGCTCTTTGTACAGCCGGAACTTCACCGTATTCACCGGTTAATTCGTTTTTAACTTTATTGGTTTCCATGTTGTAAGCATTTACGGCTCCAATCAACATGTTGTTTGATATATTGTCTAAGTGACCTCTGTACTTCAGCCATGGTCCAGCCATAGAGATGTGGTCGGTTGTACATTTTCCGAAAGCTTTGATCAATACTTTAGCTCCTTCAATATTTTTACCATCCCAAGCAGGGAACTCTTCTAATAACTGAAGTCTGTCTGAAGTAGGGCTTACATTAACAACGATTTGAGAACCATCTTCTGATGGAGCCTGGTATCCGTTGTCATCTACTGCAAAACCTTTTGCAGGAAGCTCGAAACCTTTAGGCTCATCCAGTTTTACCTGCTCACCAGCTTCGTTGGTTAAAGTATCCGTAATTGGGTTAAAGTCTAATCTACCTGAGATTGCTACAGCAGCTACCATTTCAGGAGAAGCTACGAAGGCGTGAGTATTTGGGTTACCATCCGCTCTTTTTGCAAAGTTTCTGTTGAAAGAGTGAATAATAGAGTTTTTCTCTCCTTTTTCAGCACCTTCTCTGTCCCACTGCCCAATACATGGTCCACAAGCATTGGTAAAGATTCTTGCATTTTCAAATTTTCTGAAAGAATCTAAGAAACCGTCTCTTTCCGCAGTGAATTTCACCTGCTCAGAACCTGGATTGATTCCTAAAATTGCTTTAGGCTTTACTCCTTTTGATACTGCGTCCTCTACGATGGAAGCAGCTCTTGATAAATCTTCATAAGAAGAGTTGGTACAAGAACCGATAAGAGCCCACTCCACTTCTAGCGGCCATCCGTTAGCCTCAGCTTTAGCTTTGAATTCAGCAACTGGAGTCGCCAAGTCCGGAGTGAAAGGTCCGTTTAGGTGAGGAGTCAGTTCAGAAAGGTTGATTTCTATTAACTGGTCGAAATATTGTTCAGGATTTGCGTATACTTCAGCATCCCCTGTTAAGTGTTCTGCAATTGTATCAGCGGCATTTACCACATCCTGTCTTCCTGTCGCAGCAAGATACCTTCTCATAGAATCATCGTATCCGAAAGTAGAAGTCGTAGCTCCGATCTCAGCACCCATATTACAGATAGTACCTTTACCGGTTGCAGAAAGAGATTCTGCACCTTCACCGAAATATTCTACGATACATCCTGTACCTCCTTTTACGGTAAGAATTCCTGCAACTTTTAAGATAACATCTTTTGCAGACGTCCATCCATTCATTTTACCGGTTAATTTTACCCCGATAAGTTTAGGCATTTTAAGCTCCCAGGCCATTCCTGCCATTACATCTACTGCATCGGCACCTCCTACACCAATAGCAACCATTCCCAGTCCTCCTGCATTTACGGTGTGAGAGTCGGTACCAATCATCATCCCTCCCGGGAAAGCATAATTCTCCAAGACAACCTGGTGAATAATACCTGCCCCTGGTTTCCAGAATCCGATTCCGTATTTATCACATACAGAGCTCAGGAAGTTGAATACCTCAGAGTTTTTGTTAATACCTTCCTGTAAATCTTTATCAGCACCTACTTTCGCCTGGATCAGGTGATCCGCGTGTGCCGTTGAAGGAACAGCAACTTTAGTTTTTCCTGCCTGCATGAACTGTAAAAGTGCCATCTGCGCAGTTGCATCCTGCATTGCTACTCTGTCTGGTGCGAAGTCTACATAAGAGTTTCCTCTTTCATATTCTTGTGTAGCATTTCCTTCCCAAAGGTGGGTGTAAAGGATTTTTTCTGAAAGGGTAAGAGGTTTTCCCACGATTTGTCTTGCCGCAGCAATTCTTTCCGGGTAACGCTCGTACACCTTTTTGATCATATCAATATCAAAAGTCATATCGTATTTTAGTTTTGTTCTTTTTCCGTTAATGCTTCTTTCTCTTATGCTGAGAAAGAAAAATCATTTTTTTATACATCAAAAAACGTTCCTATAATCCATAAATAGGGATGGTTTTGACTATAAAATTGAGAGATTTTATAACTTTCAATTTAAGAAAAAATAGATTCTATTTTCTCGGTTTTGTCGAAAAAAAAATGTATTTCTCTTAAAATAGAAACATTCTAAACTAAAAAATGAAAGATTTTAAATCCTAAAGGACTAAAATCTTTCATTTATATAACATTCAATAGTCTTGCGACTTATAAATTAATTCTGTTAGTGAGCGCTTGTACTTGTCAATTCTTTAATAGAAGGTACAAAGGTTGTAAGGTCAATGCCTTCAACAGCCGCTTTATATTCATCGATACTAGGGATTCTTCCAATGATAGCAGAAAGAACCACTACCGGAGTTGAAGCAAGGAGTGATTCTCCTTTTTTACGTTCAGAATCTTCAACCACTCTTCCTTGGAAAAGACGTGTAGAAGTTGCCAATACAGTATCTCCTTTAGCTGCTTTTTCCTGGTTACCCATACAAAGGTTACATCCAGGACGCTCTAAGTACATTACGTTTTTGTATTCAACACGAGCCTCTCCTTTTGGAGTATTGTCATCAAATTCAAAAGCTGAATATTTCTCTAATACTTCCCAGTCTCCTTCTGCCTTTAGCTCGTCAATGATGTTATAAGTAGGTGCTGCCACTACAAGAGGTGCATTGAATTCTACTTTTCCTTGTTGTTTTTCAAGGTTCTTAAGCATTTGAGAAACAATCTTAAGATCTCCTTTGTGAACCATACAAGATCCTACGAAACCAAGGTCTACTTTTTTCTCACCTCCATAGTAAGAAAGATCTCTGATGGTATCGTGAGTATATCTCTTGGAAACATCTTCGTTGTTTACATCCGGGTCAGCAATCATAGGTTCTACGATGATGTCAAGATCTACAACTACTTCAGCATAATATTTAGCATTTGCATCCGGAGTTAACGCTGGTTTTTCACCAGATCTTATTTCAGCAATTCTCTTATCTGCTTTATCAATTAGTCCTTGAAGAACCTGATTGTGGTTATCCATACCTTTATCAATCATAATCTGGATTCTGCTTTTTGCAATTTCCAATGATTCGATCAAAGTATTGTCTTCAGAAATGTTGATAGAAGCTTTTGCTTTCATCTCAGCAGTCCAGTCTGTAAATGTAAATGCCTGGTCAGCAGGTAAAGTTCCGATATGAACCTCAATGATTCTACCCTGGAATACGTTTTCACCTCCAAATTGCTTCAGCATCTGAGCTTGGGTTGCATGAACTACATCACGGAAATCCATGTGTTCTTTCATGTTTCCTTTGAAGGTTACTTTCACAGATTCAGGAATAGGCATAGAAGCTTCACCTGTAGCTAATGCAAGAGCAACGGTTCCTGAGTCAGCTCCGAAAGCTACTCCTTTTGACATTCTTGTGTGAGAGTCACCACCAATAATAATCGCCCACTCATCTACCGTAATGTCGTTAAGAACTTTGTGGATTACGTCCGTCATCGCGTGGTATTCACCTTTAGGGTCACGAGCTGTAATCAAACCAAATTCATTCATGAACTTCATCAGTTTAGGAATGTTAGCCTGAGCTTTTTTATCCCATACTGAAGCAGTGTGGCATCCTGACTGATAAGCACCGTCAACAATTGGAGAGATCACTGTCGCTGCCATTGATTCAAGCTCCTGAGAAGTCATCAAACCTGTTGTATCCTGAGATCCAACAATATTTACCTGTACACGAACGTCTGAACCTGCGTGTAATACTTTTCCTGGAGTGGTTCCCACCGCATTTCTGTTGAAGATTTTTTCTACAGCAGTAAGCCCTTGTCCTTCGTGAGAAATTTCTTTTGATGGAGCAAATACAGCAGGAGCTTCAATTCCTAAAAGCTGAGCTGCAAATGTCTGTAGCTTCTTACCGAATACGATAGCGTAAGATCCACCCGCTTTGATGAATTCCATCTTTTGTGGCGTGAAAGACTTCGTAAGGTCGATAAGCTCTTTATCTCCGTTATATAATTTCTTTTCTTTTGTATTAATTGTTAAAACAGTTCCTGTAGCCACTGAATAAGCTTCTTCAAGAACTACATCACCATTTTCGTTACGAATAGCGTTTCCGTTTTCGTCTACTTTCTTCACCCAGTTTTTAAGATCGATACCAATACCTCCGGTAACGTCAACTGTTGTAAGGAAAATTGGGGAAATACCATTTGTTCCTGCTACAATTGGAGCAATGTTTACAAAAGGTACATATGGGCTTGCCTGCTTACCTGTCCAAAGAGCAACATTATTTACTCCTGACATTCTCGAAGAACCTACTCCCATTGTTCCTTTTTCTGCGATAAGCATTACGCTTGCATCAGGGTGCTGTGCCTGTAAAGCTTTAATTTCTTCCTGAGCCTGAGGAGTAATCATACACTTACCGTGAAGTTCACGGTCAGAACGGGAGTGAGCCTGGTTACCCGGAGAAAGTAAATCGGTTGAAATATCTCCTTCACCAGCGATAAAAGTAACTACTTTTATTTCTTCTGCAGCTTCTGGCAGTTTTGTGAAAAATTCAGCCTGTGCATAGCTTTCAAGAATTTCTTTTGCGATTTCATTACCGCTTTCGAATGCTTCTTTCAAACGGGTAGTGTCTGCCTCATAAAGGAAAACCTGTGTCTTAAGGACATTTGCTGCTTCTTTTGCAGTAGCAGGATTGTCACCTAAAGCCAGATCAAGCAATACTTCAATGGAAGGACCTCCTTTCATGTGAGATAATAACTCAAATGCATAAGCCGGAGAGATTTCTTCTACTACGGATTCACCAAGGATGATTTCCTTTAAAAATTTAGCTTTTACCCCCGCAGCACTTGTTGTTCCAGGCAGTGTATTGTAAATAAAAAAGTTAAGAGAATCTGCTCGATATTCGTTACCTGAATCTTTAATTTGCGAAATGATTTCGCTTAGCAATTCAGCACCATCGATTGGCTTTGGATGAAGGCCTTGGGTTTTTCTTTCTTCAATTTCTTTGATGTAATCCTTATAAATATTCATAATAGAAGTCTTTCAATATTAAAGGTAGATTAAAATATTTGTTTATAAGGTGACTTCTTTACCGGCTTGTATAAAAAATACAATAATAACATTTTGATTTCTTGTATCTTAATGGGCAACATGAACCGGGGCTAAAGTCAAAATAATCTACGCTTTTTTAAAAGTTTTAAAATTATTAAACAATTCAAAATGTTCCCCAAAATTACGAAATTTTACTATTTTATAAGAATGAAATTATTTAGATTCTTTATAAATATGAATTTTATAATATCTATTTTTGGGCGTATTTTTGTAAACGATATGGTGAATATGAAAAATATCCTGAATGTTTTGTGCTTTTTTGTTTCGGTTTTCGTTTTCTCACAGGTCAAATCTGTGAAGAGAAAACCTGTGGGGAAGGGGGCTAAAACCATGATGAAAAAAGGGATTGCGACAAATAAACCCAATCCTGATTTGGTAATTATCAATAAAGATATCCCTGTTTTGATTCCTAAAAAGAAAGGAAATAATTTTGGATATGTCAATCAAAACGGGAAATTCATCATTCAGCCGGAATATCATATTGCCGTATTTTTTTATGAAGACTGCAATCTTTTGAACTCTCCAAATGAAAAAATCAGAAAATTTGGGACAAAAGACTATGCGACAGTAGAAAAAGAGATGATCTCTTACCGTGTAGATCAATCAGGAAAGAGAGTTTACCAGTTCAAAGAAGCAGATTTTGGAAAATGTAAATTTGAAGAATATAAACAGCAGTTATTTCAGGCCTATATTCTGAATGGCTTTTATGGGATCATTGAAAAGTCAAAGTTTGTGAATGCTGCCGATTACAGACAGTTTCAGATCTATCCTCAATATCAGTACTTGTTCATCCTGGAAGGGGATGATGTATCCAATCCCATGATTATCGTTTCCAATAATGATAAATTTGGAGTGATTGATGTTCATAATAAAGTCATCATTCCTTTTGAATATGCCAATATTAAAAGAAATTTCAGCTGGAAGCTGGGTAAGATGTTTGAAGTGACAAAAGATGGGTCAAATTACTACTACATTGATGCAAATAACAAAACCTACTAAGAAATTAATAACTCCTATTTTCCAGAATGTTTTTCTGTCTCAGAAACCCAATATCACGAACCTGACAGCCCGAATCTTATCGTTGATACCCATTCGCCCATATCTCATATATTTTTTGTAATTTTGCGGCTGAAATAAAGGGGTGCTTTAACAGGCTGAGATTATACCCAATGAACCTGGAACAGGTAATGCTGTTTAGGGACGTAGACTTTACTAAAGGTCTAATCTGTATAATATCTTATCGATCCCCTTTTATTCATTAAATGTTAAAGATTTATAGAATGAAAGGATTATTTTTTTTAGGGCTTACTGTAGGCTCTGTAGCCTTTATACAGGCTCAACAAAAGGACTCCCTGAAAATCAGGGAAATTGAAGCGGTCAGCTTTACCAAAAGACTTCCTGTTGCTAAGGAAATTATCAATGTTCAGAAAGATTTAGACGGAAGAAACTTGGGGCAGGATCTTCCTATTCTTTTAAAAAATCAAACCTCCATCATTTCCACTTCAGATGCGGGAAATGGAGTAGGATATACTGGTTTTAGAATTCGTGGAGTGTCAGGATCGGCAATTAATGTAATGATGAACGGTGTTCCTTACAATGATTCTGAAAGCCAGGGAACGTTTTTCGTCAATGTTCCGGACTTAACAAGTTCTGCATCACAGATTGTTATTCAAAGAGGAGTAGGGACTTCCAATAATGGGGTTTCTGCCTTTGGAGCAAGTATCAACGTGATTTCAAGAGAGCCGGAAGAAAAGTTTTATTTTAAAACTGATGACAGCTATGGTTCTTTTAATACCTATAAATATTCAGCAGAGGCGGGTTCCGGGAAATTCTGGAAGAATCGTCTTTCTGTAATGGGAAGGTATACCCGTATTCACTCTGATGGATATATAGACAGAGCTTCATCAGATTTGCATTCTTATAATTTTACAGCTTTGTTTGAAGAAGGGAAAGCGAAATTACGTTTGATGGCCTTTGGAGGAAAAGAAAAAACCTATCAGGCCTGGAACGGGATCAGTAGAGAAGTATGGGAAACAAATCCAAGATTTAACAATTCTGGGGCAATCAAGGATATCAATGGGAACGTTACAGGTTTCTATGATAACGAAACAGATAACTACAGACAGAATCACTATCAGTTGCTTTGGGAACAAAAATTTGATGACCGTTGGAACCTAGAAACTACTTTCCATTACACCAAAGGAAAAGGATATTACGAAAACTACAAACAGAGAAGTTCTTTCTCAAAATATAATCTGCCTGACATTATAGAGGGTGGGCAAACTATTAAAAAATCAGATTTTATCAGAAAAAAATGGCTGAATAATGATTTTTACGGTGTTGTTTCAACGCTTTACGGTAAGTTTGAAAACCTTGATTTAAACTTTGGAGCAGTTGCTAATCAGTACTATGGAAGACATTACGGAAATGTTACCGGAGTGTTTTATCCGCAGATTGACGAAAGTGAATATTACAGAAATCGCTCTGTGAAGAATGAAGTTTCTGGTTTTGCTAAAGCGTTGTTCAGAATGGAAAATTTTGAATTCTTCGGTGATGTACAGCTTAGAAGCATCAATTATAATACTAAGATTTTAATGGCAGGAGATGGAGAAGGAGCCGATTTGGATAAAAACTGGCTGTTCTTTAATCCAAAAGCTGGGGTGAATTATAAAATCAATGGCGGAAAGATATTCTTATCCTATGCTCATGCCCATAGAGAACCGAACAGAGATGATATCATGGCCAACAATGATGTTAAGCCCGAAAAGCTTCATGATTTTGAAGCCGGTCTGGAAAAACAGTTTGGATTTTTATCCTTAACGGCGAATGTCTATTATATGTACTATGTTAATCAATTGGTTTTGAATGGCCAACTTAATAATGTGGGGGCATTTATCAGAACCAATTCAGGAAAGAGCTACAGAAGAGGAGTCGAAATAGGAGCATTGGCAAAGCTATCCAAACAATGGGAGGTTTCAGGAAATTTAACGTTAAGCCAGAACAGAAATCAGGATTTTAATATCGAAGTTGGGACTGCACCAGTAAGTTTGGGAAATACTCAGATTTCATTTTCTCCGAATATGATTGCTAATTTGGGAGTGAAATTTAATCCAACCCGAAATTTCCAGTTTGCTTTAATGAACCAATATGTTGGAAAACAATACATAGATAATACGGAAGATAAAAACTTAGAGCTTAAAGATTATTTCCTTACCGACTTTAATGCGCAGTACCAGTTTAAAATTGGCAACAATGATATTGCATTAAAATTGTTGGTGAATAACCTGTTCAATAAAAAATATGTGAATAATGGTTCTATTAATGATGAAGGGAATCCTTTATACTTTTCACAGGCAGGAACTAACTTTATGTTCGGAATAAGCTGGAAAATTCAATAGACTGAGAAAGATAGATTAGCAAGAAAGCAGAAAGGATATCAAGAAGTGCATTTGCAAACTTGTCTTTTTATTCTTTTCATACTAATTGCGAAGCCTAAAAAAAGAAGTTTAAATAACAGTATTCCCATTTTAATATAGAATACTCAAAAGACTGTTTCGGCAGTCTTTTTTTATATCCGTTAAATATCTTAAAAAGTCATGAAAAAGTTATAAATTTGCTACCAAATGAATATTTCAGCATACATTTTAGAATATTTAAAACAATTTGGAACTGCCACGGTTCCAGGCTTTGGGGTGTTTTCACTGAAAAATTCTAAGGCAATTATCAATTCCGAAAACGGGAGTATCCTGCCTCCAGCCAGTCAGATTGAATTGACAATAGACTATGAAGTACAGACTGAAGATCTTACGGCTTTTATTGCAGAACAAAAACAGATGTCCCTGGAAGCTTCCAGAAGTGACCTGAAAATTCAGACAGATTTTTGGAAGAAAAAACTTCAGGCCGAGCAGGTTCTTGAAATTCAAAACCTTGGAACGGTCTTCATTGAAGAAGGACATACCCATTTCAAAGGAAAAAGGATAGAAGCCGGACACCCGGACTTCTATGGATTGGAAGAAATTAGATTTTCAGATATCAATAACGGGGAAAAGGTAAATACGTCTGTCAACCGCGAAAAAGATTTTAAATTCAAGAAAACGATTCTATGGATTTTCCTTCTGATAATTCCGGTTCTGGGGATTCTATATCTGGCATTTACCCAGCAGGAACTTCTTTTTGGGAAGAAATCTTTCGATAAGGTTTCTGTGCAGACTTCTACCCACAGAATTGTAAAAGATACCATTAAGATAATGGCTCATACCCCTGAAGCACCTGTTTCAGATTCTTTGAAAAAAGATTCACTTGTAAAACCTGCCGCAAAAGCAGCACAATCTGCTCCGGCTGTTCCAAACAACACTAAGACTAAATGGCAAAAATAAAAAAAGCGTCAGAATCTCTGACCATTATGACCAATATCGTTCTTCCGAACGAAACCAATTCTTTAAGAAATCTTTTCGGTGGTGAGCTTTTAGCAAAAATGGACCGTTGTGCGTCTATTTCTGCAGCAAGACACTGCGAAAGAAGAGTAGTAACGGCATCTGTAAACCACGTATCTTTCAACCATCCGATTCCGGAAGGAGGGGTAGTGGTATTGGAATCCAAAGTTTCCAGGGCATTCTCTACTTCTATGGAAGTGTATGTAGATGTATGGCTGGATGACCCAATCAATCAGAAGAAAATTCATACCAATGCCGGTATTTATACTTTCGTGGCTGTAGATGAATTCAACCGTCCAATTCCTATTCCAGAAATGATTCCTGAAACAGAAGAGGAAAAAGAAAGATTTGCTGCGGCATTCCGTAGAAAAGAACTTTCATTGATTCTTTCCGGAAGAATGAAACCTCTGGAATCTGTAGAGCTTAAGAAATTATTCCAGGAGCCACAGGAGTCTAAGAAAGACAAGAAATAAGAATCTTGTAAACACAAAAAACACAAATGTTTGGCACGAATTTTCACAAATGGTTTCTGCCACATAAAATGAAAAAATAATCAAATGGATATTTCATAAAATGATATATCAAAAATTGTTTATGAATCAGGATATTTGATTTATAAAGTTTTAGGACCGGGACTTTTGGAAAGTGCTTATGAAGAATGCCTGTTTTATGAATTAAATAAACATAATCTTCTTGTAGAAAGGCAAAAGCCAATGCCATTAATCTATGATGAGGTAAAGTTGGATGTTGGTTATAGGCTTGACTTTCTGATTGAGAAAAAATTTGTGCTGGAAATAAAATCTGTGGAGTCATTACATGATATTCACCTGACGCAAATACTTACCTATCTCCGCTTAAGCCATTGTAAACTTGGAATGTTGATCAACTTCAATACAATTCAATTTAAAAATGGAGTTAGGAGAGTGATTAACGGTCCTTTATAATTTGTGTTATTTGTGAAATAAATTAGTGTCATTTGTGTTTAAACTATGAAAATACTTCTTTTAGATAAAAATCATCCTCTTATTACCGAGCAGCTTTTGGCTCAAAATTTTATTTTGGAAGAGGATTTTACGTCGTCCTATGATGAGGTTTGTGATAAAATTGAGAATTACGATGGGATTATCATCAGAAGCCGTATTCCATTAGACAAAAACTTTCTGGAAAAAGGGAAGAACCTGAAGTTTATTGCAAGAGTAGGCGCCGGTATGGAAAATATTGATATTCCTGTTGCTGAAAAGCTGGGCATCCAATTGATCAATTCTCCGGAAGGAAACAGAGATTCTGTGGCAGAACATGTGGTAGGAATGCTGCTTGTCATCATGAACAGGCTTTTTATTGCCTCTCAGGAAGTGAAAAACGGCATCTGGCTACGTGAAGAAAACAGAGGAGACGAGTTACTGGGAAAAACAGTAGGATTGATCGGATATGGAAATATGGGAAAAGCTACTGCCAAAAGACTTTCCGGATTCGGATGCAAAGTGATCTTCCACGATATTCTTCCGGGTCTTTCAGATGAATATGGTACACAGGTTTCTCTGGAAGAGCTGAAGCAGTCTGCAGAGGTTGTAAGCTTGCATATTCCTTTGACTTCGGAAACTCATTATCTTATTGATGAAACATTCATCGCAGAAATGAAAAACGACTTTTATTTTGTGAATACAGCAAGAGGAAAGAATGTGAAAACTAAAAGTTTAGTAGAAGCGTTGAAATCAGGAAAAGTAAAAGGTACCTGTCTGGATGTATTGGAATACGAAAAGTCTTCTTTCGAGAATATTGAAGTAGAAAATGAAGACTTAAAATACCTTCTTGAATCTGAAAAAGCAATTCTAACGCCGCATATCGCCGGCTGGACACATCAGAGTAAAGAAAAGCTGGCTCAGTTTATTGTAGATAAAATTGTAGCTTCGTATTGCTAGACTAACAAGCTAAGAAAGCTGAGGAGGCAAATTGGTAAGTTCACTTATTTGCTTCCTTTGCCCTCTTTTTTATTTCACCTTTTAGCTGTTTCACCTTTTCAAAATTTTACTTTTCCTCTTATTTATGTTAAATAATTCATAATGTCCCTCTCTTATTTATTATTTATTTTCGAGTTTTATTAAATTGCCGCTCATTTTGAATCTCATGACGACGCGTAATTTTATACTTATCCTAACTGTTCTTTTATCAATATTTTCCTGTAAAAAAAAGACTGAAGCTAAAGATGTTTCAGCTGAAAACACGACCAATCTTCCTAACTATGGAGATGTGGACCTCGGAAGTGTTTTCACGAAAGGTGATGGCCAGCTTTTGAATAGGCAGACAACAGTAAGCTATATAGATCAGTATTATAAGAAAATTTGGGAAGGAAGCGACCTTAGCGGTGGAATTCTTGTGGCCAAAGGAGATGAAATTCTCTATGAAAATTACAGAGGTTTCGGAAGAGAAGGAAACCAGATGCCGATTGATAAAAATACACCTCTGCACGTAGCGTCAGTTTCAAAAACTTTGACAGCAATGGCGATGATGAAATTGGTAGAGGCTGGAAAAATAAAACTTACCGATCACCTTACCCAGTTTTTTCCAGGGTTCCCTTATCCGAATGTTACCGTTCAGACTTTACTGGATCAAAGAAGCGGTCTTCCGAAATACGAATATTTTATTACTAAAATACAGCCTGCTCCGGCAGAAATATCCAAGCCGTTTATTACCAATCAGGATGTATTGAATATGATTATCAAATATAAACCTGATCTGGCGAGAGATACGGATACTGGATTTATGTATTGCAATACCAACTTTGCTTTATTGGCTTTATTGATTGAAAAAGTGACCAACACTCCTTTTCCGCAAGCCATGAAAGAAATGGTTTTCACTCCGTTGAAAATGACTCATACTTACATCTTCCAGGAAAAAGATATTCCTACCGCTTCACAGTCTTTCTACTATGGGGCAAACAAGCTTTATCCTCTGGACAGGCTTGATCTTATTTATGGTGATAAAAATGTGTACACTACACCAAGAGACTTATACAATTTCTCAAAAGCAATGTTTTCAAAAAACTTCCTGAAACCTGAATTGATGCAGATGGTATTTACCCCATATAGCAATGAAAAGATGGGAATGAATAATTATGGACTCGGATTCAGAATGAAAATATTTGATAACGGAGAAAAACTGACTTATCACAATGGATGGTGGCATGGGACCAATTCGGTATTTGCCCACCTTTTAAAATCTAAAGTAACCATTGTTGCGATTGGAAACAAATATTCAAACAAAGTATATACAGCCCTTGCATTGTCAGGATTATTCGAGGATTTCCCTTTACAAAAGGAGAAGCTTCATACAGTTATGAACGACAATAAAGATACTTTAAATTCCGGACAGGAAGTTTTTGGAGAATAATGTTTACTTTTGCTTAAACATTTTCATGAAAAGGTTTCTTTTATTATTCGTTATCTGTTTTCTTGTACACTCATGTGCAAGAGTAGGATCTCCTGTCGGAGGGCCTAAAGATACTCTGGCACCCAAATTTTTAAGCGCAAACATTGATACTACAAGAATTAATGTTAAAAAAGATATTCACGAACTCCGTCTGGATTTTGATGAGTATGTGACATTGAAGGATATCAATAAAAACCTGATTATTTCGCCGCCTATCAAAAATATAACAAGGATTCTTCCTTCCAATATTGCCAATAAATTTGTACTGATCCAATGGACAGATACACTTCAGGCCAATACGACTTATAATTTCAATTTCGGAAATTCAATTGTAGATAATAACGAGTCAAATATATTGAGGTATTTCAATTTTGCTTTTTCTACAGGAGATAAACTGGATGATCTTTATATCAGCGGTGAGGTAAGAGATGCGTTCGATATCAAAAAGAAGACGACAACAACAACTGAAAATAAGCTGGTAGTTGGGCTGTATCAGGTAAAAGATACAATGGATTACAAGAAAAAGCCTTACTATATCACCAAGGTAGATGAAGATGGATATTATGAATTAAACTATCTGACCCCTGGAAAGTATAAAATTATAGCTTTTGATGACGAGAACGGGAATTCTATGTACGATCCGGGAAAAGAAAAAGTTGGATTTCAAAAAGATCCTGTAGATATTGAAAAGTCTATTTCTGGGTTGAACTTAAAGGTATACCCTTCCAAAAAACCTGTGAAGTATTCAGAGATGAAAGAGATTGCAGGAGGTATTTTAATGACATTTGAAGGTCATCCGGATGAAGTAAAAGTTCAGTCGTTGAATGAAAAATTAAAAGATATCAAAATAATGCACAATCCAAAATCCGACTCTGTGAGAATATGGTTTGATGCAGTAAAAGATGATGTGGGGCAGACAGCCAACGAAAAACTCACATTTACTCATAATAAAGGGATAAAAAAAGACAGTGCCTACAGCGTTTCTTTATTTTACAAATACAATAAGAAGAATGCGATGGATGTCTTTAGTGATAACGACGGAACTTCACTGGCTCCAAAAGCAGACTTAAAAATTGCATCAAACTATATCGTAGATAAAATTGATCCTTCAAAATGGACATTAAAGATTAAAGGAGACAGCTTAACAACGTTACCATTCACCGCTAAAATTTCAGAAACTAACCCTTACCAGATCCATGTTCAATCGGATTTTGTGATGGGGAAAAGCTATGAACTTACTGTTCCTAAGGAAACCGTATCTTCATTCTACGCAAAAAATACCCAATCAAAACGTTTCGATTTTGATATTGCTAAAGCAGATCAGTTTGGAAGTGTTGAATTCTCTATTCAGAATGCTCCGGTTACCAGTTACTGGATCCAGCTGGTAGATTCTTCCGATAAAATAGCGTATCAGAAATACATAAAAGGAGATAATGTAAAGTTTGATATTCTGAAGCCAGGAGAATACATTGTAAGAATACTGGTTGATAACAATGAAAACAAATATTGGGACGAAGCCGATTTTGCGAATGATATTTTCGCTGAAGATGCATATATTTTCTATAAAAAATTAATCGTCAGAGGATTGTGGGAAACAAGAGAAAATTGGGATTTGAAGGATACCAGAACTCTTGATAGTCCTAAATCAGCAACAGCAGCTCCGGAGGTACCAGCTTCAACCTCTACTTCAGTATCTGAAACCCCGCTGCCTGCTACAAATACAGCAACGAAACAACCGCTGAAAAAAGAATTTAAATCCGGTAATGCCGTTTTAACTCCGGCAAAGTAAGCAGAAAAAGATGGCTAAGAAAATCATATTTTGGATATTGGTGGGCTTTGCCCTTATTCAGTTTGTTCCTATTGACAGGACTAATCAGCCTGTTGATTCTGCCAAGAACTTTGTCGTCGCAAAGAAAACCCCTGAAAAGATAGCAACACTGCTTAAAAACGCATGCTACGACTGTCATTCCAATGAAACAGTCTATCCGAAATATGCTTTTATTGCTCCTGTGTCATGGTCGGTAAAAAGCCATGTGAATGAAGGCCGCGAACATATTAATTTTTCTACCTGGGAAACGTATAATAAGGATTTAAAGGAAAGTATGCTTACTAAGGTTGTTCAGACTATCCAAAACAAGACAATGCCAATGCCGGGATATATTGTCTATCATAAAGAAGCCAACCTTTCAGAGGCGGAAAGAGCATTGCTGATTCAGTATTTTGAAGAAATGCTGAAGAATAAAACCTATTAATTTACATCATAAAAAACTCTCGCAGATTTTACAGATCAGGCAGATGATGTATTGTTACAATCTGCTCAATTTGCAAAATCTGCGAGAGAATATATATTACAAAAATTATTTCTTTAAATACTTCTCAAAAAATCTCTTCTGAGAATCAAAAGCAATATCTTCAAGATTCAGATCCTGTAAAGGGATCCAAACTGCTTCTGAGATCTCAGAGAGTTCAAGATTTACCTCAAACTTTTCCGAAACAGTATACTCATAAAAGAGATCGATTGTATTGTAGTCAATTTCTTTGTATTCATAAATATTCGGAAGGCTGGTAAGGTATTTCAGGTTTGAAATATCAATATCAAGCTGAAGTTCTTCAAAAAGCTCTCTTTTACAGGTTTCTTCTGCACTTTCTTTGGGGTCAACAAATCCTCCGGCAAGATCAAGTTTTCCCTTCTTAGGGTCTCTGTTTCTTCTGGTAAGATAAATTTCGTCACCACATCTGATGACAACCGCTACAGCGCCTGCCACGTTGTTATACAGGGTAAAACCACATTCCGGACAGCTCCATTTTTTTTCGCCGTCCCAGTGTAGAGTCTCTTTGCCACAGCTTGGACAATATTTCAATAGTTTCATTGAGCAATATTAATATTTCTCGGGTGATAACTTAAAATAACATCCCTTAATTCTTCTGTTTTCAGATGCGTATAGATCTCCGTTGTAGTAATACTGGAGTGTCCCAGCATTTCCTGAATATAACGTAAATCTGCCCCATTCTGTAATAAATGGGTGGCAAAAGAATGTCTGAAGGTGTGTGGTGATATTTTTTTGTTAACCCCAGCTTTATCTGTAAGTTCTTTGATAATAAGAAATACGATTACTCTGGACATCGATGTTCCACGGCTGTTCAAAAACAGAGTGTCTTCATATTTCTTGTTGATCTTACCTTTTGAACGTACCTCCTTGATATAATTTTCAAGCAGATCAGCGGTATAATCGGCCAAAGGAACAAAACGGGTTTTGTTTCCTTTTCCGTGTACCTTGATGTATTGCTCTTTAAAGTTGATATTGGAGATCTTCAGATCAATCAGTTCAGAAACGCGAAGCCCGCAGCCATATAGAACCTCTATAATGGAGTGGTTTCTTTTTCCGAGATCGGTATTCATCTCAATAGCAGCAATGATTTTGTTGATATCAGTAAGGCTTAAAGTATCAGGTAGATATAGTCCCAATTTAGGACCTTCAAGTAGCGTTGCAGGGTTGTCTTCTCGATACTCATCCTCCAGCAGAAATTTGAAAAATGCTTTGATGGAAGATATCCATCTTGCTTGTGATCTCTCACTGAATTTCTGTTTGGAAAGATTGAAAATGTATTCCTGCAGGTTCTCGTAACCGATAGAATCTGGACCGACGTTTGCCAGATCTTCTTCTGCGTAATCTTTTAATTTCTTAATGTCCCGAACATAGGCGTCGAGTGTGTTTTCTGAAAAATTTCTTTCAAAACGAAGAAATATTTCAAAATCTTTGATCTTTTCATCCCAAGTCATTTGTGCTTATTTTTTTAGTTCACAGTCAGATATTTGTTCTATTTCAATATTATGGTTTCTCAGGAACGATATTCCATCGTCATCCGAATACTCATTTATATACACCAGTCTCGCAATTCCTGCCTGCAGAATCAGTTTACTACATTCTTTGCAGGGAGACAGCGTCAGATATAACGTTGCCCCTTTTGCAGATTGAGTAGAAGCGGCCAGCTTTAATATAGCGTTCGCTTCAGCATGCAATACGTACCAGTGTGTTCTCCCTTCTCCATCTTCACAGCAGTTTTCGAATCCCGAAGGAGTCCCGTTGTAACCATCTGAAATAATCATCCTATCTTTTACGATAAGAGCTCCCACCTGTTTTCTCTTACAGTAGGAGAGTTTTGCCCATTCCTGAGCCATTTTTAGATAAGCTTTATCAAACTTATTCATACCGCAGCATTGTTTTTTTTCGAAATAATTTGGATTAAAATCTTTTGAAAGATTAAAAGTTAGGCTTTCTCTTCTCTAGAAACGCAGTAACTCCTTCTTTCTTATCTTCCATTTCAAAAAGTTCTCCGAAATATTTGATTTCAGTTTCAAAACCTTTATCCGTATCAGATAAATTTACGGCATTTATAGCCTTAGATATTGCCATAGGTGAATTGTGGGCAATGGTGTTCGCTAATTCTTTCGTTTTAGTTAATAATTCTTCGATAGGGTATACTTCGTTTACCAGTCCGATTTCCTTTGCTTTTTGGGCAGGAATCATTTTGGCAGAGAAGATCATTTCGTTGGCAATACCTTTTCCGACAAGCTTTGGAAGCCTCTGTGTTCCTCCATATCCCGGAATTAATCCAAGAGTTACTTCAGGAAGCCCCAGTCTGGCGTTTTCCGATGCATATCTGATGTGGCATGCCATGGCAAGCTCTAAACCTCCCCCTAATGCAAATCCGTTTACGGCTGCAATGACAGGTTTGGACATATTTTCAATTTTATTGAACAATGTATTTTGTCCGTTTCTCGCTAATTCTTCAGCTTTTTCCTGTCCGAAATCACTGAATTCCTTGATATCAGCTCCGGCAACGAAAGATTTTTCTCCACTTCCGGTAAGAATAATTACCCTGCAGGAAGTATCAGCATTGAGCTCATCCATTGCGGCACTGATTTCCTGAATTGTTTTTGCATTCAAAGCATTTAAACTTTCAGGTCTATTTATGGTAATAATAGATAATTTATCTTCTTTTTTTAATAATATATTTTCGTAACTCATTTTTCCACTTTAAAATATCATCCTTTGCAAATTATGAATTTTTTACAAAAAAAAGGAAAAAATCTTATTTTTTTTTTCCTTTTTTTTAATTTATTGTTCAATATGATTATTTGGAATGATTCATCATATTTGCATCAATATTAACATTTAGTTGAGAAGCTACTTTCATGCCAAGCTCAATATTGGCACGGAAAAAGTGACATAATTGTCGGTTAATGATCTCATCTTTTTTAGGTCCGCTGATTCCCTTCATACTGCCTATGATGTTTTTGATCAGATGATCTCTGTCTTCTGCATTCATTGCTTTTGAATAAAGAAGTCCGGGCTGAGTATAATGATCACTGTCGTTATCATTTCTGTTATAGCTTGCAACATGAGCACTGTCCAGCTCATATTCGTAATTTTTATAATCGGAATCCGGTTGGATGTCATCAAAGCTGTTAGGATGGTAATTAGGTTTATCCTGATAATGGCTTGAGTCTGCCATATAGCCATCTCTCTGATAGTTGTTGACTGCAAAAGGACATCTGTTTACCTCCAGCTGATGCGAGTTCACTCCAACTCTATATCGGTGTGCATCAGGATAAGAGAATAATCTTCCCTGCAGCATTTTGTCCGGTGAGAAGCTGATTCCGTTAATCAGACTGCTTGGTGAGAAAGTAGATTGCTCCACATGGGCAAAATAATTAACAGGAACTTCATTAAGCTCCATTTCTCCTACTTCAATCAAAGGGAAATCATCATGGAACCATACTTTTGTCACATCAAAAGGATTCCATCTGAAATCTTTTGCCTGTTCCTCAGTCATTACCTGGATGTATAAGGTCCATTTTGGGAAATCTCCATTTTCAATGGCGTTGCAAAGATCTTCCTGTGCAAAGTCCGGATTTTCACCCGCCATTTTTCCCGCCTCTTCATCTGTGAAATTTTTCACCCCCTGTTTTGTCTTGAAGTGGAATTTCACCCATACTCTTTCATTTTTATCATTGATCATAGAGAACGTATGAGATCCGAAGCCATGCATATGTCGGTATCCGTAAGGGGTACCTCTGTCTGACATTAATATAAGGACCTGATGAAGAGATTCAGGATTTAAACTCCAGAAATCCCACATCATGGTGGCACTTTTCAAATTGGTTTTTGGAAGTCTTTTCTGAGTATGAATAAAGTCCGGGAATTTTTTTGCATCCTTAATAAAGAATACCGGCGTATTATTTCCTACAAGATCCCAGTTTCCGTCTTCTGTATAAAATTTTAAGGCAAATCCTCTTGGGTCTCTTGCGGTATCTGCACTTCCTTTTTCTCCTCCTACAGTAGAAAATCGGGCAAACATTCTGCATGAATTTCCAACTTGTGAGAACAGTTTTGCTTTCGTATACTGGCTGATATCATGAGTTACGGTAAAGGTCCCGTATGCTCCGCTTCCTTTGGCATGCACAATCCTTTCAGGAATTCTTTCCCTAACGAAATGGGCAAGATTTTCCTGAAGGATAAAATCTTGCAGCAATACCGGGCCTCTTGGTCCTACCGTCTGTGAATCCTGATGCTCAAAATAAGGCGTGCCGTTACTTAACGTTAATTTTTTAGAATCCATATCATTGATGATTTGTATAAATGTTTTTTGTTTTTCTAAATCCGAGTGTAAAGGTAATGAATGTCAAATTTACTTGAATTTTTAATTGCTAATAGCAAAAACGTTATATCTTTGTAATAGATAATATTAATCAAATGAACATTCAGCAACTGGAGTATCTTATCGCTGTTGATAAGTATAAACATTTTGGTAAAGCCGCTCAGGCGTGTTTTATTACCCAACCTACGTTAAGTGCCATGATACAGAAATTTGAGGATGAACTGGATGTGAAGGTGTTCGACAGGACTACCCACCCGATTCGTACTACAGATGTAGGGCTGCAGATTATTGATCAGGCTAAGGTTATAATAGAATCTGTCAATGAGCTGAAAAACAAAGCAAACCTTTTGAATAATATTCTGGGAGGAACCATCAACCTGGGAATCATTCCTACTGTTTCATCTTTTATTCTGCCTACGGAAATCTTCAAATTCCTTGAGGATAATCCAAAGATCCAGATGAATGTAAAAGAAATGACTACTGATAATATTATTAAAGCTTTGAAAGCCGGAGAGCTGGATGCGGGAATTATCTCTACTCCTTATGATACCGCGGATGAGTTTTATCAGGATTTCTTATTCAATGAAGAACTGATGATCTACAGTTCCAATACTGAAGCTAATAAAAAGAATTCTTATATCATTCCTGAAGATCTGAATGTAGAAAAGGTATGGCTTCTTGAAGAAGGAAACTGCCTTAGAAATCAGTTTGAAAATATCTGTCATCTGAAAGAAAACACACTGAAACCTAAAAATTTAGACTTCTTAGCTTCCAATATCCAGACTTTGGTACATATGGTAGATAAAGTAGGAGGAATCAGTATACTGCCGGAACTTGCTTTGAGCCAGCTTTCTGAAGAGCAGAAGAAAAATGTCTTCAGATTTAAAAAGCCTTTCCCATACAGAGAAATCAGCATTATTTACTACAAGCCTACCTTTAAGCAAAAAATTATTGATGAATTGTCACATTCTATCAAAACTGCTTTGGAACTTAAGCTGAATTATCATGCAAGTCCTAAAGAATTTGTAAGCATAAAGCCTCAGTAGTGAAAATGCTTTAAAGTGATAGAAATCATTAATTTAAATAATATCATAATTAATAAACAAAATTTTTGAGTATTACGAAAATAGTACTTAACTTTGCTGACGTTTATTACGAGGAAAAATTTGACCTGATTGCAACCTCTATAAAAAAATGCTAAAACAGTATAGTATTCTTTTTTCTGGGCAATTTTATTTCATATTTTTCTACAAATTATTTTTTTTAAATCTTTAAAAACAAAAGAATTATATGTCTTATTTATTTACATCTGAATCAGTTTCAGAAGGACATCCGGATAAAATCGCCGATCAAATTTCCGATGCACTTATCGATCATTTTTTAGCATACGATAAAAATTCTAAAGTAGCATGTGAAACTCTTGTAACTACCGGACAGGTGGTACTGGCAGGAGAAGTAAAATCTGATGCTTACCTTGATGTACAGACGATTGCCAGAGAAGTAATCAATGGAATAGGGTATACAAAAGGAGAATATATGTTCAATGGAGATTCATGTGGAGTTATTTCCGCAATCCATGAGCAGTCACCTGATATCAACCAGGGAGTTGACAGAGCAGTAAGTGACGAATCTTTCGAAGCTAAAGCAAATGCACAGGGAGCCGGAGATCAGGGAATGATGTTCGGGTATGCTACCAATGAAACGGCAAACTATATGCCTCTTGCATTGGACCTTGCCCATACAATCCTTAAAGAGCTTTCTGCAATCAGAAGAGAAAATAAGGAAATCACTTATCTTCGTCCGGATGCAAAGAGCCAGGTAACGATTGAGTATTCTGATGATCACAAACCTGTTAGAATTGATTCTATCGTGGTTTCTACTCAGCATGATGACTTCGGAAATGAAGAAGAAATGCTGAACAAGATCCGTGAAGACATTAAAAATATTTTGGTTCCTAGAGTCGTTGCACAACAGACTGAGGAAATCAAGGCTTTATTCAACGATCAGATCAAATATCACATCAACCCTACAGGTAAATTCGTTATTGGAGGACCTCACGGAGATACTGGTCTTACAGGTAGAAAAATCATTGTTGATACCTATGGAGGTAAAGGAGCTCACGGTGGTGGTGCTTTCTCTGGAAAAGATCCTTCTAAAGTAGACAGAAGTGCTGCTTATGCTACAAGACATATTGCTAAAAACTTAGTGGCAGCAGGAGTTGCTGATGAAGTTTTGGTGCAGGTTTCTTATGCGATCGGTGTGGCTGAGCCTTGTGGTTTATACATCAACACTTACGGAACAGCAAAAGTAGATCTTCACGATGGTGATATCGCTAAAAAAGTTTCTACAATTTTCGATTTAAGACCTTATGCTATCGAGCAGAACTTAAAATTAAGAAATCCTATTTATCAGGAAACAGCTTCTTACGGACATATGGGTAAAGAGCACTATATAGCTGATAAAACATTCAATAAAGGACATAAAAAAGAACTTACATTGAAAGGTCTTGAGTTCTTTACTTGGGAAAAACTAGACAAAGTAGAGGAAATTAAAACCGCTTTCGGAATTTAATTTTCCCTTTAGAGAATAATAAATAAGCTGCTTTATCTTTGGGTAAGGCAGTTTTTTTTAATTTTACACCTTAATAATATAGAAAGATGATGAATTTTCGAACTGTAATTGCTGTTCTGTCCCTATTTTTACTAAGTACCCTGGTAAAAGCACAATATACCATGCATAAGATGATCAGTGTGGGATATACCTACCAGAATCAAAGCTTTGGTGAAGTAGGAGGTAAATTGCTTTTCCTTAAAAATGATGATGTGATTTACAGGTTAGGAGGATCTGCCATGATGGGAGTTGCAGACTCTAAGTTTGCGATTATGCCCAAACTACAGGCTGACATTCTCCTTAATTTTGCAAAAAATGTAGACTTTTATCACTCTTATTACTTTTTAGCAGGTGCTGAAGGAACCAATAAATACATTGCTCCCAAAATTGGAGTGACTCTGTTTGGAATGTTGGACCTTACGGGAGGCTATGCTTTTCCTATCGGAGATGCCCGATTGAACGGAAAAGAAATGAAAGGATTAAATATTAATTTTACATTAAATATCCCTACTGTATTCATTCATGACATGTTTAAATGATTTTTATTAAATTTTTCTTTTGAAAATTTAATAATAGGTTAACAGTTATTAAAAAATTATTATATTTACATCATAATAATTGTACTACCGCCTATAGAAGAGACTCTACTCTACAACTGTTTTGTTTATGCAGCAAAGGCCAGATAAAATATCTGGAGGAATGTCTGTCTGCAAATATTTATATTGAGAAGAGTTATGAAATCAGAATCGGATAGTTTACTAATTTCCCTTTACCAGAAAGGAGACGAGGAGGCATTGTCAATCCTCATTCACCGACACCAGAGAGAACTGTTTACATTCATTTTTTACAAAATTAATGATGAAGATTTGGCCAACGATATCTTTCAGGATACATTCATGAAGATCATTGTCATGCTGAAAGAAGGACGCTATAACGAAGAAGGTAAATTTATTCTTTGGGCGAAAAGAATTTCCCACAACCTAATTATCGATCATTTCAGATCAAAAGCGAAAAACATTAAAGTTTCAGAAACTACTTTTGAAACCGATGAGTATTCTATTTTTGATTTGATCAGAGAGCCTTCGGAAAATATCGAAGATCAGCTTGTCACCAACCAGATTCAGGAAGACCTGTTGAGGATGTTACAGTTTTTACCGCAAAACCAGCAGGAGGTAATCAAACTGAGGTTTTTTGATGGTCTGAGCTTCAAGGAAATTGCAGACCACACGGATATGAGCATTAATACTACTCTGGGAAGAGTACGGTATGCGCTGATAAACCTGAGAAAAATCATGGATGAAAACAACATAATATTAACCAGATAAATAATATTTCGGAAAATTTCACGTTTTAAGGAAAACATACTTCGCTTATGAAAAAAAATGACTCCTTAAAAGTGAAAACTTTGAAACCTAAGAAACAAACTATTGATTTTTTGCTTAATTTTTCCAAAGGTCTTGAAATTGTGAAAAGCAAGAGCAAAAATTACCCTATTTTAAAAAATTAAAATGATTAACTTTGTGCTGTATGAAAATGCAGCATGTTTTTTTTGACCTGGATAATACACTCTGGGATCACCGCAGGAATGCCTATCTTACCATCAAAGACCTTTTTGAAAAACAGGAAATTACTTCAAAGTATCATATTGACTTTGAAGAGTTTCATTCTGTTTACCACGATATCAACGAAGAGTTGTGGGAAAAGATCAGAGACGGTATTATTGGCAAAGAGTATTTGAGAGAACACCGTTTTTATGATTCATTTAAACATTTTGGAATAGATAATAAAGAGCTTGCCCTTTATTTTGAAGAAAATTTCCTTGATAATATTGTGGGTTATAACGAATTGGTGGAAGGAGCAGAAGATGTCCTGGAATATCTGAAAGCTAAGAATTATACATTACACATTATTTCCAATGGATTTCAGGAGGTAACGGAAAGAAAATGTACGCTGTCCGGAATCGCTCCTTATTTTAAGACGATTACCAGTGCAGATGCAGTGGGGGTAAGAAAACCCAATCCAAGGATTTTTGAATACTCTCTAGGGCTTTCTGAAGCTAAAAAAGAAGAAAGTATCCTCATTGGAGATGACTGGATTGCTGATGCTATGGGAGCAACAGACTTCGGAATGGATGCCATCTTTTTTGATGTCTATAAAGAAGACAAGAAGAAAGAAGGTTTAAAAGCCATTACCCATCTTCAGCAGATTAAAGAATACTTGTAAAATCATCAATACAGTATATACAAGCCATTAAGTTCATCTTAATGGCTTTTTCGTTTTTAAAAGACGTCATACAAAATACAAACCTCTGTGATAAGCCTATTTTTTTGCTGAAATCATTTTTCCTAATTCTTTCCTAAATTGATTATGACCTTTGCTTTATAATAATGACAATAAAACTTAATGTTATGAAAAATGTAAAGAAAATCACAGGAGTATTGATGATCATGTTTTTAGTAATGGGAGGATTAATTTCCGCACAGGACAGGGCAATCAATGCCAATCAGTTACCCAAAACAGCCAAAAATTTTCTTGCTTCCCATTTTAAAGGAATAGCTGTAAACTCAGCAATAGAAGACAGAGAAATCTATGGGGTAGACGAGTACAAAGTATATCTGGCGAATGGAATGAAAATGGAGTTCGACAGCAGTGGAAACTGGAAAGAAATTGATGGCAAACATCAGAAAGTACCTTATGGTTTCATTCCTGTATCGATCAGAAATTACAGTACCAAGAATTTCCCGAATACTTATATCGTTAAGATCGAAAAGAAAAGATGGTCTTATAAAACAGAACTTTCTAACGGACTTGAACTTGAATTTGACAGAAACGGGAATTTCAAAAGAATTGACGATTAAATCAGAATTAAAAATTAACACTAAATCTTAATAATATGGTCAACTGGAATTTAATAAACAGCAGCGGAAG
Source organism: Chryseobacterium sp. KBW03 (assembly GCF_003852415.1). Lineage (NCBI taxonomy): Bacteria > Pseudomonadati > Bacteroidota > Flavobacteriia > Flavobacteriales > Weeksellaceae > Chryseobacterium > Chryseobacterium sp. KBW03. The sequence goes on along the minus strand of NZ_QAJO01000011.1, from coordinate 69,891 downwards.
AAAGATTTCTTCTGCACAGATTAGAAAAAATATAGTTTCATTTATGACAAGAAATCATCCTTGCAGCGTGATAGATTCTATTGAAAGAAAGTATAATGCTTATAAAATCAGTATGATGAACGGTCTGTGTCTTGTTTTTGATGCTGACGGCCGTTATGTGAAATCGAATTAATTATTGATGGAGATGAGTATGAGGGAAGAGAGCAGAGATTATTGGTGTATGCTGGATATAGTATCAGTGATATATCATAGTACACTTATATTGGTAATCCTTTCGTAGGCTTTCGAAGTCGGCTTCCCTCCTTATAATTTCATATATTTGATATACCTTAATGATGCAGCAGAATATATAGATCCAGAAAGTATGAAGATTTTAATAGTAGAAGATGAGCCGGAATTGAAAGATACTGTACAGAAATTTCTGGAAGCAGAACATTTCATTGTAGAATATGCGGAAAATTACAGTGACGGTCTGGAGAAAATTATTTCTTACGAATACGACTGTATTTTGCTTGATATTATGCTGCCTGACGGAAACGGTATAGATCTGCTGAGAGAAATCAAAAAAATGCATAAGAAAGATCCGGTGATCATTCTTTCTGCCAAAGATTCAGTAGATGATAAGGTGACTGGCTTGGAAATAGGGGCTGATGATTATCTTGCAAAACCTTTTCACCTTGCAGAACTGATGGCAAGGATCAGATCTGTCATAAGGAGAAAGAACCAGGATGGTGAGAATATCATCAGATATAAAAATATAAGCATTGATCCGGAGAATAGAATCGTAAAAATAGGCAACGAAGAGCTGGTGCTTAATCGGAAAGAATATGATCTTTTATATTATTTTGTCATTCATCCGGAAAAGACCTTACAGAAAACGACATTAGCAGAAGCCATCTGGGGAGATTATATAGATCAGGCAGACAGTCTGGATTTTATTTATTCACAGATTAAAAATCTTCGCAAAAAACTGAAAACACTTCATGCAGACGCTGATTTCCAGGCTGTCTATGGGATAGGATATAAATTTATCTGATGAAAAGTTCATTAAAATATTACACCATAAAATACCTCATTATGGTCCTTCTGCTCATTATCGCAGTGTGGGCAGGGCTGTTTTATGCCTATATCCTGGATGAAGTGCATGATAATGTGGATGATGGACTGAGGGACAGGAAAATACAGATCATTAAAGCCGTTTATCTTAATCCTCAGCTGTTGAAAAACAATGAGTTCGGATTTAATGAATTTAAAATCAATGCCATTAAAGCTGAAGAGTATCAAAATAAAAGCCGTCTTTACAATAAGATGTACTACATGGAGTATGATGATAAAGATCAGCCTTACAGAGTTCTTGAGGCCGATTTTATCGATCAGTTCAAAAAACATCAGCGCCTTGTGATCAGAACTTCTACTGTAGAAGAAGATGAGCTGATATACGATCTTACGACTGCCTTGATCGTGCTTTATATCCTTTTGGTAGTAAGTATTGTTGCGGTCAATGGATATCTGCTTAACAAAGCCATGAGGCCGTTCTATTTAATCCTGGATAAACTTAAAAGATATCAGTTTGGAATCCCTTTTTCCCAGGAAGAACAGAAGTACAAGATCACTGAGTTTGAAGAACTGAATGTGGAAATCAATGAAATGATTGAGCGTAATGAACTTGTTTTCTACCAGCAGAAGCAATTTATTGAAAATGCTTCCCATGAACTTCAGACTCCCTTGGCTATTGTTATCAATAAAATTGATCTTCTGATTCAGAATGACGATCTTGATAAAAAGAATCTTACTTTTCTTACTGAGGTTAAAAATGATCTGAGAAGAATGGTAGGTTTAAACAAATCTTTATTAATGCTGTCCAAAATTGAAAACAGCCAGTTTAATAAAACTTCAGATGTTGATTTTAATAATCTGATTACTCAATTGGTTCAGAATTACGAAGATTTTATTGCCTTTAAAAAAGTGGAAGTCAGCATTATTGAGAAAGGACGATTTATTGCAGATTTTAATCAGGATCTTGCAGATATTCTGTTGTCTAACCTTCTTAAAAATGCAGTTAAATACAACAATGAAGAAAGAACTTTAAATATCATCGTTGAAAATAACAGAATAACATTCCAAAACAGTGGATCATCGGTACCTTTGGATAAATCCAGGATCTTCAACCGTTTCTATAAACAAGGGTCAGATCATACTTCCACCGGATTGGGACTGTCTATCATTAAAACCATTATAAAGCAATATTCAGGTTGGGATATTACTTATGAATACGGAGACAAGATGCATTACTTTATCCTTACAAAGAATAACAACAACTTCAATAAATAGAAAAAGCCTTTCAGATGAAAGGCTTTCTTATGTTGATCACTCAGAATTAAAATCCTAAGCTTGTTCTTACTCTTTTAAGAGTTTCCAGAGCGATAGGTCTGGTTTTCTCAGCACCTTGCTGTAGTTTTGCTTCCAGTTCGTCAAGATTACTCATGTAATAAGCGAACGTTTCTCTTTCTTTGGCAAAACGAGCCAGGATAAGATCCAGCAATTCTTTTTTAGCATGTCCGTATCCGAAGTTTCCGGCAAGATATTTTGCTCTCAACTCTTCAGTTTGTTCAGGAGTTGCAATAAGTTCATAAATCTGGAAGGTTTTATCCGTTTCAGGATCTTTAGGTTCTTCCAAAGATTTAGAATCCGACTCAATACTCATGATCTGTTTTTTCAGCTCTTTTTCAGGTAAGAAAATATTAATGATATTTCCCATTGATTTAGACATTTTGCGTCCATCGGTTCCGGGAACATATTTCGTGTCCTGCTGAAGTTCTGCCTGAGGTAATACAAGGATTTCACCCATCTGGTTATTAAACCTCGAAGCAACATCTCTTGCGATTTCCAAATGCTGAAGCTGGTCTTTTCCTACAGGAACAATCTCAGCACCATACAGCAAAATATCCGCAGCCATCAAAATAGGGTAGGTAAACAAACCTGCATTCACGTCCTGAAGACGATCAGCTTTATCCTTGAATGAATGGGCTAATGTTAATCTTTGATAAGGAAAAAAACATGATAAATGCCAAGATAGTTCACAGGTTTCAGCGATATCACTTTGTCTGTAGAAAAATGTTTTTTCAGTATCTAATCCACAAGCAAGCCAAGCCGCAGCAATCTCGTAGGTATTCTGTCTTAAAGTCTGCGCATCTTTAATCTGAGTAAGCGTGTGAAGATTCGCAATAAATAAAAATGATTCATTTCCTTCCTGCTTGGATAGTTCAATAGCAGGAATAATGGCCCCCAATAAATTTCCAAGATGGGGTGTTCCGGTGGCTTGTATGCCGGTAAGAATTCTTGACATTTGTTTAAAATTTATATTTAAAAATTAATGAATAGCAAATTTACGAGGTTTGCCGGGAATAATGAATTAAAAAAGATAAAAGATAAAAGATAAAAGATAAAAGATGCTGTCATTTAAAATTCAATAGAGGTGGGCTTTAGTTCAGCCAGATTAAATGAATAACCCATTCCATTGGCTTTAGCCAAAACCTATCAACTCACTAACCTTCTAATATCTTCTCACCAATCATCTGTGAAAACTGGTGTAATCTATGGTTAAGAACAATTAAGGGATTATAATCTTTTCCCCGCCAAATTTCGGTTCTACTCCGAAAAGAAGATCCCAGTATGCTTTAGCTTTGGCAAGATATTCTCTCATATTAGTCTTTAAACCTGCATATTTATTTACATCGGCAGCATTATACCCAAAGGCTTCCATCCCATTTTTTCTCGCGAGGAAAACGGCTCTTTCATTATGGAATTTCTGAGAAATGATGATCAGCTTGGTCTGGCTGAAAATATCTTTTGCCCTTACCACAGAATCCAGCGTTCGGAATCCGGCATGATCCATAATGATTTTATCCTGTGGAACTCCACTCTCTATTAATGCCAGCTGCATATCTTCAGGCTCGTTGTAATCTTTGGTGCTGTTGTCACCACTGACGATGATGTACTGTATTTTTCCACTTTTAAATAAGTCTGCAGCAGCTTTAATTCTGTTGTAGAAATAAGCGTTCGGTGTTCCGTTGCTTAATGTTTTTCCAGTGCCCAGCAGCAATCCGGTTTTGGCTTCCGGTACATCTGTAATTGTATAGGAAACGAAGGATTCGCTGTCTTTTTTAATGCTGTAATTGGCCCAGGCAATAAAAATAATTCCTGCAACCAGAAGAAGCAGGAAAATTTTAAAAATATTTTTGATTATTTTTTTCATCCGAAAATAGATCTTTTAAAACTCAAGCCCATTCGGGAATGCTTTTTTTCTGAAGATTAATAGGAATGCTGCTCCTACAGTAATAGCAGAATCTGCTACATTGAAAATATATTTGAAGAATTCAAAATGCTTTCCTCCTATTAGCGGCCAGTTTTCAGGAACAGTCCAATCTACCAATGGGAAGTGAAGCATATCTACCACACAGCCTTTCATAAAAGTAGAATATCCATGTCCGAAAGGAGCCATTTTAGAAATTCCGCCATAGCCTATCCATCGGTCAATGCTTGGATCATATAGGGTTCCGCTGTCGAAGATCATTCCGTAGAACATTCCGTCGATAAGGTTTCCGATAGCTCCTGCAAAGATGATTGCCATAGGAATCAAAAGATAATTGGAAGCTCCTTCTTTTAACCATTTTTTAAACATGTACACCATTCCTCCGATAAGGAAAACTCTTAGGATAACCAGAAAATATTTTCCGATAATTCCTCCAAAGTGAAATCCATAGGCCATTCCCGGGTTTTCCACAAAGGTTAGCTTAAAGCCTGGTAAAACAGTTACACTATCATCCAGGTTAAAATGGGTTTTAATGTAAATTTTTGAAGCCTGGTCAATTAACAACACTAAAAATGTTATCGCTAATATCTTTTTCATTACTGTTGTCCTTTAGGTTTTGAAGGTTTTGCAGCAGCAGGTTTTACATTTTTATTATCGCTTGCTTTCTTGATCACTTTCTGTCCGTTATACGAACTTTTGACGTGAGCTTTTTCAAACTTAATGTTCATTTCTTTCAGAACAGTTTTCAGGGCACTAAGCTCCATTGCATTTTTTGGATGTACTATAATAGATTCCATTTCTTATATTTAATTTTTACATTTTGGACAATTCGTCGAGCCTTTTTCTTTCTTTTTCTGACAAATCATTGACTCCGTTTTTGCCCATTTTGCTCAAAAGTCTGTCGATTTCTCTTTCCCTGTCACGCTTATCAGAATTGAATTGATCATCAATAGTATAGTTCTTCTTCGGATCAGGGAAGAATCTGTTTTTGATCCATTCTCTGTTGAAAAATAACAATACTACTGCAACAATAGCTCCCAAAATTAATAATCCGCTCATGGGTATACATTAAAAATTAGGTCTATAAAGTATCCGTGAATACAATATAAACCCAATATTATTTTACAAACCTTACGGCTATTTTTGCATATTTTTCGCTTCGATGCTCAGCGTAGCGTGAGGAACGGCTAAAAGTCTTTCCTTTGGAATCAGTTTTCCTGTTACTCTGCAAACACCATATGTTTTGTTTTCGATTCTGATCAAAGCATTTTTAAGGTCACGCACGAATTTTTCCTGTCTTCCTGCCAAAATAGAGTTCTGCTCTTTGCTCAGCGTTTCTGCTCCTTCTTCAAAAGCTTTGAAGGTAGGAGAGGTATCATCGGTTCCATTATTCTGGTCATTGATGAAGCTTTCTCTGATAAGCTGAAGATCTTTTTCTGCTTTTTCTATTTTTTCTTTTATGATCGCTTTAAATTCCTGTAAATCAGCATCGCTGTATCTAACTCTTTCGTCTGACATATTCTTTCTCTTTTTTAATAAAATTATGAAATGGAATTTGAAATATAATAACTATATGTTAATTTTTTTCAACATTTATCTTAAAATTAACCTCATCTATTTCTATTTCGTTAAAATTTGAAAGTGAAGATACAATTTCTATTTTATTTGACAAGACTTCAGAAGAAATATATTCCTCATTTTTCTTAATATCATCAAGGAATGGAGAGTTTTCTTCGATGGAGATATTAATCCTGTCTGTCAGTTCAAAGTCCTTATCTTTTCGCAGGTTTTGAATTCTGTTAATGAACTCCCTTGCGATCCCTTCAGATTTTAATTCATCGGTTAACGTCAAATCTAATGCCACAGTTGTTTTTCCGTCGGAAGTAACCGTCCATCCCGGGATGTCTTTAGTTGAGATTTCCACATCATCAAGAGTGATCTCATATCCCTGAATATCCAGTTTTCCTTCTTTTTCAAGACCGGCAATCTGTTCTGTGCTAAGATTGGCAATCTCTGCACCTACAACCTTCATGTCTTTTCCTAATTTAGGACCAAGAGCTTTGAAGTTAGGCTTTATCTGTTTTACAATTAAGTGAGATGCTTCTTCAGCATTGATCAACTGTAATTCTTTCACATTTACTTCCTGTTTGATAAGATCTGCTACAGCAAGAATCTGCTCTTCTGTTTTCTTATCCAATACAGGAACCAATACTTTTTGTAATGGCTGACGAACTTTTACATTTTCCTTCTTTCTCAATGAGAAAACCATACTGGTAATATTCTGAGCCAAATGCGTTTTTTCAACCAGATCCTGATCGATTAAGCTTTCATCAGCTATTGGGAAGTCCGTTAAGTGTATCGATTCAAAACTTTCTTTTCCGGTTACTTTATTTAAATCTTGGTACAATTGATCCATAAAGAATGGAGCAATAGGAGCAGATAGTTTTGCAACCGTCTCAAGACAAGTGTATAAAGTCTGGTAAGCAGAGATCTTGTCATCAGAATAATCTCCTTTCCAGAAACGTCTTCTGCATAATCTTACATACCAGTTACTTAAATTATCATTCACGAAGTTACTGATCGCTCTTGCTACTCTTGTAGGTTCATAATCTTCATAGAATGCTTTCACATCCTTGATCAAAAGATTCAGTTCGGAAAGAACCCATCTGTCAATTTCAGGACGATTTTCCACTTCTTTTTCTGAATAGTTGAAGCCATCCACATTTGCATACAAAGCAAAGAATGAATAGGTGTTATACAATGTTCCGAAGAACTTTCTTCTTACTTCGTCTATTCCCTCAATATCAAACTTCAGGTTTTCCCATGGGTTTGCATTCGAGATCATATACCAACGCGTAGCATCCGGTCCGTATACAGAAAGTGTTTCGAATGGATCTACTGCATTTCCTAAACGTTTTGACATCTTTTGTCCGTTCTTGTCCAGAACAAGACCGTTACTCATTACATTTTTATAAGCAACAGAATCAAAAACAGCCGTTCCGATTGCGTGAAGGGTATAGAACCATCCACGGGTCTGGTCAACACCTTCTGCGATGAAATCAGCAGGGAATGCTTTATTGTTATCAATTAATTCTTTGTTTTCAAAAGGATAGTGCAATTGTGCATAAGGCATAGAACCTGAATCGAACCAAACGTCGATCAAGTCGCTCTCACGTCTCATTGCTTTTCCTGAATCGGAAACCAATACTATTTTGTCTACTACATTTTTGTGAAGATCCACAAGCTCATAGTTAGATTCAGCCATATTTCCGATGATAAAACCTTTGAACGGGTTTTCAGTCATCAAGCCAGCTGCAATTGATTTTTCAATTTCGTTGTAAAGTTCTTCTACAGAACCGATGATCTTTTCTTCTTTCAGGTCATCTGTTCTCCAGATTGGCAACGGAATACCCCAATATCTTGAACGGGAAAGATTCCAGTCGTTTACATTTTCCAACCAGTTGGCAAAACGTCCCTCTCCGGTAGCTTTCGGCTTCCAGTTGATTTCTTTGTTTAAATTAACCAGTCTGTCTTTTACAGCCGTCATTTTCACAAACCATGAATCCAATGGATAGTACAATACCGGTTTGTCTGTTCTCCAGCAGTGCGGATAAGAGTGGACATATTTCTCTACTTTGAAAGCCTTGTTTTCCGTTTTCAGCAGGATCGCAAGTTCTACATCCCAAGATTTCTCAGGAGCAGTTCCTTCATCGTAATATTCGTTTTTGATATAAGTCCCAGAGAATATCTCAGGAACATTTTCTCCTTTGATGAATTTACCCTGTAAATCTACCAATGGTACAAGATTGTCGTTTTCATCCTTTACCAACATTGGCGGGATCTCAGGCTGAGCCATTTTAGCAACTCTCGCATCATCAGCACCGAAAGTAGGTGCTGTGTGAACGATACCTGTACCGTCCTCAGTTGTTACGAAATCTCCTAAGATTACTCTGAATGCATTCTCAGGATTGTCATTGGGTGTAAACCAAGGAACCAATTGCTCATATCTTGTATCAACAAGTTTTTCTCCTGTAAATTCTTTTAATATCTTGAAAGGAATTACTTTAGTCTCCGGAGTATAATTCGCAAAATCCTCATCTGTACCTTCTGCAAATTTTTTACCGAAAACCTTAGGTAAAAGAACGCTCGATAAAACAACCGTTACAGGTTCAAATGTATATTGATTGAAAGTTTTCACTACAACATATTCAATATCTCTACCTACAGTAAGAGCGGTATTGGATGGTAACGTCCATGGAGTCGTCGTCCATGCAAGGATGTGTACATCTCCCTCAACATCATTGAACAATGCTGAAGAGTCTTTCTTCACTTTAAACTGAGCCACAACCGTTGTGTCTGAAACATCACGATAAGTCCCGGGCTGATTCAGCTCGTGAGAAGAAAGTCCTGTTCCTGCTTTTGGAGAGTAAGGCTGGATCGTGTAGCCTTTGTACAACAATTCTTTGCTATACAACTGCTTCAATAACCACCAAACGGTTTCCATATATTTTGACTTGTACGTGATGTACGGATCATCAAGGTCTACCCAATATCCGATTTTCTCGGTAAGGGTATTCCATACATCCGTATAACGCATTACTGCTTCACGACAGGCTTTGTTATAGTCTTCAATAGAGATTTTTTTGCCAATATCTTCTTTCGTAATTCCTAATTCTTTTTCTACACCCAGTTCCACAGGAAGACCATGCGTATCCCAGCCAGCTTTACGGAAAACCTGTTTTCCGTTTTGAGTCTGGTAACGGCAGAAAATATCTTTCAACGCTCTTGCCATTACGTGGTGAATTCCAGGCATACCGTTTGCTGAAGGTGGACCTTCATAAAAAACAAACTCAGGATTTCCCTGACGAATCTCAACACTCTTATTGAAAGTTTTATTTTGTTTCCAAAATTCCGCTACATTCTCTGCTACGTCAATAAGGTTGAGGTTTTTGTATTCTTTAAATTGGCTCATTGTAAATATCTCAATATCGTTGATTAATTAAGTCTGCAAATTTACTAAAATTTGTCGGTTTATAATATATGTTTTATTTAGGTAATTTCTATTAAAAAGTTCAATCTCAGAAATATAAATGAAGAAAGAGCTGAAAAGTGAATGATGAATGGTAAATAAGTAAGTTTTCTTTGGTGTTTTTATACGAACTTTAGGGTGTTTGCTTCAATAGAAGCGGGCTTTAGCCCGCTTAGAAATAAGATCATAATCCATTGGCTTTAGCCCAAACTTGAAAATAAGTTGTTACCACTATTTCATTCATGCTCATCTGTGAGAATTTGCAGGAAAAAATGAAGGCAAATACTTAAAAATTCGTATATTTAAGTAGACGTAAACCCAAATGCTGTATGAAAATCTTTTATCAAGTAATGCTTTTTGTTTGTTGTATCTACACCAACCTTGTACAAGCTCAAAATAATTATCCTCAGAATTATTTCAGGAATCCATTAAACATCCCTATGCAGCTGGCGGCCAACTTTGGAGCTGTCCGGACGAATCACTTCCATATGGGACTGGATCTGAGAACCAATAGCCAGGAAAATTTGCCGGTTCTTGCTGCAGCAGAAGGTTATGTAAGCAGAATAAAAGTGGAACGGTACGGATTTGGAAATGCCGTGTACATTACGCATCCCAACGGTTATACCACAGTATATGCTCATTTGAATAAATACTTTGACAAGCTCGATGAATATGTGAAAGACAGACAGTATAAAGACGAAAAGTGGGAACAGGACATCAATTTTCAACCCGGACAGTTTCCTGTAGAAAAAGGACAGCAAATTGCTTTGAGTGGAAATACCGGAGGCTCGGCAGGGCCACATCTGCATTTTGAAATAAGAGATACCAAAACAGAAGAATGTCTCAATCCGTTGCTTTTTGGCTTTACTATTCCCGATACGATAGCACCTATTATCAGCGGGCTTTACTGGTATGACAGGCGTTTCAGTACTTATGAACCAGGAGCAAATGGAATTGCAGTGAAAAAAGCGGGGAATGTTTATACTTCTAATCTTGTACAGGTTAATTCTCCGGAAATAAGTTTTGCCATTAAAGCAGTAGATAAAGCCAATCAAGGGTTTAATCTAGGTATTTATAATGCAGAACTATTGATGGATGGCAAGCTGATTTACAGCTTTAAAATTGATAAGATACACTATGATGATACCCGATACATCAACGGTTGTATAGATTATGCGAAATTCATCAGGGATAAAATGGGGATTCAGCATTTATCTGATTTGCCGGAAATGAAACTACAGAATTATAGCCTTCCAAATTCAACAGGCATTATCAATCTTCAGGATGAGAATGTTCATACTATTGAAATTATTCTGAAAGATGTCAAAGGAAACACGAGCCGTTTAACAACAAAACTTCAGTTCAATAGAACCTCAGAAAAAATATCTTCTACAGGAAAAACTATAATGCCTAACGAAGGAAAAAAAGTTGCTACCGAAAATGCAGAAATTAATTTCAGCAAAAATGCAGTTTATGATGCTGTAAATTTCAATGCCTATGAAAAAGCGGATACTGATCCAGGTGCTGCTTCAAATACCATTGTGTTACATAACCCGTATATTCCCGTTCAGGATGAATATACTTTGAAAATAAAGCCCAATAGAAAATTAACCAGCACAGAAAAAGATAAAGCTGTTATTCTACTTGATTATGGCAGTGATAATATTGTTGTCAAGGTAAAATGGAATGGTGATTGGGCAGAAGGGAAGTTCAATAGATTGGGCACAGCAAAATTACTGATAGATCATAATCTGCCATCAGTTTCATCAGGCTGGGCCGAAGGGGCTAGGGTAAACAGCAGTTTTTTACGGTTAAAAGGCACAACTAAAATAGGAGACATTATTTCATTCCAGGCTGAACTGGACGGAAAATGGCTGCGCTTTGCCCGTATAAAAGATGATTTTGTTTACACTTTTGATGAAAAGTGTTCCAAAGGATCAGGTTCTCATACTTTAAAAGTGACCACTATCAATACCGCTGGAAATACCAATACGCAAACTTTTACGTTTCAGAGATAAATAGCCCTTTAATACTTTAATCTTTTAATTTTAATTAAATAAATTTGCTCTTTAAAAATTAAAATCATTGGAATTTCATCCGTCAATCGAGAAAGCAGATATTCAGGAAATAAAAAAGTTTCAGGAAGGAAAACTTCATGAGCTTTTGGCTTATCTTGAAAATCATTCACCCTTTTATCAGAAACTGTTCAAAGAAAACAATATCCGTATTGCTGATATCCGTACTTTGGAGGACCTTCAGAGAATTCCTACGACCACGAAGAATGATCTGCAACAGTACAACCATGATTTTTTCTGTATAACACCGGATAAGATTGTTGATTATAGTACCACTTCCGGAACCTTAGGAGATCCCGTTACTTTTGGACTTTCTGACAGTGACCTTGAAAGGCTTGCTTACAATGAAGCGATTTCATTTGCCTGTGCAGGAATTCAGAAAGGAGATGTTGTTCAGATGATTACCACCATAGACAAGCGGTTTATGGCAGGACTTGCTTATTTTTTAGGCTTAAGAAAAATGGGGGCAAGTGTGGTGAGAATGGGTCCCGGAATTCCTGAGCTGCAATGGGATTCTATTTTCAGATACCAACCTAAATACTTGATTACCGTTCCTTCTTTTCTGTTGAAAATGATTGATTATGCTGAAAAACATGGATTGGATTATAAAAATTCAAGTGTTTATGGGGCTGTATGCATCGGGGAAAGTATCAAAAATCAGGATTTTACAGATAATATTCTTTCGCAGAAGATCAAAGAAAAATGGGATATAAAACTGTTTTCAACGTATGCTTCTACCGAAATGAGTACCGCTTTTACAGAATGTGAATTTCAGATCGGAGGACACCATCACCCGGAATTAATCATTACAGAAATTCTTGATGATAGTGGCAATCCTGTGAAAGAAGGAGAAAATGGTGAACTAACGATCACCACTTTAGGAGTAGAGGCTATTCCTCTGTTAAGATTTAAAACCGGAGATATTGTAAAAGCCCACTATGAGCCGTGCGCGTGCGGAAGAAATACGATGAGGTTAGGTCCTGTAGTAGGAAGGAAACAGCAGATGATCAAATACAAAGGAACAACCTTGTATCCGCCGGCAATGAATGATATTTTGAATGACTTCAACACTATTTTATGTTATCAGATTGTCATTCAGGCTAACGAAATTGGTCTTGACGAAATTATCATTAAACTGAGTACAGAAGAAGAGCACGAAAGCTTTGTCAATGAAGTCAGAGACCATTTCCGTGCAAAATTGAGAGTAAGCCCAAAAATCGAAATCGTTGACTTTGATATTCTGTCTAAAACTGTTTTTAATCCAAACAGCAGAAAACCAATTACTTTTATTGATTTAAGATAAAATTAAATATAAAAGAGCATGTGAAAACGTCCTTTTTAAATATCTTTGGCCACTTAAATAGTAAAACTAATACACTATGAAAAAATTATTATTGCTGCTTTTCGCAGTAATTGCAACAACAACATTTGCACAAGATAAAATCAACTTTGAACAGGGGAATTTTGACTTTCTAAAAGATCAGAAAGAAGTGAATGTTAAGTTTGTATTTGACAATGTTACCTTTCACGAAAAGAATCTTACTGAAGCTCAGTATCTCGAAAACAGAAAAGCAGACATCACAGCTAAAAAAGGCCAGGATATCTGGGATAACTGGAGTGCTCAATGGGAAAAATATAAAGCATCAGAATACCTTGAGTTCTTTCTTAAAGGAATCAATAAAAAATCAAAAAAAGTATATTTCAGGAGTGATGTAAAGACAAAATATACCCTAATTATTGATACAAAATGGTTATATGCAGGCTGGTATGGCGGATTCATGGGGACACAGCCCGGAAAATTAACGGCAAATCTTACTTTTGTAGAAACAGACAATCCTTCAAAGGTTGTGATGAAGTTAATAGCTGATAAGATAGAAGGCAATCAGGGGAATGATGATCTTAACTGGGAATATGGAAGAATGGCAGCAGCTTATGAAGTTACCGGAAAAAAATTAGCAAAAGAAATTAACGCAGTTGTAAAATAAAATAAAAACGGTCTGAATTTTCAGACCGTTTTTTTATGCTTGATTTTGCTGTTCCTGTTTTTCTAACTTGATCAGGTTGGCAAGATTTTTAATCACCGTATCATGCTTTTTCACAAAAGGATTGTCTTTGTTCCAGACATAGCCTGCTAAAACAGCACAGATCTTTTTCTTTACGTCTGGGTTTTCCGGCTGATGGAAAAATAATTCCTGAAGATTTCCGGTGTACCATTCTTTTACATACGTGGTAAAAACATCCACTCCGTATAAAATATAATCACTGTATTCTGTCTGCCAGTCAATTTTTTCACCGTTTAGCTGTCTTAACGCCAGTTTTGCGGCCAGCATTCCGGATTCTGTGGCAAAAGCCATTCCTGAAGAAAATACTGGATCAAGGAATTCTGAAGCATTCCCCGTTAAAGCAAATCCGTCCCCGAATAAACTTTTAACCGAACATGAATAATCTTTCAGATGTTTGGGTTCAAAAAGAAAATCTACATCCCCAAAACGCTTTACATAATAATCAGAAAGAGAAATTGCTTTTCTCAAAGCTTCAGCGGTATCTCCGTTTTCAGATAATTTATCAATATATTCAGTAGGACCTACAATTCCCACACTCGTATTTCCGTTGGAAAAAGGAATTACCCAAAGCCATACTTCTGTTTCGATGATATCAAAAGAAATCAAAGTACCTTCTTCTCCCGGTTCTCTGTTTATATCGTTTACATGAGAGAAAATGGCAGAGTGAGGAGATAGTTTTGAAGGTTTTTCAAGATCCAGAAGACGGGGCAGTACCCTTCCGTAACCGCTGGAATCAATAACAAACTTAGCATGGATCTCTTTTGTTTCTCCATCCTTATTTCTTACCGTCGTCACAGAATTTGTTCCGTCAAATTGTATGTCAATAACTTCGGTCTCAAATTCAAGATCAATTCCTTTATTAATGACTTCCTGAGCAAGAGTATTATCAAAATCAGCTCTCGGAACCTGCCAGGTCCAGTCCCAGCCTTCCCCGAATTTGTTGCTGAAATCAAAGATACAGACTTCGTCGCCGCGAAGGAAGCGTGCTCCCAGCTTTTTTTCAAAGCCCATTTTATCTAATGCAGGGAAAAGTCCGGCCTCCTCAAAGTGGTCCATTACCCTTGGAATTAAGCTTTCTCCGACTACCAATCTTGGGAATTGTGTCTTTTCGACCACTTTTACGCTGACGTTATTGTTCTTCAGGTAAGAAGAAGAGACGCATCCGGAAGGTCCAGCTCCGATTACAAGAACGTCAACAAATTCTTTGCTCATCTTTGATTTTTTATTTTAATAATAACTTTTATCTTTGCCGCAAAATTAGTGACAAATAATTAATATTTTACAAAATTATCAACTATTACTTTTAATTGATGAAAATAAATAACTTTTTAGAACTGAAAGACTTTCAAAAAATTATCATTGAAAATGAAAAAATAGAACTGGATGAATCACTTTTATCAAGAGTGGATAAGAGTTTTCAGTTTTTAAAGGAATTTTCAAAAAATAAAGTAATATATGGTGTAAACACCGGTTTTGGGCCCATGGCTCAGTTTAAAATCAGTGACGAAGATACCCACCAGCTGCAATATAACCTCATAAGAAGCCATTCTTCAGGAATCGGAAATCCTTTACCCGCAGACGAAGTAAAAGCATGTATGCTGGCAAGACTGAATACCTTATCATTAGGAAATTCAGGAGTACATCAGTCTGTTGTTTATCTTCTTCAGGAACTTATCAACAGAGATATTACCCCATTAATTTTCGAACATGGAGGAGTAGGAGCAAGCGGTGACCTTGTTCAGCTGGCTCACTTGGCTTTGGTATTGATTGGAGAAGGAGAAGTATTTTATAAAGGAGAAAGAAAATCTACAAAAGAAGTTTTTGAAATTGAAAGCTTAGAACCGATACAAGTAGAGATCCGTGAAGGTCTTGCTTTGATGAACGGAACTTCCGTGATGTCAGGAATCGGTATTGTGAATGCCTATAAAGCCAATCAGCTTACAGATATATCTCTTAGACTTTCTTGTGCCATCAATGAAATTGTACAGGCTTATGATGATCATTTATCAGAAGCTCTGAATGGAACGAAAAAACATTACGGTCAGCAGAAAGTGGCAGAAAGAATGCGTGCCCATCTGGCAGACAGTAAACTGATCAGAAAAAGAGA
The DNA here is from genome assembly GCF_003852415.1 of Chryseobacterium sp. KBW03. Lineage (NCBI taxonomy): Bacteria > Pseudomonadati > Bacteroidota > Flavobacteriia > Flavobacteriales > Weeksellaceae > Chryseobacterium > Chryseobacterium sp. KBW03. The sequence goes on along the minus strand of NZ_QAJO01000011.1, from coordinate 54,305 downwards.
AGATCACCTTTATACCCATTTTGAAGAACAGGAAAAAGTATTCAAAGAAAAAGTTCAGGAATATTATTCTTTAAGATGTGTACCTCAGATTTTAGGTCCGGTATTGGATACTTTGGAATATACAGAGAAAGTTCTTGAAAATGAGATCAATTCAGCGAATGATAATCCGATTATCAATGTTGAAGATCAACACGTTTATCACGGAGGAAATTTCCACGGAGACTATATCTCTCTGGAAATGGACAAACTTAAAATTGTGGTAACCAAATTGACAATGCTTGCAGAAAGACAGTTGAATTATCTTCTGAATGCTAAAATCAATGAAATTTTGCCTCCTTTTGTAAATTTAGGTAAATTAGGTTTCAATTTCGGGATGCAGGGCGTGCAGTTTACGGCAACTTCTACTACGGCAGAAAGCCAGATGCTGTCGAATTCTATGTATGTTCACAGTATTCCAAACAATAATGATAACCAGGATATCGTTAGCATGGGAACCAATGCTGCAGTGATCTGCAGAAAAGTCATTGAAAATGCTTTTGAAGTATTGGCCATTGAAGCTATTACAATTATTCAGGCTGTTGAATATCTTGGGTTCCAGGATAAAGTTTCATCCTCTACAAAAGAATTGTATGATGACATCAGAAAAATAATTCCTGCTTTCTCAGATGATATGGTCATGTATCCGTATCTGGAGGAAGTAAAGAAATATCTGAAAGGAATGTAACTATTCACGGTTATGAATTGTCTTTAAAGAAAGACATGATACTCAACTTAAAAAAACTAAAAACGATATAAACACTAACGCATGAAATGTGCAATTGTAACAGGTGGCTCCAGAGGAATCGGGAGGGCAATCTGTATAAAACTGGCTGAAGAGAAAAACTATCACATCCTCATCAACTACGCTTCAAATGAAACGGCAGCAAAAGAAACATTAGCTAAAGTGGAAGAATTGGGCGCTACAGGAGAAATTCTTAAATTTGATGTAGGAAATACCGAAGAAACACAATCTGTTTTAACGGATTGGCAGGAGAGAAACCCTCATGCATTGGTAGAAGTTATTGTCAATAATGCCGGAATCACAAGAGATGGTCTTTTTATGTGGATGCAGAAAGAAGACTGGAATAGTGTGATCAATACAAGTCTGGATGGATTTTTCAATGTAACCAATTTCTTTATCCAAAAGCTGCTTCGTAACAAATACGGACGAATCATTAATATGGTTTCTGTATCCGGAGTAAAAGGAACAGCTGGCCAGACGAATTATTCTGCTGCAAAAGGAGCTTTGGTAGGGGCTACAAAAGCTCTTGCTCAGGAAGTTGCTAAAAGAAACGTTACTGTGAATGCAGTAGCTCCTGGTTTTATCAGAACCGATATGACCCAGGAATTCAATGAAGAAGAATTGAAAGCAATGATTCCTGCCAACAGATTCGGGGAAGCAGAAGAAGTGGCTGATCTTGTAGCATTTTTAGCATCTAAAAAATCTTCCTACATTACAGGAGAAGTGATTAATATTAACGGAGGAATTTATTCATAATATGGAAAATAGGGTTGTAATTACCGGAATGGGAATTTATTCCTGCATCGGGACGTCTTTAGAAGAGGTCAGGGAATCCCTATATCAAGGAAAATCCGGTATTGTCTTGGATCAGGACAGAAAAGAATTTGGCTTCAGATCAGGTCTTACAGGCGTTGTTCCGAAACCAGATCTGAAAAATCTCTTAAACAGACGCCAGCGTATCAGTATGGGAGAAGAAAGCGAATATGCTTATCTGGCTACCATAGATGCACTGAAGCAGGCAAATCTGGATGAAGAGTTCTTAGATTCTCATGAAGTGGGAATCTTATATGGAAATGACAGTGTTTCTCAGGCAGTCGTAGAATCTATCGATATTGCAAGAGAAAAGAAAGATACAACATTGATGGGGTCGGGAGCGATCTTCAAATCAATGAACTCTACGGTAACGATGAACCTTTCTACGATCTTTAAGCTGAAGGGGATCAACCTTACCATCAGTGCAGCATGCGCAAGCGGCTCACACTCATTGGGACTGGCTTATGTGATGATCAAGAATGGTTTTCAGGATATGATTATCTGTGGAGGAGCTCAGGAAACCAATAAATATTCTATGGCGAGCTTTGACGGATTGGGCGTTTTCTCAGCCAGAGAAGATGAACCTACAAAAGCATCCAGACCTTTCGACGCAGAAAGAGACGGATTGATTCCTAGCGGAGGAGCCGCTACTTTGATCGTGGAAAGCCTAGAATCTGCCCAAAGAAGAGGTGCTCCTATTATTGCTGAAATTATCGGGTATGGTTTTTCTTCAAACGGAGGACATATTTCAACCCCAAATGTGGACGGACCGGCTCTCGCGATGGGAAGAGCTTTAAAACAGTCAGGATTAAATGCCTCGGATATCGATTATATCAATGCGCACGCAACTTCTACTCCAATCGGGGATGCCAATGAGGCAAAAGCAATTTATGAGATTTTCGGCAGTGAAGTTCCTGTAAGTTCTACCAAATCTATGACCGGACACGAGTGCTGGATGGCAGGCGCAAGTGAAGTTATCTACTCAATTCTGATGATGCAGAATGATTTCGTTGCTCCAAATATCAACCTGGAAAACCCTGATAATGAAGCACAAAAGATAAATTTGGTCGCAAAAACAAAAAATCAAAAAATTGATGTATTTTTGTCGAATTCTTTTGGGTTTGGGGGAACCAATTCTGCACTAATAGTTAAAAAATTTGATTAAAAACATGGAAAGGGAAAAAATTGTTGCCATTGTTAATGATTTTCTGGTAAATGAATTCGAGGTAGACGGAGACGAAATCAGTAACGATGCCAACCTTAAAAATACACTGGGCTTAGACAGCCTGGATTATATCGACATGGTAGTCGTGATTGAATCCAATTTCGGAGTGAAATTAGGAGAAGCAGATTTCAAGAAAATGATAACATTTGACGATTTCTATACAACGATTGAACATAAGATTGCTGCAAAAAACGCTTAGTTATTGAGTCAATCTTTATTCTATAAAATGTGCCAATGTAATAATATCATCGTGTTCCGGTAACGGACACTTTAAAAAAGGTATTATTACATTGGTTCTCTGTTATATTAAATTCTATCTATGAACAAGTGGAAAGGTAAATCTAAAGGGACAGTACTCGGATACAGAATATTCGTCTGGTGTATTAGAAATATCGGAATCAGAAGTTCATATGGCGTGCTTTACTTTGTGGCTGCCTATTACTCGCTGTTTCAGAAGAAAAGCAACCAATATATTCTTTATTACTTTCAGAAAAGACTGAACTACGGATACTGGAAATCCAAAGTATCTATATTTAAAAGCTATTTTACCTTCGGAAAAGTTCTGATCGATAAAACGGCTATTTCTGCCGGGCTCAGAGGGAAATACACCTATGAATTTGACGGGATTGAAAACCTCAGAAATCTTTTAGCCGCTAAAAAAGGAGGAGTCCTGATTAGCGCTCATATCGGTAATTTTGAAATTGCAGAGCATTTTTTTGCCGATATCGACTTCGACTGCCAGATCAATCTGGTGACTACAGATCAGGAAGTGACAGTGATTAAGGAATATCTGGAAAGCGTTGCTGTAAAGGAGAGTAATATCAAATTCATTTATGTAAAAGAAGACATGTCCCATATCTTCGAGATCAACAAAGCTTTGTCAGACAATGAATTGATCTGCTTTACCGGAGACCGCTATTTTGAAGGATCCAAATATCTGGAAGCAGAACTCTTAGGAAAAAGTGCAAAATTTCCGGCGGGTCCGTTTTTGATCGCCTCAAGACTAGGAGTTCCCGTTGTCTATGTATATGTGATGAAGGAGAATAATCTTCATTATCATCTGTATGCAAGAGTGGCCCAGAATATCAAAAACCGTGATTCACAGGGACTTTTACAATCTTATGTCCAGAATCTTGAAACGATGGTCAAAAAATATCCGCTTCAATGGTTTAATTATTTCGATTTTTGGGACGATGTTGATTAATTTTTCTATTTTTATCCCTTAAAACTAACAAAAAAACTAACAACCATTAAGATTTACCGAGATTTAAGAGTGTCAAATAGCAGTATCGAAATAGAATTTCTTTGCTTACTGTACCAAAGTAAGCTTTAATTATCTTAAATTCCCTGTTTCTTAATTATTAAAAGCACATTCTCTTTTGAAGAAAGAATACGACATACTTGTAATCGGAAGCGGATTGGGAGGTCTTGTTTCAGCTCTTATTTTGGCGAAAGAAGGCCTGAAAGTATGCGTTCTGGAGAAGAATAACCAATACGGAGGAAATCTGCAGACTTTTTCACGGGAAAAACTGATTTTTGATACGGGAGTGCATTATCTGGGTGGTCTCACAAAAGGACAGAACCTGAACCAATTCTTTTCCTATCTTGAAATTATGGATGACCTTGAGCTTCAGCTGATGGATGAAGATGGATATGACAGGATCAGTTTTGGAGAGGATGAAATAGAATATCCGCATGCACAGGGCTATCAGAATTTTGTTGAACAGCTTTCTAAATATTTTCCGGAAGAAAAAGGAAACCTTGAAAACTACTGTGAAGAGATTCAATATGTCTGCAGCCAGTTTCCAAGATATCATGTGGTGGGAAAAGACAATTACAACGAGGAAATCCTGCATCTCAATACCAAAAGATTTATAGAATCTGTTACCCAAAATAAAAAGCTTCAGGCTGTTTTACTGGGGTCCAACTTTTTATATGCCGGAGATTCTGAAAATGTGCCTTTTTATGTACATGCTTTAACGGTAAATTCTTATATTCAAAGTGCTTACAAATGCGTGAACGGAGGAAGCCAGATCTCTAAACTTCTTATCCGGAAGCTTCGGGAATATGGAGCAGAGGTCCACAAACATTCAGAAGTTTCTGAATTTATTTTTAATGAAAATAATGTGTTGTCATCTGTAAAAACGAAAGAAGGAAAGGAGTATGCTGCAAAACAGTTTATTTCAAATATAGAGATTCGTTCCACCATTAAGCTGGTAGGAGAGGAAAGACTTAAGAAATCTTTTCTGAACAGAGTTTTAAGCTGGAAGCCGGTTTCATCATGCTTTAGTATTTATCTGGTTTTAAAACCTCAAAGCCTGCCAAACTTTAATTACAACAAATATCACTATTCATCAGAAGAGCAGGTTTGGAATGCATTCCGTTACCGGAAAGAAGCATGGCCGGAAACTTTTATGCTTTCATCCACCCCTTCAAAGCATCATCCCGAATTTGCAGAAAGCCTTACAGCCATTTCCTATATGGATTTTGATGAGGTTAAAGAATGGGAGAATACATTCAACACGGTAGCATATGAAGATGAAAGAGGGGAAGCTTATGAAAAATTTAAGCTTGAAAAAATCGAGAAAATGCTGGATGCCCTGGAAAAAAAGATTCCTAATGTAAGGCATGCCATCAAAACCATTTATACTTCTTCTCCCTTGTCTTACAGGGATTATATCGGAAATTATGAAGGAAATATGTACGGATACATGAAAAGCTCGGAGAACCCTCTTAAAACAATGGTTTCTCCCCGCACGAAAATAGATAATCTTTTTCTGACAGGGCAATCGGTCAATATGCATGGGATTTTGGGAGTTACCATCGGAGCTTTTAATACCTGTGCTGAGATTTTGGGAAAGGAAACGATCGACATGCGGTTGACACAAATGATTAATAAAAACTAAAAGTGAAAAAGACTAATACTATTTATCCATCTTATAAAAGAGCTCTTCTTTATTTCACTTTTTGCATTTTTCTGGCTTCCTGCGGGATCTCAAAGTCTCTCCGTCATATTCCTGAGATAAAACAGTATTCGCTGGAAATTCCGGAAGTAACCCGGATCAATGACAGTACTTTCCGTTATAATCAAAACTACCTCACAAAAAATAAACAGCAGCTCTGGGAGCTTTATATCAAAGGAAATCCCCTGCAGCTGGGATATAATAATGGAGCACTGACACAAAGCTTAATGCAGAAACAGGAAGGAATCTTCTTTTCAAAAGTTGAAGGATTTGTACCCTCAAAATTCAAACAGAGACTGCTAAGAGGTTTTCTAAAATGGTACAACAGAAAAATGTACCTCAATGTAAGAGAAGACTACCAGGCAGAATTATATGGGTTGTCACAATATTCATCTGATCAGTACGATTTTATTGCGCCGAAATATTTAAGAAGCCTTTATCTGCACGGGGCTCATGATATTGGACATGCCATGCAGGATCTGGCGATGGTAGGCTGTACTTCCCTTGCAGTATGGAACGAAAATACAGAAGATGGAGACCTGCTGATCGGAAGAAATTTTGATTTTTATGTGGGTGATGATTTTGCAAAAAACAAGCTGGTAGAATTTGTTCAGCCGGAAGAGGGAATTCCCTACATGTCAGTAAGCTGGCCGGGAATGATCGGGGTGGTTTCCGGAATGAATAAAGAAGGAATTACCGTAACGATCAACGCAGGAAAATCAAAAATTCCTTTGACCGCAAAAACGCCTATTTCCCTTGTTACCAGAGAAATTCTGCAGTATGCTAAAAATATTGATGAAGCGATTGCGATTGCCAAAAAAAGAAAAGTTTTCGTTTCAGAATCTATCCTGGTGGGAAGTGCTGCAGATAAAAATGCTGTAATCATTGAAGTATCACCTGAAAATTTCGGTGTGTATCAAGTGCAGAATACCAGCAGGGTTCTTTGTACGAATCATTTCCAGTCAGATGCCTATAAAAATGATAAAAGAAATCAGAAACATATCGAAGAAAGTCATTCAGAATACCGGTATGAAAGACTTCAGGAACTTTTGCAGGAAGAGAAAAAGATGACTTCGGAAAAAATAGCTTCTGTATTAAGAGACAGATCCGGTTTGAAAGGTGAAAAGATCGGTTATGGCAATGAAAAAGCACTCAATCAGCTTCTGGCGCACCATGCCATTATATTTTCACCACAGAAAAAATTGGTTTGGGTTTCTTCAAATCCTTATCAGCTGGGAGAATTTGTATGTTATGATCTGAACGAAATCTTCTCAGACAAAGGACTGCAGCCTGATGACCTTTCAAAATCAGCATTGAATATTGCCCGTGATCCCTTTGCAGATTCCGAAGAGTTCGAAAAATATGAGCAGTCTAAAATGTTGGGTAAAGAAATCAATGAGGCTGCAGACAATAAAGACATATTGTTGACAGATGATCTTATCCCTTATTACCAATCCATGAACCCGGATTTTTGGCTGGTGTATTATCAATCAGGGAAATATTATTTCAACAAAAAAGAATATTCAAAGGCAAAAACTGAGTTTGAAAAAGCTTTAACGAAAGAAATTACAACCGTTCCGGACAGAAAAAATGTAGAAAAATATCTGAAGAAAACTTTAAACAAACTGAAATGATCCCTAAATATATAAAACTGCTGTTCTGCATTCCTTTTGTCATTATTATCTGCTATTCGGTGTATCTGTGTACGGTATACAGTTCCATCCCTGACGTCATACCCATTCACGGCTATGGAAATATGAAAGATAATTATGGAAGTAAAATATTCGTTGTGTTCCCGGTACTCATGAATCTGGCCGTTCTTATATTTATCTGGTTGATTATAAGAAGACCGGATAAGATAAAATTTACTTTTGAAATAAAAGAAAACGAAAGAGAAAAAATATATCATATAACACAGCTGGCCCTGGTAATTATCGCGATATTTGTGACCATCATGATGACGCCATTAGCATTTTCTGATATTGTTTATAAATAATTGATTATGAAAAAACTTTTAACCCTTTTCCTTACCACATGGTTTCTATTATCATTTTCTCAGGACAGAAAAGAAATAGGAAAAACGTTTATCAACACTTTATTAGTCGATAAAAATATAGAGAAAGCACATTCTTATTTTGATGCTTCTATAGCGGGGCAGATCCCGGTAGATCAGCTTAAAGCCATCACAGAACAACTTCAGGGGCAGATTGGAAGTTTGAAAAATATTCTTGAAGTAAACAACGAAGGAAATATTTACTATTACTATACGGAATTTGAAAAGACCAAGCTGGATGTTCAGCTTACCTTTGGGGATAACAATAAAATGCTGGGCTTCTTTTTAGTTCCGCACAAAACATTTGAAAAGCCGGACGAAAAAAACACATTAAAAATAAAAAGTGATGCCATTGAATTGGATGGAACGCTGCTGGTTCCTCCTTCGAATGACAAAAAGAAACTGGTTATTTTTGTTCATGGCTCCGGAGCTCATGACAGAGACGAAACGATTGGCGAAAACAAACCGTTTAAAGATATTGCAGAATATCTTCTCAACAACGGAATTGCTTCTTACCGATATGATAAAAGAACCTATTCTTACCCTGAAACATTCACCGAGAAATCTACTGTAGAAGAGGAGACCATCAATGATGCAGTAAACGCAGCTTTGTATTTTAAAAACAATGCAAACTATAAAGGATATCAGATCATTATCCTGGGACACAGCCAGGGAGCTTATATGATGCCTGAAATTGCAGAAAGAGCTCAGGTTTCAAAATATGTTTTTATGGCTGGGAATGCAAGACCACTACAGGATCTGCTCATTGAGCAGTATGAATATCTGCATTCTTTAGATGCAGCTAAAGTTCCTGCTGAAGCTGTTCAGGAGGTGAAAAAACAGGTTGCATTTTTAAAGTCATCTCAATTTAACTTAAATTCACCGGCATCAGAACTTCCGTTGGGGCAATCTGCACCGTATTGGAAGTATTTAAAGGATTATAACCAGCTTAATGAGGTTAAAAAAATAAAAGCTCCGATGTTTTTTGCACAGGGAGGAAGAGATTATCAGGTAACGGAAAAAGATTTCAATCTTTGGAAAGGAACATTGAAAAATGATAAAACAGCTGAATTTAAATTCTACCCAACATTAAGTCACTTATTCATGGCTGGTTCCGGAAAACCATCGCCAAAAGATTATGAAACAAAAGGAAAGGTTGATGAACAGTTTTTGAAAGACCTTACCCAATTTATTCTGAAATAATTTGTTCGGTGTAAAACAGGAAAAATAATAACTCATTGTAATAAGCCTGGAATTTTATTCCGGGCTTTTTAATTGTTTTCCGGACTTACTTTATTCAAGAATAAAAAGACAGCTACTCCAGACAAAGCAGAAAGTGTAGTGCTTAAAATAAAACTGCCAATGATATATTGCAGCAGGTTGTTTTTGATCAGTTCAAAATTTAAATCCTGGCTTAAAATATCGCTGTCACCACCTACAAACGGAGCTCCGAGAAACAGAGAGGCGGCAATGATAAAAGGAATAAAAGGAGGGAGGCTCACATTGGAAGCTACGAACGCAAGTACTTTATTGAGTTTAAAAAGGACCGATAAACTGATGACTAAAAGCGTCTGGAATCCCCAGAAAGGAGAAAACCCGATAAAGACTCCCAGTGCTATGGAAAATGCTTTTGTACGGTTGCTTCCGTCACTTTCTAAGACATCTTCTTGGATGAATTTTTTAAAGCTTTTTTTTTTGAAATTATTCACGAAGTTTCTCGGAATAATATAAAGCAAAGTAATCGTTACCAGAATCGTATTCAGAATGCTGATTCTTGTAAAATCTTTGAAAGGTCTGAAATGCGAAACACGTTCTGCCGGATCATACAAAACCTTGATTGGGATGTTTTTTACCGGTACATGCCTCCATGCAGTTCTTACAATGATTTCGATCTCAAACTCAAACTTAGGAGTAAAATATTTTTTTGGAATTTTATGTAAAGGATAAAGCCTGTAACCGGACTGTGTATCCTCCAGCTTGATACCGGTTTCAAACCAGAACCAAAAATTGGAAAACCTGTTTCCGAAACTGCTTTTCTTAGGAATGCCGTCCTGAGACATGTTTCTGTTTCCGATCAGAAGAACTTCCTCTTTTTCCTGAAGGAGAGCTTCTACAAATACGGGAATGTCATCCGGATAATGCTGTCCGTCTGAATCTATCGTAATGGCATAATCATACCCAGATTCCTTTGCTTTTCTAAAGCCTGTTTTAAGCCCGTTTCCTTTCCCTTTGTTCTCCGGTAAGGATATGACAGTGATCTGCGGGTATTGAGCAAGAATCTGAGGCGTAGAATCAGTGGAACCATCATTGACCACAATAATACTTTCGGTGTAGTTGAGAACACCGTCAATAACCCTCTTCAGGGTTTTTTCATTATTGTAGGTAGGTATTAAAACGCATATCTTCTTTTCAGAAATTGCATTTTGTACTTCAGCAAGGGACATTCTTTTATTTTAAAGTGGCTCTTTCCGCCTCTGTAATGGTTTTAGACTGCATAGCAAACCTTTTGATATAACCTTTTAATGCTGTATTCTGTTTGCTGTAATTACTTAATAGGAATGCTTTGTCATCTTTCAGACTTCCGCGGTATCCTACAATTTTAGGGATATTTTCCTGAACACTTAATCTGATCAGACGAAGTTCAGCATTGCTTGGGTTGCTTTTGATAATACCTTCAAGACTTGTAGCTCCTGTTTTTACCAGTGATTTTCTGTTGCTTTTGGCAATTTTTGCCTCCATAATCTTCGCGGCGGCCTTATACCCAAGAGTTACAGCATCAGAACCGGATTGTTTTTCAGCCGTTTCAATGAAGGTCGCTGTATTGGTATTGGATTCGTTGGCTTTAGCGTAGCTGTTTCTCAGTGTTTCAAGATCAGACTGAAAGAAAAAAATAAATGCTGTTACGAATGATAAGATAAGTTTCATGACGGTATTTTTTTATAGCTTACAGACAATTTCAATGCAATAGTCTCGCCAAAAGAAGTTATATTTTTTACTTTAACATCCTCCTCGTTTTCGTTAATATCCAGCTGAAGATGTAAATCCGGAGTCTCAAAAGGATTGATGATCGCCATGAATTTTACATTCGATGCTGTTTTTAAAAATAATTTCGAACTTGTAAATTCCTCAGTAAGTTCTTTGATGATCTGCATCATGCATACACCAGGAGTTACCGGATTTCCAGGGAAATGGCCCTTGAAAATATCATGATCTTTATTGAGGTTGATGTGAGCCGTAAACTTTCCGTCCTCTGTCTTCTCGTATGATGTTAACGTATAAAAATCTGTAAGAATGGTTTGCATGATCTTATTTTTTAAGATTAAATGTGTAATAAACTCCAGCCTGGAATGTTACATTGGTATGGTCGTTATTAACGTGTACAAAACCTTTTTTAACTCGAGCTTCAACACCAATATTTTTTGTGATGTCATATCCTGCTCCAAACAATAGCCCCAGATCTGCATCTGTAGGAGAGTCAATGTCTTTATGATCCGTTAGAAGTTCTAAAGTAGGGCCAAAATGAATATTAAATTTATCAAAGTAGAATTTGTTCACAACAGCACCTCCTACGTAAGAAAGTGTAGCTGTTTTGGAAGATACAGCGGGGTTTTGGCTATCCAATTTTGCTCCCTGACGTGTATAATAAATTTCCGGCTGAAGAGCATAAAATTTAGCAAATCGGATATTGGCCTGGAAACCTATGTAAAAATCAACTTTTGATTTGATATCATAGGCATTGCTTCCGTAATGATATCCCTGATTGTCATTGTAGTACCAGGAATCATGTGCAGGTCCGTCAGATAAATGTGAGATATTGGCACCTAATCTTATTCCGGGATTGAAAGTTACCTGAGAAAAAGATAATCCGGAGATCAGTGCAAAAAGTATGAAATATATTTTTTTCATGTTGGAAATTATTCCGTTTCGGTTATTTGAAATAGTTTTATATTGATCTTAAAATCCTTGTGCTGCAGATGTAAGCTATCCGCGAAGATATGCTTTTTTGCATCAAAAGTAAAATCGATTTTTTCCTTATTATTTTTCGTGTAAATGATCTGTTTCAGTAAATTGTTTTCCTTATTGAAGAATAAATAATAGCTTTTATTCTCAACTTTCGAAAGATAAATTTTAGCATTGTCATTCTCAAAACTTTCGCTCACCGGATACTGCTTTTTCAGAAGCTGCCGGAAATCATTCTTCAGAAAATTGATGACAATTTTCTTATCCAGATCAGGAAGAACATAATTCAGTTTGAAGTCATTTTCAGAAACCTCAAAATCAATCAGTTTATTCCCAAAATCTGAGGTTAAAGCGACACGATGTGTTGTTTCATTCAGTTTTTTGATGATCAGAATACCGCTCACATGGTTTTTATAAATATCCATCTGGCATTTGTATACATAATCTTCGCCGGTAGAGAAATATAAATTTTCTACCATTTTTTCAGAGGCAGAAACCGGCTTGACACCAGTAAGCTGATAGCTTTTACAGGAAACAGCCAGAATCAGGATAAGGCTATAAAGTAAACTCTGACGCAGGAATTGAAGCATTGATCTTGGTATTTTTAAAAACAATATTGGTAGTATCTCCGGATGCCTCTGTCATATTAACCTGGGAAACCGTCGACTGATTCTTTGGGAAATACAGTTCGATCTGTTTGATATATTTCAATAGCTGAGAGGTTTTAGGAATAAACTTCGCGACATTGTAATTTCCGTTCTTAAAATACGTTACCGTAAATTCAGGATCATTGAACATCGTTCCATTTGAGCTTCCTACAATCAGCTTATTGATTTTTTCAAATGTTTTGCTCTTGGCATCTACAGAAGACTTTTTCCCCTGATCATTGATGAAGATTTTATTGCTTTTAAAAACAATACTGTACTGATAAGGCTTGGTATACTTCCAGCTCAGCATATTGGGAGTCTGCAATGACATTTTTCCATAGGTAACGATGCTTTTATCCAGAAAGTCCATCTTTTTGGTCTGGGTAAAATCACTCTGTAACGTTTTGATCTCTTTCGTATCGGAAGAAACCTTCGATACAAATGCTTTGGACTCAGCTCCAGACATGGGTGTATTTTGGGCAAAAAAGAATCCTGAGATCAGTAAGAATGCTCCGAGAGCTATATTTTTAATCATTTTTCTTTGAATTTATAACTGTATCAACAGTAAAGGTTGAATATTTTTTATCCTTCAAAAATACTAATAAATCTACCAGAACACGATAGGTCTTTTCTGACGTATCATGAAGGAGAATAATACTCCCTTTTTTCAAACCTTTGGTAACTCTGCTGTAGATTTTCTTTTCATCATCTATGATGGTGTCTAAAGACCGGACATTCCATCCGATGCTTTCTTTATGGGTCCTTTTGATTGCTTTGGCAATATTGGGATTTGTTACTCCAAAAGGAGGTCTGTAAAGATTGGTTTTTATATTTCCTGTACTTTCCATGACTTCATCACACTTTTCAATCTCTTCAATCATTTTTGAAGTGGATAAAAAACCAGTAGAATTGGAATGTGATAAGGTATGATTTCCGATAGTATGACCTTCTGCAATGATTCTCTGAAAGGTTTCAGGATATTTTTCAATCTGTTTCCCGATACAGAAAAAGGTTGCTTTTACCTGATGTTGTTTAAGTAAGTCTAAAAATTTCGGAGTAAACTCAGTAGGCCCGTCATCAAAAGTAAGAGCTACTTCTTTGATTCTGGTGCGTTTATGGGTAATGCTGTTGACGAAATATCCCAGTTCAATATCAAATGAACCCCAGACTACGACCGCAGAAAAAGCAAAAAAACAAAACAGATATACCCAAAAACTTCCATGAAACGCATAAATAAAAACGTTGCAGAAAAGATAGAACAGGATAAAGGGATAATGTTTCATTGCTGATTACTTTTATATTGTTAAACTTTCTGGATATATACCCATTTTGTCATTCTGAATATAGCGAAGTGAAATGAAGAATCTATCATGTAAAAGTAGAGATTCTTCCTTCGTCAGAATGACAACAATACTGCTTTAATTGTATGGTAAAAGCTATTGAATTTTTGCCAATTAAGCCTTTTCCAATAATACCAGACTGTGATCACTCCCCGCCAGATGATTGTAAAGAAGTACATACTTTACACTTTCCTTTTTCTCTTCATTGATCATCATCACTTCCGGAATTTGCTGTTCCTTAAGAATATGACAGGCTATAAAGGTAGAAAAACCACTGGCTGTATTGAATTCTCCACTCAAATGTTTATAATACAACTGTGACGAAGCTGGAAACAGATCCGCAGCTTTCGTATAATAAACATCAGAATCTGCATCTCCGCTGAATCCTAGAATAACAGCATCAATATCATGATTGGAAAGATTGTTTTGAGCTAAGAAATTTTGGATAAAATCCTGAACTTCATTCAATTCAACTTTGTTACTGATCTGAATGTTTTTAAGCTTTGCATAAGAATTTTCAGTCTTATCTTTTCCTACAACAAAAAAGCTGGCTCCTTCACCCCAGATCACTCCATCAGTAGATGAATTCAAATAATCGGCAGGAAGATCTTCTTCTTTTTTTATGATATTATTTAAGCAATAAAGCTCCATTGTTCTGTCAGTCTGTTCATCTGTAGAGCCTACAAGAACATTTTCTGCATCTCCATCGTTGATCTGAAGCTGAGCATCCAATAATGAAAACTCCAGGGAAGAAGAGGTATTCACATACGTGAAGTTATAAGAGTGGCATTGCAATCCAAGAGCAATCTGTCCCGCTACCGTGTTGTGGGTAGACTGGATAAAGAAGGTTGGAGTAAGGAACTCTTCATGATTATCAATCACATTTTTCAGGAATTTTTCAGAATCCTGAGAGCAACCCATTCCGGTCCCCACAATAATGGCATCCGGTTGTTCAATACCTGCTTCTTTTAAAGCATTTTTTGATGCTACAGAACTCATTTTTACAGTTTTGGACATTCTTCTGATCATGGCAGGCGGAATGAACTCTTTGTAATTAGGTTCTATTGCTTTGATGATGTTTGAAGAATTTTTCGGTATAAGATTCTGAAGGATATTTTCGTTTAACGTGTCCTGAACGGAGATACAGGATGCACTGTTGATGTATACTGCACTCATGATTTTGAGAAAATTAAGGTGGAACAGTTTCCTCCAAACCCAAATGAGTTCGAAAGCACATGATTGATGTTTTTCTCTTTCAATTCGGTAACAGGAGTAAGATCAAACTCTTCCATTTTTGTTTTGAAATTCAGGTTCGGGAAAATGATGCTGTTCTGCATGGCTAAAATTGAAAATACAGCTTCAATTCCGGCCGCAGCGGCTAATGTATGCCCTGTAAATGCTTTTGTAGAGCTGAATTCAGGGACCTGATTTTCTCCAAAGATTCTGATCATGGCAATTCCCTCAGATAAATCATTATTGGGGGTAGCCGTTCCGTGAACGTTGATATAATCTATGTTTTCTTTAGTTAATCCAGAGATTTTCAATGCCTGTTGCATGGCTAAAAATGCTCCTTGTCCGTTTTCAGAAGAAGCGGTCTGATGGTGGGCATCATTAGCATTTCCGTATCCGGAAAGATAAGCCAGAACCTTTTTATTTTCTTTTTTGACTACTTCTTCGGACTCAAGAACTAAGAAAGCCGCAGCTTCCCCAAGGTTCAGTCCTTTTCTGTCGTTGTCAAAAGGAGTATTGTAAGAATCCGTAAGAATCATCAGAGTATTGAATCCATTCAAAGTAAACTTTGAAAGAGAATCTGTTCCCCCAACAATAACACGGTCCAAAACTCCGTTTCTGATCAGTTTGGCCCCCATCATAATAGCATTGGCTGCCGATGAGCAGGCTGTGCTGATGGTGGAAACCATGCCTTTTAATCCCAAATAATCAGCAATTGCCAATGAGGAACTTCCGGCATCGTGAGCGTCAATATACTTTTGCTTTTCAGGGAAGTCTTCGTAAGAGTAGAAGTATTTTTCAGTGATATCCATCCCGCCTACACTGGTAGAAGAGATCAGTCCGGTTCTGTAACCATTGATATCTGAAATTCCGGCACTTTCTAAAGCTTCTTTCGCAGCAATCATTCCCAATAGAGAAGTTCTTGTTACGTTGTTGTCTTCATCAAGCTGAAGTTTCTGTACAAGTTCTTCGTTGGATAATTTTATTTCACCCGTTTTAATGATTCCGGCGTGACGGGTTTCAAACATTTCGATGTCTGAAATTCCATGTTTTCCGGATTGTAATGAAATAAAATTTTCCTCCACATTGTTTCCGATGGAGGAAATGATGCCCATTCCCGTTATGGCAATTTTTTGACTCATTGTATTAAATAATGTAACAATATACCAATCTGACAATATTGGTATATTGCTAGATTGAATGAATTATTTTGTTCTGTTTTCTTCGATGAATTTAGCCATCGTATCGATAGATTGAAAAATTTCCTTTCCTTTTTTAGGATCAGCTAATTTTATTCCGTAGTCTTTATCAAGAAGAACGATCAGCTCCAAAGCATCAATAGAGTCTAGTCCCAATCCTCCTCCGAATAAGGGGTCAGTATCTTTGATTTCCTCTATAGATACGTCTTCAAGATTAAGGACTTCAATAATTTTGTGTTTCAATTCTGTTTTTAAGTTTTCCATAATTAAGTTAATTTTCCAGAGTATCAGGGCATCAGCTTATCCACTAAGCCTGAAGCATTGCTACGCTGTTATATTATTACATTTTTATAAGGTTAGCAAATATACAAAAGCTTTATAATTTTCCTGATACAATTCTACCCAGCCGCATAATACTTTGTCAGCCTTTCCGGACTGCAGAATTTGTTCAGAATAATCATTTAAAAAATTTTCATCAAATTCATCCAAAACGAAAAAAGCATTTTCTGTCTGCATTTTGTGTTTAATGCTGATTTCTCCTACACAGATGTTGGGTAGAGTGTAGACAAAAACTGCAGGACTTGGATAGAAGTTATCCTGATCATTGATGCTTTCCTGATATTTGAAATCGGTATCCAGACTGGATGCTCTATTGGCAAAAACGATGGCTGTTCTGCTGTGGTCTTCATCTTTCAAAATGGTTTCAGCGGAAAGAAAAGCCAGCTTACTCAGGTTATCCATTTTATGAAACTTTGGATAGCTGAGATCTAAGCTTTTATACGCTTCTTTAGCAAATTCCTGAAAGGTTTCGCTCTGACTTTCAAAAACGATATTTCCGTCAACGGTTATTTTTGAACGTTCTATGGTACAGCTGTTTATTTTCTTCATCACGTTCATTTTAACATTTTTCTAAAACAACTGCTGCATTGCAGCCACCAAAACCTGAAGCTGTTTTCAGAATATATTGTACTGCTGCAGATTGGTTTTCTTTGATAATATTCAACGGTTGGGATACTCCATTTTCTTCAAAATTTCTGGAGGGAAGCAGCGTACTGTAAATAGCACTTTCCATAGAAATAATGCTTTCAAGAAGTCCGGATGCACCCAGACAATGTCCGTAATATCCTTTCATGCTGTTCAAAGGAACATTCTGAAGCTCCATTCTGTTGAAGGCAATAGCTTCCATTTCATCATTGTATAAAGTTGCGGTTCCGTGGGCAGAAATAAAATCAATTTGTTCCGCAGAAACTTGCGCTTCGGTCATCGCATTTTTAATACTGGCAAATAAACCGTCTCCGGTTCTTGAAGGTCCGGAAATATGGTTGGCGTCATTAATGGCAGAGTCTCCCAGAACTTTAAATCTGAATTTTTCATTTTCGGAGATTCTTCCTTCGTCAGAATGACAGCTGGTCATATAGATAGCAGCAGCGGCCTCACCGATATTGATTCCGTCTCTGTTTTTATCATAAGGCTTGCACGGTCCTGATCCTATAGCCTGGAATGAATTGAATCCTGAAATAACAAATTCAGAAAGTTCATCACCAGCAATTACAAAGGCATCTTTATATTTTCCTGCCTGAATCATATTCTTGGCAACTGCAATCGCCATTACCCCGGAAACACAGGCATTAGAAACCACAATTGGTTTTGTTTTGAATCCAAAAAAGTCTGCTATTTTCTGTGCTAATTTTGATAAATAAACTCCTTCCGGTAGCTCAGACTGGTTTTTTAACAGGCTGATGTTTCCTTTTGTCGTTGAAAGAATAAAAGCGGTGTTTTCTGATAGGGTGTGTTTTTCAATAAGAGGCTGTAAGCTTAAGAGAAGCATCTTCTCCAGTCTTGTGAAATTAATAGTATTCTGAGTAAAGAATCTGTTGAATTCTTCATCCAGCTTTTCAGAATCAATCATGGAAGCATAAAAAGCCTCCTGATTGTCTATAATTTTATGTAAAGAAACTCCTGATTTTCCTTCTAAAAGAGCTTTCCAGTTAGAATCTGCATCGAAACCCAGGGGAGTTACACAATTGTAGTCTGTGATATAAATTTCCTTCTTCATGATAATGCCATTTTATCTTTCCAGTTTTGAAAAAATTCCGGATTGTACAGGCATAAACCTCCGTTGCTGTCCAGAAATACCTGGATGGTTTCACCACTGCATACCAACTTGTCTTCCTGATTGAAAATCTCATATCTGTAGATAAGCTTGGCAGAAACAGAATTGATAAAAGTGGTTACAATCCTGAAGGTTTCTCCATATTTTAAAGGAAGAAAATGTTCACAGGTGCTTTTTACAATCGGTGTTACATATCCTTCATTCTGAATATCAAGATAAGTGAGACCGTGTTGGCGCCCAAAAGCTTCTCTTCCGTCTTCAAAATAAACGATATAATGTCCGTGCCAGACAATTCCCAGTGGATCTGTCTCATTGAATCTTACTCTGACTTCTTCGGTACAGGTTAATATATTTTCTTTAGACTGCATTTTGTTTTCTTCCGGAATTTTTATTGTTTTTTTTGGACGTCAGGAAACTCCTGGTAATATTTGACATAAAAATAAATTAAATATTTTGGTGTTTTCTTTCGTAAAAAATGGAAATAGATACGGTGGCAATGTAAAATAACAATAAGAATACCAATTCTTTAGCAATCCCACCAATGCCGCTGTTTCTTAAAATAATATCGTAATAAGCATTCAATCCCCAGTTCATGGGAGAGAATTTGGCTACGGTCTGCATGAATTCCGGCATTAGAAATACAGGAACCCAGATTCCTCCGATAGCTGCCAGCACCACTACAGAAGTTGCTCCGAATGGGGCAGACTGTTCCTGAGTATCGGCAATAGTTCCCAGTAAAACTCCAAATCCTATGGCGGCTAACCCTGCAAACAGTGTTACAATGATAAGCTGGAACATTTTTCCGGACACATCAAACGCCGGAAGATCCATATAGGGGAAAAGATAAATTCCTACTGCAACCATCAGTAAAAACTGAATGATACAGATGATCAGATAGGTAAATGTTTTTCCTAAAATATGTACAAAATAGGGGGTAGGGCTTATTCTCGCTCTTACACTTGTTCCCTGGCTTTTTTCTTTAACCAAATTGATGGATAATGGAACTACAATAAAGAAGATCGCAAAAAGTGTCCATGCAGGAACGTTGTGCTGAACGGAATTAGGCATGACATCCATTGCTCCTTTCTTGGGTGTGATTTCTTTAAAGCTGATCAGGTTTTTATTTTCATCAAGATTCTCCGTTGTTCCCAGCTGATCCTGGAATGCTTTGTAGATTTTTTTATTCTCAATTTCAAAAACCATTTTATTGACAGAATTCATCACTGAGTTTTTGAATCCTGCATTGGTAGCAGGGTCAAAGTATAAATGAATCTCTTTTGTCTTCGGAGCAATGGCTTTTACTTTTGCTGAGTCTCCTTCCAGACCAAAAGAACTTACAATGGTCTGAACTTTAGAATCAATATTGGAATTTAAGTCTTTTGTTAAATTTTCAGGAATGACAATTGCCATCTGATAATCTCCCGAGAAGACAGCTTCCTGAGCAGATTTTTCATTGAAATTGGTCAGCAGCTGGAAGGTTTTACTGTTTTCCAGTTCGGCTTTTATATTCTTTGAAACATCAGATTTATCTTGATCAATAAAAATAATCGGGATTTTTGATCCTTCCAGACTTTTAAAAGTAGAATCCTGAATAAGGGTAATGGTTACAATCAGAAGTAATGGCATCACGAAGATGATGACGATTCCTCCGATATCTCTTTTCAACAGAAGAATTTCTTTGATAAAGCTTCTCCACAGTTTATACAACAACATCTCTTAGTTCTTTTCCGGTTAATGAAATGAAAACATCTTCAAGGTTTTCCGCATTGGCGATCTGTGCAACAAGTTCTTCAGGAGTTCCCACCGCATGAATTTTTCCATGGTCAATGATGGCAATTTTTGTACAGAATTCTTCAGCTTCCGACAGGTGATGGGAAGTATAAATAATGCAAGTTCCCTGTTTATTTAAATCCAGGAGATAATCAATAATGGCTTTTTTAGACTGAACATCTACTCCTACAGTAGGTTCGTCCAAAAATAAAATTTTAGGATTGTGAAGGGTTCCGGCGATGAGGTTGCATCTGCGTTTCATTCCTCCGGAAAACTGTCCTACCTGCTTATTCGCAAATTTTGAAAGTCCCATAATTTCAAGAGATTCATCAATTGCTTTTTTAAGCTGGTTATGTTTCAAACCATACAGGCTCCCGAAAAACATCAGATTTTCTTTGGCCGTAAGTGTAGGATATAATGCATATTCCTGCGGAACAATCCCTATGATCTGTCTGATTTTGAAACCATCTTTCTGTGGAGACAAACCATTGATGGTAAATTGTCCTGAAGTAGGTTTTATCAGTCCTGAAAGCATGGAAATTAAAGTTGTTTTTCCAGCGCCGTTAGGTCCAAGAATTCCGTAGATGTCATTTTTATTGATATTCAAAGAGATATCATTTACAGAAAAATCATCAGAATTTTTGTACTTCTTATATAAGTTTTTGATCTCAATCATATTTTCTGCCATATCAGATTGCTTTTCTCAGTTTTTTATAGAAAGCTTCTTCCAGATCTGCAATATGTAACATCGTTTTTGAAAGTTCATTATAAATATTGCTTTTTGAGTTTCTGTTTTTGTACACTCTGGCAATATCCACTGCAAAATCTCTCCAAAGGTCACCAATAGAAGTGATTTCTTTTGATAATTCTTTCAGCTCATCATTTTTAAGAATGACAGAAGCTTCCTGAAGAAATGCTCCGTAGATAAATCTGAAACCTCCGCCTCCGGTCCCGATTTCTTCCTGCATTCTGATCAATTGTCCCAAATAATGGTTGGTGACTTTTGTTCCCTTCTTTTCGGCCCATTTCGGAATGCTTTTCGCCACCCATCTCATGGCTTTTACTCCGATAAGCGGTACCGGTGCCAGCATATTTTTGCAGGTGTCTTTGATTCCTTTTTTTATGGCTTCTTCAAGATTGATGTTTTCAGGAACATAAACAGGATAATACATGTGCCCTTTTGGTGGCAGTGCTCCTTTGGCATATCTTACTTTTTCCAGTTCTGCCTCAGAAAGGGATGTTGTATAATCCATTACCGGATCACTGATCAGGAATTTCCCGTCTTCCTTTCCGTATACCACAAGATTGTGGGCATTGAAGTGGAATTTGTACTCCTCCGGGAAGTAGGTAAGATTGAAAACGCCTACCTGAAGTCCTGTAGGTATATTTTGATCCAGATTTCTTTCAAGAGCTTTTTGGGCATCTTTAGGATTTGAGAATTTTTCTCTTTTGATTTTAATTCCTAATCTTTTGGCTGCTTTACTGAAAATAGCACCCGGCATCGGACGATAGCTGAAGCCCGGAGCAAAATTTACCTTTAAAAAAGGAAGATAGACAAAAAACAATCCTGAACCGATCCCAAAGATCATCGGCTCGCTTAGTTTCAGGCCTTTATTAAGCAGTAGATTAGAAGCAACACCGTTTTCGCAATGCGCAGTCTGATGGTGTTCAAAGTTTAATTTCATTTGCAGATTGTATCTTTTCATTGGTCAAATGGAATCCGGCATTTTATATAGGCCTTATTTCAATTATTTCCCGTTGAAGTTTTTTAATTCATCCACTGAAATTCCGAATGCATCGGCATATTTTTTCAGTGCTGTTTCGCTTAGTGTTTTGAATATTCCGGGTTTAAAATGTCTTTTCACTCTCCATTGCCATATTCCTACGTAAGAAGCAAGAACAGGCGGGTCCATTTTATTCAGTTCCATAAAATAAACGATGGGACTTACTATATTATTGGCAACATTTTGTTTTGCTTCCTCAATTCTTTCATAAATGAGTTCCATCGATTCATCCAGAGCCGCTTTCTTGGCATCCCAGCCTGTGCTGTTTGCTGTCGTGTAGTTGTCATTCTCATCCGTTACATACAGTACTTCTGTCATGTTGGCGGATTTCAGGTTACTTTCGTCTTGAGGCAGGTCTTGTTTTTTCATCTAAATAATGTTAATTTTTTTAGATTCCAGATGAAATAAGGTTCACCTGTTTTTGATTCTTTTAATCAGGTGGCTAAAATAGTGAAAATACATTATATGTAAATCATATTAAATCTGAGGGAGTTATTGCTTTGAAAATGAGGTTGTATCAAAAATATTCTATAGATTCTGATGACCAAATGTAATTATGTTAAATTACGAATACTTATAAAATTTTGTTAATTATCGGGGAATTATTTATTATTTGATTGTTTTATCTATATTTGTTACTGTTAAACAACAAAAACTAATAATCAAAAACAAATTAAATTTCATGAAAAATTTAAAGTTACTTTCAAAGAATCAGTTAAAACAAGTGAAAGGAGGAATAACTGTTTACATTGCATGTGCTAACGGAACCAGTGGCCAAATACGCAATGTGAACGTGAATACTGATATTGCTACTCCTGCGGAGCAGATTTGCGGAGGGAATGAGTATGAAGTGATTATCTAAGGAAGTATTCGACACATTACATTAAATCTAATCCTGCTTTTACGGTTTTATAAAAAATAAAACCTTCAAGTAAAAAGTTATAGGCGGAACACAAATGTTCCGCTTTTTTTGTGCTTTAAATTTGTTTCTCCCTGATGATCAGAGTTTCACGAATTTCTCCAATGTTTCACGTGAAATAATTCATTGTATGATGATATTTTTTATTTGTATTAGATTGGTTATCAATTGTTTTGTAGTGAGTTTGATTTATTTAAAAATAAAGAAATAAATGCTTTTGTTGTAAGGTTGTTGTAATCAATTCAATAGGAGTGGGCTTTAGACAAAACCTGGTTTTAAACACAAAGGTCACAAATGAATTACACCAATATTCACGGATCTATTGAAAATATTAAATGCTGGATGGTTTAAAAACAAAAAAGCTGTACGTTGTGTACAGCTTTTATTATATGTTGAATTGATCTTTACGACTTTACCTCCTGAATAAACAGGTTGATTTCTGCTCTGATCAATAATTCATCATTATGAAATGTTTCACAGAAGATGTGACAGATGTTTTCAAACTGTGAAATAAGTGAGGCTTTGGAAATAATCTTATCATTCACTTTTGGAAGGGCAAATACCTCAATTTTCTTGATATTGGTAATAAAGCCTATCACTTTGGTATCTGCTTCAGGATTTTCAAAGAAGCTTTGTCCCAGGATGGATGAGCAGGTTTGTGCCAGGTTTTCAATTAAGCCGGCTTCTACAAATTCATTGTTGTGAACAAATATATTGTCTTCTTTTATTTCAAAGGAAGTCACTACTTTTTCTTGGGTCAGCTCCAGGATATAGTCTGCCATAAGCATCGGTTCACGATGTGGTAAAAAGTTGTGTATATTGATGATATTCTCTTCCTTTATTTCCATTTTCAGTTTATTTTACAGCGGTTTTCATTTGAGATTTTGCAATCACTTCACCGTTCAGTTTGGTAACGATATCTACCAGTGTAACTCCCATTACTTCATTGAGGATGGTTACCTCAGATTTCAGCCGGTCTCCTATTTTGGGCAATATTTCAGCTTCAAAAGATTTGATGGCTCCGATATATCCTGTAGGGGCTTCTTTTCCCAACAGATAATATTTATATCCGGTGTGCAGGGCCACACTCTGTGCCTGGTGCTCAATCAATCCGGAAGCCTGAAATAATCCGTCCTGGATGAAAAGATTGTCTTCTTTGATCTCAAAACCGGATAAGAGATGACTTTCAGAATATTCTGATAACTCATGCACCATCACAAAAGGGAACCGTTGTGGAATAAGGCTCTCTACAAAGTCTTTATCAGATGTAGGCAGTTTATTTTCCATTAGCAAACTGTTAATAGGGCACAAGAATAAGCGAATCTCCCACTTTCAGGAACACAAAGAAGTACTTTTTCTCCTTTTTTCAATGTCCCGGAGTTCATCAATTCTTCAAGGGCAATAAATATAGATCCTGCTCCGATGTTTCCAACCTCAGAAAGGTTGTAGAACCATTTTTCTGCAGGGAAATCCATTCCTTTTTTAGCAAATTCTTCTTTCAGTCCGTCTTTAAAATATCCTGAAGAAATATGAGCCAATACATGATCAATTTTTTCCGGATCCAGATTATGTTTGTCAAAAGAAGATCTTAAACTCTCTGCACCTTTTACAAGGATATATTTATCAAGGATCTTAGTATCCTGTTTGATGGCAAAAATAGATTGCTTCAGCCACTCGTCAGAAGGGTAGTCTGCCCATGATTTCAGGCTTCCGTCTTCCAGTTTGTCACATCCTGCATACATACATGCCTCGATTTCGTGAGCATAAGAGTAGAAATCAATGAATTCTACCTTTAAAGAAATACTGTTTTCTCTTGGCTTGTTCTCCAACAGGAAAGCTCCTGCTCCGTCAGAAAGCATCCATCTAAGGAATTCTCTTTTGAACGCAATAATAGGTCTTTCTTCCAGTAATTTTAAATTTTCAGCCTCGTGGTTGAATTTATCAGCAGTCATCCATGCAGACATTCTTTCGGAACCTGCACATACTGCATTTTCCTGTACACCGGCTCTTACAGAAAGAAATCCATAGTTCAGGGCATTCATTCCTGAGTTGCAAAGACCTGTTGAAGTATTAATTTCAATAGATTTTCCGATATTCAGTTCACCGTGAACCATAGAAGCGTGAGAAGGCTGTATCTGGTCTGGTGAAGTAGTTCCTACGGATAATAATTTCATATCCTCCTTTTTGAAATTTTCATCAAAAAGTCCTTCAACTGCTTTTGCTGTAAGCTGCGCATTAGAGTGTGTAGGATTTCCTTCTTTGTCTAAAGCGTAGTATCTAGTCGTGATTTTATTATTTCTTAGGATAAGTGATTTTGCTTTAGATGGCGCATCATTGATAAGCCCAAGATAGGTCTCCATTTCATCATTCGCTACCGGCTCATTGGGTAAGTATTTTGATGCTTTTGTTATAAATACGTCGTACATTCTATTTTAAATTAATTCCTTGTAAATATCTTTTTTGTTTTTGTCTTTTAAACCAAAATATAGGGGTTGTAAGCAGGTGTAATACCAAAACGACAGGTGAGATAATCCATATCGCTGCCATCAAATATACCTTAAAGAATTTTATCAGCAATGGACGTTTCTCTTTTTTCTTTATAATCAAATTAGACCATACAGTGAAAATTTTATTTCCTACCTTCTCTACACGTACCAAAAACGCCCGTATTTCAATGGCTCCATTTTTAACGAGCTCCGGCTGTAAATTATTCAGGTCGTTATTCTTAAAATGTCTTTCAATAATCTCGCCATACTTTACTGAACCTGTTATTTCTTCATCAGAAACCCCTGCTGCGGGAAGCATTCCGGATTTTTCCTTCTGACCTGTTGTCAGCCATCGAAGGATAGTCAATACACTGGTATAATTGTCATGCCTGTCTACCAGGGCTATGTTCCCAACAAGTTTTGCCTGTAAGTCTCTTAAGTATACCTTTAATTTCTCCTGGGAAAGCATCCACATATTTCTGGTTCCGGAAATGGTAACTACAGGAGTATCTTTAAGGATGCGCTCTGCATAGCCACTCTTTAGGAATGAAATAATAGGAATGGATGGTGTGAGATACCAAACCTGATATCCAAAGAGGATGAGGTCATACTTTTTGTTCAGAATTTCTTCGGATGGAGGCAGAATTTCTTTCGGAATCTGCAGATAAGATTCAGGAAAAGTGTTGAAAAAAACATCACCTGGCCAGGGAAAAGGAAAATCTTCCTTGAGCTGAATGTTGTAATACGTAATATCATAAGCATCCTTTTGAGCTTCAAAAGGCTTGGCTATGTTTCTCACAATATCTTCGAGTTGTCCGGTTTGCGAATAATATATGACAAGTATATTTTTCTTCATTAGTTTTCTTTAGCGTTTACAAAAATATGTTTTTCATATTTATTATTGAGTCTTAAATACTTTTAATGATTCAGAACTGAATTCCTGTGTATAATTATCACTTTCAAACGAAGTGTTTTTTGTATTTAAAAAAATGATCGTTTCAGGAAGATCCTGTATATCATTCATGGTAAAGTTATCATCTGAGATCAGAAGAACATCAATCTTTTTGTTGACCTCAGAAAGGTCTTTTATATATTGAATTTTTCTTCTTTTTACCAGATAGCTGTGGGCTGCCGTTGCTCTTTTTTCATCATTTTTTATCAGAGAAAAAATTCTTCTGCTGGCCTGGTATAAAGTTAATAAAGCATCTTTTTGTCCAAAATCGTTGGCTATATGCAGGATATTGGCTTCATTGGAAATATGCTTATTAAGTTCGAAATATACGGATTTGTTGGCTTTGAAATCGTGTTTTACTTCTTTTACTACTTCACTGTCTTTATATAGATAGCTCAGGAATAATTTATTTTTAAAATAATTTTCATCCTCAATCTCTTCTCTCAGCTTGGCAAATTCTTCCCTGAAATAAGCATTGATCTTTTTGGTTCTCTCAGAATAGTTTTTCCCGAAGCTCATATCATCTTTACTGATCCTGTTGCCTATTTTTACAGTAATGCTTCCGTTGTATATAATGAAATCTCCCTTCGGTAATACTTCAGAATTTCCGTGGATATAAAGCGGAAGAATATCCAGACCAAATTGCTCGGCAAGGTAAAATGCTCCTTTATGAAATCTTTTGACATCATTGGTATAAGAACGTTCTGCTTCAGGAAAAACAACCAAAGAATATCCCTGTGCAATCTTTTCTTTCAGTTTATCCATTCCATTTTCAATTCCCTGTGAAACGGGATAAAAGCCCAGAGCTTTTACCAGCTTTCCAAAAACAGGAGATTCGTATACCCAGTCATTGACCAGATAGATGATTTTGTGGGTAGCCATGGCAATGGCCAGCGTATCTAAGAAAGATGTGTGATTGGCAATGATAACAGCTGGTTTGCTAAAATCTTCTGACGGATTTTTAATCACTCTTTTCTTTACAAAAGGGGTTAAATAAAGAACGGATGTTAAAAACTTAGCGAGAATTAATTTGATAATATCTAACGTTCTTCCCTTGGCATTTTTAATAAACAAACTTCCGAAAGCCGAAAAAATTAGTCCTCCTAATCCATAATATAAAAACGAGAATACAGCCCGTAGAAATAGCCTGAAAGTAATGGGGGAAAGGCCTTTCTTTGCCCGGTTGGTAATCAATAGTCTGAACCAGAAAGGGTATAGAGTAGAGGTAATAATAATCACGGAGAACATTCCGATCAATGCGACCAAAGCTAAAGAATGCAGCGCTGGATGTTTGGCAAAGATCAGAGAACCAATCGAAAGAATGGTGGTGAAAACGGCAAGAATAATTGAAGTTCTATACGTTGGCAATTCATTTTTGCCTGTTGTATGCTCTTTTTGCATCGCCTGGGTCAGGAAAATACTGAAATCATCCCCAACTCCAAATACCAGTGTGCAGACTACGGTACTGAAAATATTTAATTCCAATCCTAAGAAATAAAGAATTCCAGCGGTTACAACCCCCGTTAACACGATCGGGAACATGGTAAGAAGTGTTAATTCAAAATTTCTGAAGAATACAATAATGGTCAGAACAATTGCTAAAAGGGAGTAATTGATGAGCGTGTTGAAATCTCTTTTCAGTAAACCAAGAAAATTCTCATTCATCTGCTGCCGGTCAATAGCGATGGCGTCATGCTTTTTCTCAATATCTTTGATGAAAGTGTCTCTTTTGTTTTCGTCTACTTTTACTACATTGGAAACGGTATAAAAACCATTTTCATTGCTCATAAATTCTGAGATCTGAAGAGCTTTTACTTTTTGATAATCTTTCAGGCTTAATGCAGAATAGTTTTTATGTAAAGCTTCGTTGAAATTATCAAAAGCAGAACCATTAAACCCCAATTTATTTCCATTACTGGTCAGTTCGGAAATCGTCTGATTCTTCTTAGAGTCACTCCAGAAGCTGTTCCATTTCTCAATCTTTTTTTGCTGGTCTTTTTCAGAAAGCACAATACTTCCGATAGAATTGTAACTTAATATTTTCCCTTCTTTTTTCTCTTTCTCAAGGAAACTGCTTAGCTCAGAATTTCTGGTTAACGCCTCTTCTTCAGAATTTCCGTAAGAAATAGTATAGATAGATTTTGACGTAATATCTGAAAGTTTCTGAAGTTTAGCTTCACTTATTTTCAGTTCTTTCGGGATGTAATTCAGCTCACCGATGTCTTCATTAAAACCTACATGTCTGAATCCGAAAAGACAGGCAAGAATGATGATGGAACATCCGATAATCAAAGGTTTGTTTTTCTCGTAAGGATAAGCTCCGATTTTATCAATGAAGTTGGTATTGAGATGTTCTCCTTTTTCTTTTGGTTTATAAAGCTGAGGAACGATAATCAAAGCTGTGATGGAGGAAAGAATGACGGTGATCGCCGCAAAAAGACCTAAATCTTTCAATGCTTCAGAACGCACAAAAACCAGACATAAGAATGAGACGGCAGTGGTTGCACTACTCAAGATAATAGGCTGGGTAATTTCTTTGTAAAGCTCTTCAATATTGTTGTTGTGCTTATAATGAGTAAGGATATGAAGGGCATAATCTATTGTAATCCCAATCAGAATAGCTCCTACACTTAAGGAAATTGCTGAGATCTTATCTTTGATAAAATAAAGAATCAATAACGCAAGCAGTACAGAAAATACGGTGGGTAAAAAGACAATAACAGGCGTAAAAATGTTCCTGAAATAATAGATCAGGAGAATTAAAAGAACCGTCATGGAAATGACTACCGTATTTTGAATGTCTTTTTTGATCTGCTTGGCATTCGCTACAGCAATCACCGGAGATCCGAAGTAACTGATTTCTGTTTTTCCTTTGAATTGTTTATTGATACCGTCTTTTATAGAGTTGAGCTGATCTACAAATGCTTCATTGGCTTTTGTATCATTGCTTTTATTTTTAGGATCAATAAAAAGTAAGAGATTTTTCCCGTCTTTGGTTACAATATAGCTGTCTTCAAGCTTAAAGTCCTTACTGATATTTAAGGCATTCAGTTTTTTAATTCCTAAAAAAGTAAGTCCCAAAGGATCTTTTTTGATAAATTCTTTTGTAACAAGACTTGTGGGAGAAACCAGAGAGATATAATTGTTCTCTACCTGTTTGGCAATACTGTCTTTCTGAAGCTTTCTGTCAATTTCCTTATAATCATTTTCATTGAGGAATAACGGCAGATTCTGACTGACAAAATCAAACGTTTCTGAGATTTCATTATCGTTCACTTTACCCTGCACAGAACCTATATACTTTTGTAAAGGTTCTATTTTTTGTAGAAAAGTATCCGCCGTTTCAGAAAGCTGAAAGTTGTCTTCTTTGGATTTATTCTCTATAATGACAATAATTTTATCCGAGAAGTTAAGCTGTTTAATAACTTTTGCGGTAAGATCGGATTTTTCATTTTTAGGAATGATCTGATTGATGTCTTCCTCAAAATTAATCTTTGAGGCAAAAAATAGGCATAAAACGACAATTCCTAAGGCTGTCAGTACAGATAGGATTTTATTTTTGGAAATCAGATAATATAAAAATATAAAAAAGCGATGCATTGCATGTATATCAAGTCTGCAAATTTAATTTTTTAAGCATTAGTTCAAAATAGTTAACGATAAGTTTTGACTGAAAATCAATAAAATATTCTAGGAAGAATGAAAAAATATTCTACTTTTGCAGAAGTTCCCCTTTAAAAAAATGTATTTTAAACCACAATTATTATTAAAAAATAAGAATCTGTTTTAGATATGTTGAAAAGAAATGATGAAAAAATAAACGGATTCCTATTTGTAATAGTACTTCCGCTTCTGCTGTTTGCGATGTCTTATTATGGATTTGAATCTTCCTATACAAGATTAAAAACATCAGAAACAACTCCCGACTTTTTATTTTCCTCGGTATATGCTTACAGAGTCATTCCCAATTATCTGAGTGTACAGATGACAGATCTGATGTACAGTCTGATCAATGGACCTCTTTCTTTTTTTAAAGATTTTCTATCCAAAAACGGAACTCCATTTTATCACGGGCTTTTCCTGATGAACAGTGTTTTCTTTATTTTGTGTTCCGTTATTTTGAATACCATATTTAAACTCAGGTCAACAGGGCTTCTTTTGAATCTTAATGCAAGGAGAATTATTCACCTTCTGGCTGTTTTTTTTATTGTCATAACACAGTATGCCCCGACAAACTGTGATACGATTGCCCTTTTTTGTTATCTGACGGGTGTATTTTTGACCCTTAAGTATTTAGATACTCAAAAAAATATATTCTTTTTTATTCTCATTGGCCTGATTGGAATCTCTACGTTGGTACGGGAAACAGCCTGCTTGAATATTGCTTTCTTTGCTGCTGTATTTTTCAATATTGATGAATTGAAAAAAGGAAATTATCAGGTAATCTGGAAAATAATACCATTGGTAATAGCGTTTATTGTCCCTTATCTGGGGTTGAGAGCTTTGCTTGTACAGGATGAAACGACCTTTGTAGAAGGGTTTTATATCAATAGAAATTTTTCGAGTCCCTTCAATCTTGCGGGGTTGGTATTTGCGCTAATTGTGATTTACTTTATATACAGACTTTGTATTGACGAAGAAAATAGAACTGTTTTTGGAAAATATTTTTTCTTTTCAATTCCTTACCTTATTATGATTACTTTAGTAGGGCTTTTTTGGGAAGTGAGGCTCTTTTTGCCTCTGATTCTCACCGGAATCATTACAGCATATCATCAGTTTAAAAAAACATCAGAGATTTAGCATGAGTTTATTACACCCTTATTATATAATTGCGATCCTCTATATGCTGTTCTTCAGTATTCAGGAGGTATATGGGAAAAAGGTTGATAAAAAATGGTTCTGGTTCCTTGCAGTTTATTTCATAATTATTGTAGGACTCAGGAATGATGTAGGTCCGGATTACGGAAGTTACAAAGGAATTTATATTTACTCTGATACCAAAAGCTATTACAGTATCTTTATGAAGATGCTTCATATGGAAGGAACAGAAAACCTGGACGTGGAGTGGCTCTATACGCTGATTAATAAAGTTCTTCTCAATTTCTTTAATGCGCCCTTTTATATGCTGACTCTGGTCATTGCTATTTTTGCGATGATCTTTAAGGTGGAGTATACGGAAGACAATACTTTTTACCCTTTTACCTTTACCCTTTTTATGTTTATCCCCAACTTCTTTATTGGGGAAAGTGGGCAGATCAGACAAAACCTTGGGACCTTTATCGTTTATTTCGCCATACGCTATATCAAAGAACGGAAATTCTGGCATTACTTATTTTTCATATTCATAGGCTCTGGTATACACAGTGTTGCCTATTTATTCCTCCCGATGTACTGGCTGGCCCGCGTTCCTTTGAACAAAACGGTGATGCTTATTATGATTATAGGCTCAGTCTTTTTATCTCCATTTGAAATCTATAGGAGCTTTGGTGGGTTTTTAGATGGGATGGCCTCTGACAATATGCTTATAGAGGGATTCAATGGATATATGGATGAAACCGTACAGCGACTGAATGGAGGTATCCGAATTCCTGAAGTGATGATGGCTATTCTGACCTTTTTCCTTTTTGCTTTTGATAATAAAATGAAAGAATATTATCCTTATTATGAATACCATAGGAACTATGCGGTGATTGGAGTCTGTTTGTATTTTATCTTTAGAAATAATCCTATTTTCTCATCGAGGCTTGCAGGAGCATTTATTGGGTTTTCGTATATCATTATTCCAAATGCCATGTATGTTGTTACAGCGAGGACTAAGAATATGATTTATGCTTTTATTATTTCACTTGTTGTCTTCAATTTTGTAGTCTTCTCTATCTTTAACAATATCAAGGCAGGACGATTTTCGATAGAACGTTATAAAAACCATATCCTTCCATAATATTGGATAAATTAAAATATAAAGGCAGCTTTTAGCTGTCTTTTTTTATGTGGCAGCATTGCTGGAATTTGTACTGTTTACAAGTTTTTGTTATTTGTGTTATTGATAACATAATTCAAATATGTTACAGGTATTTATAAAATAAATATCTTTTTATTGATTTAGGCTTAAAGATTGTATTCCGCTAATGACACTCAAATCAATAAGGTATGAAAAATTTAGTTGGTAAATTAGCGGCAGTTTTCTGCCTGATATCATTGATGATCTATTCAAAAGGTAATATCAGAGGAAGTCTTCCCTCGGTTAGGCATATAAGTCATGTGGCGGTTTTTAACAATATGGACTCACTGGCCAGGCCCGTACATGATTGGTCCAGACTATTGCTTCCGGATTGGAAAAAAGCTCCCAACAGTTACATCTTTGATCCCAGCCAAAATAGTGAAGGATTACTGGTGCCTGTAAGAAAAGCATATGCGATGTGGGAAGGAGGAGGCTATCTTAACGGAAATGGTATTCCGGCCGGAACGATCACCGCAGATGTACTGTGGGAAGATGTTCATGGACTTATAAAATCAGGCGTAAACTATGCCCTCGAGATGGTAGGGACAGGTCAGGATGCCAAAATAAAAGTTCCTATTAACAAAACAAAAAAAGGCAATGCAGTTGTTGCTCTTAAAGTAAATGGAGAGATCTTCTGGAGCTGGCATATCTGGGTAACGGATGATCCTACAAATGGAGCCGCCTATAGAAGTTTCAACAATGTTAAAAGAATGAAATCGGACGGTACCTCTGAGCTTATTCCAGACGCTGATTGGAAGTGGATGGACAGGAATCTTGGGGCGATTACAAATTCTATTACAGCTTCAGACTGGAACAGAAGTATAGGGCTTCTTTATCAGTGGGGACGAAAAGATCCTATTCCACCTTTGGTTACAAGAGGAAATGACTTCTATGAAGCTTCAGGATCTATGGGAAGAATCAGGCATAGAGGGGCAAAAAATATGGATAATGCTACAAGTATTGACGATCTCCGGAAATTTGTTTTGCTTTCCAGCGCAGAGGTAACCAACAACCTCAGGCTTTCTGTAAAAAATCCTTTGAGCCTTATCTATGTCAATAAAGATGATAATTCTGGTCAGGCCTACTACAACAATAACGTCAATCTGCCTGTCAATTGGTTTGGAAGATCCACAACTTTACCGAACAACAGACTCTCAGAACTTAATTTTTGGTCTGATAATGCACAAGGTAAAATTGAAACTGTTTATAATATCGATGACAAAGCAAAACCCTACAGAGACAAATCTTCTTACGACCCTTGTCCCAACGGATGGCGTATACCTTCTATGCTGGTCGCCAATCTGGCTTCTGCATCCTATGTAGACGATATCAGAATAGACTTTTCGCCTTTCGGAGTGAAAACCAATATGTCTAAAAATGTTTTTGAAACCAATAAGTACCATATTATAAAACCTACTGATGCCGGAGTTCCCACATTTATGACTGGCTTTAGGGTGTATTCTAATTTGGGCTTTGATCTTTCAGCGGTCGGCGGATACAACATGGGAGTATTTCCTGGAAATGGACAGCTTATCAGAAATGCTCATTTGGGACAATATACCGATCAGCACCACATCGCATTGTGGACGGCTACTATGGCACGGCAGTTCGATGCTTCTCCGGCTGTAACAGTCAGAGGACTTTCTATGATTCCGGATAAGACACAACCTGATATTCCGGATCCTAATTATCCCAATATTAAAGGACGTTATTATTACTTTCCAATGTCAGTAATGTATACCTCTGATGCCAATGGCTGCAGATGTATAAAAGATCCGTTATATCTTGTCAATGACTATGATTTCCCTACGGAATATCTACCTGCTTCAGTAGAATATAAAGAAGGAATTAATAACCCTAATACTTATCAGATTGTCAAAAGTGGAACACCTGCAACCATTGAAATTCCAGTAAGCAAAGCATTTTCGGTACAAAGTCAATTGTTGAATAATGCTGATGTATTGAACCCTTCCAATTTTAATAATTTAAAAGGAAATGTTCTCTGGACAACTAATGCCAATCTTATCAATAAAATTTCATTGGTGAACCCATCACCCTCTTCACTGCAAGATATTGCTAATTCTAAAATATCCGTTGAGATTACCCCTGATCAAAGCGGGAATGCCGTGGTTACATTGCATAATGGCAGTATAACAGCTCCGGTGTATTGGAGCTGGCATATCTGGGTTACGGATTCTCCTGTAGAATCTTATACGTATACTACGGAAGTTCCGGCAGCAGTCACCAACTATGTGAACTACGTAAATAAAGCAGATGTTATATTGCAGACGACCTTCATGGATCGTAACCTTGGGGCCACAGATGCTTTTCCCAATATTGCTAATCCCCTTGCGCCTACTGCTGATGAATTGTTAAAAATACGCGCCTCCACAGGACTGCACTATCAATGGGGAAGAAAAGATCCTATTCCTGCATTTCAAAATGCGGATAATAGAAGTTTCTACAATATATTTTTAGGCTCTTCCGGTGCGAATGGATCCGTTTCATATGTTACCCTTGCTCAGACTGATTATAATAATCTGTCGGGTAATTATATCATCCCTTATAATACGTATGCTACAGCATCAAATGTACAGATCACAGATAAGCCTATAGATAAGATCTCTAAAATAATCTCTTATTCTATTAAAAATCCTCTGGTATATATGGTTCCAAGTACTTTGGCGCCTTTTAACAGTGCAACACCCAATTATACCAATGGAACAGACTGGCTGGCTGCAGAACCTAATTTAGCTCCTGACAGATGGGGAAGAGGAGGAGCAAAATCTCCTTTTGATCCTTGTCCCGAAGGATGGCGGGTTCCTGATCTTACGAATGTTGCATTGGTTTCCGCAGCTGATTTTGGACAGACTCCGTGGTATAAAAAAGATAAAAATGTGGCCACGTCCTATAGCATTGCCACCGATTATTTAGGTACAAGAGTGAGAAATGCTGCCAATTCCACGATAGGATATATGTTTAATAATCCTGTGTATTCTGTCGGAAACTATCCAGATTCAGGATCGAGAGGATTCAGAAGTGTAATTGCCAATCAAACAGCCCAGGGAACATTCAATAGTCTCAATTTTCAGTACCCTGCTGTCTGGACGGCCGCTTTAACTTCAAATTATCTGGGAAGAGCAGTGAATGTACTTTTTGATGCAGCTCCTACAACGAATAGAATAATGGTCTTTCATGATAATAATGATCCATATTTCGGGGTGGGATGCCGATGTATAAAAATAAAATATGATGCCAATGGTGATGAAGAAGGGCCGGCCTCAAGACTTACAATCGTTCCTAATGCTCCTACATTGAGCACGGCGAATACAGTGCTTAAAGCTGTGGATAACAAGATTTACTTATACCCAAGTCCCGTTTCCAATATCCTTTATATCAAAGCTACGGAGAATAAAGTATATAACTATGAAATTTTTAATGCACTGGGACAACTTGTAAAATCCGGACAGTTTATCAACAATCAGACAGATCTTTCGTCTTTAAATACTGGAATGTATTTAATCAGAATAAACGATTCTGAAATGGTTGTAAAAATTATAAAACGATAAACTCTTTAAAATAAGCACGTAAAAAAGTGGAAAAGAGGCGTTGTTCAGTTTTTTTATTGATGAACATATTTCTTGCATCTATTACGGCTGATGAAAAATTCTATATCATTACTTGTTGATATGTATATAACAGTCTAAAACCTACACTACAAAAGGATTTATTTCTTTAGAAAATAGGTGTTTAAAGAAGATGTAAACTGACTGGATTGTTAAATTAAACCCGGTTAACAAAAAGTATATAATAAAAAAGCTTTACTTTTGCAAAAATTTTTAGTTAGAATGTCGAAAAATTTAGTAATCGTAGAGTCCCCGGCCAAAGCAAAAACTATTCAGAAATACTTAGGAAAGGATTTTGAAGTAAAATCCAGTTTCGGACATATCCGTGACCTTCCTAAAAAGGGGATGGGGATAGACCTGACTACATTCAGTCCTGATTACGAAGTTTCAGCAGACAAAAAGAAATTGGTAACCGAATTGAAGGCCGCAGTAAAGAAAGCCGAGATGGTATGGCTTGCTTCCGATGAGGACCGTGAAGGAGAAGCTATTGCATGGCACCTTGCAGATGAATTGAAATTGAAGCCTGAAAACAGAAAAAGAATTGTTTTCCATGAGATTACCAAAAATGCCATTCTAAAAGCAATCGACAATCCAAGAGATATTGATCAGAACCTGGTAAATGCCCAGCAGGCAAGAAGAGTGCTGGATAGAATTGTAGGTTTTGAAATGTCACCTGTTTTATGGAAAAAAGTAAAACCGGGGCTGTCTGCAGGAAGAGTACAGTCTGTAGCAGTAAGATTAATTGTTGAAAGAGAAAAAGAGATCCGTGAGTTTACTCCAAAAGCGAGCTTTAAACTTGATGGAATCTTTTTAAATAAAACAGAGCAGGAAATTGCTGCCAAACTGAAAAAAGACTTCGAAAAAGAAGAAGATGCTGAAAAATTCCTTGAGAAGGCAAAAACTACAGAATTTAAAGTTCTGAATGTTGAAACCAAACCAGGTACACGTTCGGCTTCGGCTCCTTTTACAACATCTACGTTGCAGCAGGAAGCTTCATCAAGGCTTGGATATAATGTTACCAATACAATGCGTCTGGCGCAGAGACTGTACGAAGAAGGGTTTATTACCTATATGAGAACAGACTCAGTAAACCTTTCCCAGGAAGCTATTGAAGGAGCAAAAAGACAAATTACTTCAGAATACGGAGCAGAATATTCTTCTCCAAGAAATTATACGACAAAATCTTCTTCAGCACAGGAAGCTCACGAAGCAATCCGTCCTACAGATTTCGGAATGAAAAGTATAGGAGATGTACAGCTGAACAAGTTATACCAATTAATATACAGAAGAACACTAGCTTCTCAGATGGCAAATGCCAAAATTGAAAAGACAGTGATCGAGATCGGGAATGCATCATTGCTCCACCATTTTGAAGCACAGGGAGAAGTAATCATTTTCGACGGTTTCCTGAAAGCTTATGGTATTGTAAAGACAGAAGAGGATGATGAAGAGAACAACGATAAGTTATTGCCCAAAGTAAGCGTAGGGGAGGTATTAAATTATAAAGCCATTACAGCTACTGAAAAATTCACAAGACCAAGTGCAAGATATACCGAAGCAGGGTTGGTGAGAAAACTTGAAGAACTGGGAATTGGTAGACCTTCTACTTATGCTCCGACTATTCAAACCATTCAGAACAGAGAATATGTGGATAAGAGGGAAATAGAACCTCAAACCCGTGAAGTGATCAAAATGTCTTTGATAAATGATAAGATCAAAAAAGTAGTTCTTGATGAGAAATTCGGGGGTGATAAAAATAAATTCCTTCCTACAGATATCGGTGAAGTAGTCAATGACTTCTTAACGGATAACTTCAAAGAAATCCTGGATTACGGTTTTACGGCAAGAGTAGAAGAAAGTTTTGACGAAATTGCAAGCGGTGATCAGAAATGGAAAGAAATGATGACGAATTTCTACTCAAAATTCCACCCAAGAATTGAAGATGTAGAAGAAAATGCAGACCGCGCAACAGGAGACCGATTATTAGGAGTAGATCCTAAGACGGGTAAAAATGTTCATGCAAGAATCGGAAGATTTGGAGCGATGATCCAGATTGGAGAAACAGATGATGAAGAAAAACCTGTTTTCGCGTCATTAATGACTGGACAAAATATTGCAACCATTACTTTTGATGAAGCTCTGGAACTTTTCAAATTACCTTTCGATTTAGGGGAAGTTGATGGTCAGTCAGTTTCTGTGGGTGTTGGTAGATTTGGCCCTTATGTGAAATGGGGAGAAACTTATATCAGCATTCCGAAAGGTGAAGATCCACTTTCTGTAGATCAGAAGCGTGCGGAGGAAATCATCAATGAAAAGAAAATTGCTGATGCTCCAATTGCTACTTATAAAGGGGAGCCGGTAACGAAGGGAACGGGAAGATTCGGACCATTTATCAAATACAAAGCTATTTTTGTGAATGTTCCAAAGAAATATGACTTTGAAAATCTTTCTCAAAGTGATATCAATGAACTGATTGATGCAAAGCTTGAAAAAGAAGCCAACCGATATATCCAACAGTGGGAAAAAGAAAAAATTTCTATTGAAAACGGAAGATGGGGACCTTTCATCAAGTTCGGAAAAGCAATGTTCAAAATTCCAAAGAAAGCAGACGATACAAAATACGATGCTGATGAATTGAAAGAACTTTCTTTAGATGAGGTTAAAAAATGGATTACCGATCAGGATCCTAAAGCTTTTGCTGAAAAGAAAAAGCCTGCGGCTAAAAAAGCAGCCACAACTAAGAAAGCAACTACAACAGCGAAAAAACCTGCGGCTAAGAAACCGGCAGCTAAGAAATAAATAGTCTTTAAGTAGAATAGGAAAGCACAGATTTTGGTCTGTGCTTTTTTTTGCTTTTATAAAGTCAGATATTAAATGATGGCATGGGTTTTTTAACCTGTGCTTTTCATTTATAATTATTTCAAAAAATGTAAAAATTGCATCATTTTACTCATTAAATAAATTTCTCTTTGTTGGGAATTAACCTTCACGTGCGCTTATCACGTAGGTCTAGGTATAAATACGCAAATGGAAAATTCCGTACTAAGACTGTGATATACAGTGTTTTAATTCTGTAGTTTTACATCGTAATATTACAGACAGTGGAGTTCAGAAACCACTTTAAAAACGAGGCGGATTCTGAAAAGCCAAACGAGTAAGAAAACAAAAACTATAAAATCATGGCAGAATTTAAATTTAGCGAAGAAGCTATTTCACACGCATTAGAAGCGGCAAAAAGATCACACGAAGACAGTCAGGCAAATCGTCGTTCATCAGGAGCGGATTCAGATTTAAGCCTTGCTAATACTAGCGCAGGTTATCTACTTGTAACAGCAGAGTGTATTTCAATCACTGTTGAGAACAACAAAGTGTGCATCAACCTACCTTTAGGCTTTGGAAAATATTGTTTCAGCATACCATTAAGTATTCCTAATGGAACGGCTGGACAGGCTTGCTTGTCTATTTGTACTACTTGGGGAATTCCAACAGGAATTAGAGTAACTATTATTATAGCTGGAATCACAATTATCAGTCAGTCATTCGGAAAGTGCTAATTAGCCAGTACACGAATTAGAATAAAAAGTCCGCCTCATATACTACATGAGGCGGATTTGTTTTTATAACGTTTTATGAATAATCTCAATAAAAATCAACTATAAAGCACAGGATACTCAATTGATTTTCATCTGCTAAAGTAGTTATTAAACTTTTTTTGACATTTTAAAACGTAAAATTTGAAATGAAACCTGTAGAACCTTGTCAAAGTTTTAAACTTTGACAAGGTTGTCGGATAAAACTGTTTACAATTTGTTGATGCTTTTTTTTTAACAAAATATACCACAGTCTACTCAGTTCCCATGTTTTTTGTATGTTTGTTATATCAAGCAATTAATCAATTATTACATTTCAAATTAAAATATGGATTTCGAAGACTTTATCATTTCACCAAGAAATTTCAAAACAGAAAGCTGGCAGATAGGAAATCGGATTACAAAAGATATCAAAGAAGACAGTATTGTCCTTTTGTTTGTATCAGACTACCGAGGTGCGGGCGGAGATGCGGAAGTACAGGACTTTACCGGGGTAAGGAAAGAATTTTATAAACTTTCGCAGATGGACTTCGAAATTCCTGTTGTAGATCTTGGAGATTTGGTCTCAGGGAAATCGGTTCAGGATACCCACTATATTTTACAGGAAGTTCTGTCGGCATGTCATTATAAAAGAGCAATTCCGGTGATTATCGGCGGCTCCAATGATTTTGCCTTTTCAGTATTTTCTGCGTTGAACTTTCACAAGAAAAGCCTCAATTATACCCAGATAAGTAATATTATTTCCCTTCAGCAAGGGGAAACGATCAATGAACATACTTTTTTAAGCAAAATTTTCGGAGCCAAGAATTTCTCTATTAAAAATTACCATCATCTAGGGTACCAGAAACATTTGAATGAAATGGATTCTGTGAGGCTGATCAAAGAAGTAGAATTTGATATTATCCGTCTTGCGGAGATGATGAATTCTACAGAAAAAACAGAACCTTTCTTCAGAAAAGCAGATCTGGTTACAGTAAATTGTGATGCTGTGGAAAGCTTTAGTGAGCCTTTTTCTATGAATCCGCAGGTAAACGGACTGAACAGAAGAGAAATTTGTGCTTACATGAAGGAAATCGGATTGAGTGAAAATCTGAAGTCTGTCGGGATTTTTAATTATAATATTTATTCTGAAAATCAACTGAACCACCAGCTGTTAGCACAGATGTTGTGGTATCTGATCGAAGGAATAAACATTCAGTACTCTCATCCGAAGGAAAGACATTATGAACAGTTCTATGTGTTGATAGATGACAGACAATATGCATTCAAGCGTGATACTTTCAGTAATTTGTGGTATTTTGGTGATGATGAAAATATAGAAAACTGCATTCCGTGTTCCAGAAAAGATTTTGATGAAGCTAAGAAAGGATGGCTGAGTGCAAGACTGACGAAAATTTAATGTATGACAAATGTTCCCCCAAGAGTATCCATTATTGTTCCCGTTTATAATGTCGAGAATTATCTGACAAAATGCCTTGACTCCCTGGTGAATCAAAGTCTTCCCAATATTGAAATTCTTGTAGTGAACGATGGAAGCAGAGATCATTCTGAAAAAATTATTGAAGGATATGCACAAAGGTATCCGGAAAAAATAAAAGCTTTTACCAAAGAAAACGGAGGCTTAAGTGATGCCCGTAACTTTGGGATTGATAGGGCTTCCGGTGATTATATAGGTTTTGTAGACAGCGATGATTATGTCACCGAGACCATGTTTGAGGAAATGCTCCTTTTAGCAGAAAAGCACCAGGCAAAAATGGTCATCTGTAATATTCAGAAAGTAGATGAAAACGGAAGGGTTACCCAAAAACTGACTCAGATTCCCAATATGCCTGAAAAAATAGCTCTTGAAAGTAATTTTTCGGTGTTTTCTGATATCAGCTATTTTGCATGCAATAAGTTGTTCAAGAGAGAGCTTTTTAATCAAAGAAGATTTAAAAAAGGGATTCATTTTGAAGATATTCAGCTTATTCCACAATTGCTGCTTGAATGTGAAACGATAGCTCAGACTCAAAATTTTCATTATCAATATCTGGAGCGTTCGGATTCTATTACAAAGACCCATACAGAAAAAGGACTTGATATGCTGAAAGCCGTTGTTGATGTGGAAAAAATATTCAGCACATCTCAATATTCCCACAAAAAAGAGGAATTGAAAAATTTTCAGATTTTTGAAGGAGTTTATTCATTTTTGGCCTATCTGGCATTCGTGAAAAAAGAAGAATTGTTCTATAGCATGTCTGATCAGTTAATTCTTTTTATGAATAAAAGACAAATAAAAGTTCAAGATATATTGAAGTATAGTCGTTTTGGTAAGAATTATCTTTTATCTTTGCCCTTGAAGAAAAAGATTTTTTATCTATTATTTTTTGCCGGGCAGAAAAGATTGATAAGAAAATTGATATAAACACAAATGTAAGTACTATTGTTTCGGTCAATAGAAAACAATGATGAAGTTCTTTATAAGTTCTGCATTATCAGTTTTTATTGTAAGATACAAGTGCTGAATAAGAAAAAGAATGAAAAATTTTGAATTGTTCTTAAGCGGATCGGGAATACCTATTTTCTATATAAAAATAGGATTAGGCTTTGTATTCTCATTTTTAATTACTTTTTTTTCTATTCCTACCATCGTTAAGATTTCAAGAAGAAAGAATCTGATGGATGAGCCGGGAATGAGAAGCTCGCACCTTAGAGAGATTCCCAATCTGGGAGGAATTGCCATATTTTATTCCATAGGAATTTGCGCCTCAATTTTTGCTTACGAGCTGTTTGACCTCTATAAATTCTTATTTGCTTCATTGATTATCCTGCTTTATGTAGGGGTAATGGATGATATTGTTGTAATGAGGGCATACAAAAAACTTGTTGCACAGATTGTGGTGTCATCGCTGGTGGTGATAGGATCAGATATCAGAATCAGAAGCTTATTTGGAATATTTGGAGTGTATGAATTAGAATATTTTGTGAGTGTTCTGTTCAGCATTATTACTTTTATTATTCTGATCAATGCTTTTAATTTAATAGACGGAATAGATGGATTGGCAGGCGGATATTCTGTAATCTGTAGTGCTTTATTTGGAATAAGTTATTACAGGTTAGGAGAATATAATTATCCTCTGGTTGTACTATCCGTTGTTATTATTGGGACCGTATTGGCATTTTTATACTATAATCTATCGAATTATCGTACTCGTAAAATATTTATGGGAGATACTGGCTCCATGTTACTTGGCTTTTTACTGGCATTTACCTCCATTTGTTTCATAGACATTTTTATTGATAAAAAACTGGCAGACGTACCCAGATATCATCTTCAGTCTGCTCCTGTTGTAGCTGTTGCGATCCTGATTCTTCCGATCGTAGACACATTAAATGTAATTCTGGTGAGGCTCTATAACAAAAAGTCACCATTCGATGCAGATAAAAACCATATTCACCATAAGTTACTAAAGCTGAATCTTACCCATAGGAGATCTACTTTCTATATTATTCTTTACTATATGATGATCGTAGGAGTAGCCTATTGTTTTAGACATATTAATGTGAATATGCTATTATTGGTGATCATTTCCTTGGGTTTTTTTGGAGCTTATTTGCCAGATTTGCTATATCGATTAAGAAATAATAAAAATTAACAATTAAATATTACTTTTGTAAACAATATTATATATGATGAAGAACTTTAAATATTTATTTTTAATATTCCCCTTTTTAGTTACCTCATGTATCACAACAAAGGATGTGAGGTATTTACAGCCAAGTGAAAGTCTTGTTATTAACGAAGAAGGTCTTGTTCCTTACAACATTCCCGTGTACAGGATTACTAAAAATGATATCCTCAATCTTAATATTGTGACAACTCCCAAAGGAGATGCAGCACAATTTTACTCCTCTTACAATACTTCTGGCGGATTATCCAACGGAGGGGTCACAAGTTCTGCAGTATCAGGAGGAGGAGTTAATGTAGGAGCTAATGGTGGTGGATCCGGAGGAGGTAGAGGTGGAAATATGAATTTTTATTTTAATGGATTGAAAGTGGACTCCAATGGTGATATCAATATTTTTGGAATAGGATATATAAAAGCAGAAGGAAGAACGCTTGATGATATTACAAAAGAAATACAAGATAAAGTAAATGAAAATTTCCAGGAAGGTAAGTCGGAAGTACGATTGAATACAGATGGTATTACTTATTATATTCTTGGTGATGTGGAGACTACCGGACTTTCAGGAGAAAAAGTAACCCACAAAAACACCCTTACCATTACTGAAGCACTGGCAATTAATGGTGGGTTAAACAGAACTATCGATAAAAAAGAAGTGGTTATCCACAGAAAACTTCCTGAAGGAATCAAAATTGCCAAAATAGATCTTACCCGTGAGGATCTTATGAATTCTCCTTACTATTATATACAAAATGGTGATGAAATCTATCTGAACACAAGAGCAAAAAGCTTGAACGGATTTGGAAAAGATCCTATTCAGACTTTGACTACAGGAGTTTCGGTAATTACTACGGCATTGTCTATTTATTTACTCCTTAAAAATCTTTAATTATGATTCCAGAAAGAGTAGCCAATACAGAGAAAAATAACTCTCAGAAAGATAAATCCGGAAGCTTTGCATTATTTGATTTAGAACATTTTTTAAGAAGAATCCTTAAAAACTGGTACTGGTTTGTATTCATGCTGATTATTGGATATGCCATGTCATGGGTATACAGTAAATATTATGCACAGAATATTTATGCATCAGACTTGTCATTAAGTACTTCCAGTAAAGCTTCTGAATTTTTGCCCACTCAGTCTAACCAGTCTATTAACTTCATTTGGGGAGATACGGGAAACCAGGACGGGCTTTATCTGAAAAAAATGCTTTTATCCAGATCACATAACGAATTTTTGGTAAAAGAATTAGATCTTTTTGTGAACTATTCTACCAAAGGGCTTATAAAATCTACTTATCTGGACAAAGATGATTCACCAGTCTTTCTTCAGATTGATAAAAAGCACCT
The DNA here is from genome assembly GCF_003852415.1 of Chryseobacterium sp. KBW03. Lineage (NCBI taxonomy): Bacteria > Pseudomonadati > Bacteroidota > Flavobacteriia > Flavobacteriales > Weeksellaceae > Chryseobacterium > Chryseobacterium sp. KBW03. The sequence goes on along the minus strand of NZ_QAJO01000011.1, from coordinate 9,839 downwards.
TCAGCAGATCAATTATCCTATTACTCTGATGCCAAAAGGAGATGGGAATTATGAAGTTGTTTTACCTGAAGAAGGTGAAACTACAAGCTTATATAGCTATGAAGTAGAAGGTTTTCAGAGCATCAACTCATACAACAGACCTGCTAATAAAACGATTAAGCTTAACGAATGGTATACCTCTCCTAACCTGAGATTCAGATTGCTTAAGAACCCTGTTACTTCTAAAATTAAGCTGGATAATATCATCATAAGTCTGAACTCAGTAAACCAGAGTGTAGACGAAATCGTTTCTACAACAGGCGTAGACTTTGATAAAGAAATCAGGTCTATTATGATCATTACTAAAAAAGGGTATAACCTTAACAGTACTGTGAATTTCCTTAATAAATCTGTTGCAGAGCTGCAGAAAAAAAGACTGGCTGATAAAAATATTGTTAATAAGAATACAGATATATTTTTAAAAGATAATTTAGGTAAAATTCGTAAAAAACTTGATTCTAGTGCAAACGTACTGAACTACTTAAAGACTTCAGAAAAGCTTTACAATATTAAAGACAGAGATGAAAAATCTCTTGAAAAAATAAAAGAACTTGAAGCTAAAAAAGCAGATGTTTTAAGCAAAATCAATTCTTTGAATAATATCAGGAATACGCTTCAGTCTCAGAATTTTGATAAAATGATCGGGACAAATGCTGCAGGTTTTGAAGATGGTGTTTTTTCAGCAACAGTTTCTGAACTTAGGGCTCTATACACTAAAAGATCTGAAATGGCTGCCATCTATAAGCCTTCATCAGAACCAATAAGAGAGATCAACAGACTTATTGATGAAGCAAAAATGGGTTCATCCAATAGTTTGAGAAGCTATTATAACAGATACTATGAGGAGATTAATAAAATAGACCGTGAAGTAGCTGGTGCCAATTCTGATTTAACTTCTTATCCTGAAAAAGAAAGAAGATATATGGATGCAGAGAGAGGATATAATATGATTGAAGCTACTTATAACAGTCTTTTGGGAAGACAGGGCGACACTCAGATGAGAATGGCAACCAATCAATCTGATATTACGGTGATTGACCCGGCTAAGAATTTAGGACAAAGACCGATAGGACCTAATGTGAAGCTGGCAAAGACTGCAATTATTTCAGGAATGCTGTTGCTTCCATTATTATTTATCCTGATTGGTGAAGTGCTTGATAGTAAAATCAGAAATATCAAAGAACTGTTAGGTGCAACGAAAATTCCACTTCTTGGGGTGATCGGAAATAACAGCAATGAAAATATGCTTACTGTTTTGGAACAACCAAAATCATCTGTATCAGAAGCCTTCAGGGGAATAAGAGCCAATATGAGATTTTTGATGGATAATGAAGAGGAAAAAGGGAAAGTCATCCTGATAACATCATCTATTGGTGGTGAAGGGAAAACTTATATTTCAATTAATCTGGCATCTGTAATAGGTTTAAGTGATAAGAAAACAATCTTATTGGGGATGGACCTTAGAAAGCCGAAAATCTTTGGAGATTTCAAGATTGATAACAAATATGGTATTTCAAATTACCTGACTGGGGAAGTAGGAATTGATCAGATTGTCAACAAAACAAAGATCCCGAATCTTGATGTTGCCACTTCAGGACCTATCCCGCCAAATCCTTCCGAGCTTTTGATGAGTCAGAAAAATATCAAATTTATAGAAGAACTGAAAGAAAAATACGATTTCATTATTATAGATTCTCCGCCGGTAGGATTGGTTGCAGACTCATATGAATTGATGAAACATTCTGACGCTAATCTTTATGTTGTTCGCCATGAATACACAGAAAAGTACATGCTGAAAATGATAACGGAAAAATATCATAATGATGAAATTAGTAATTTAGGACTTGTTTATAATGACTATAATACAAAACAAGGGTATGGTTACGGATATGGTTATGGCTACGGCTACGGATATGGCTACGGTTATGGCTATTTTGATGAAGATAAAAATTATAAAGAACCTTTGCTGATCAGGATTCGAAATAAAGTACAGGGATTATTTAATAAAAAATAAAGCATTAAACCTCCATTTAATGGGGGTTTTTTCATATGTAAGCTATTTTCATTCTATGAAAAAAAGAATATTTTTGCCACTTTGCCGTTTACTTTATAACAAATTATGTTTTTTTGTTTATTTTTAACTAAACATTAAGATTATCATTAATATAAAAAAGTTTTATATTTGCAAAAATTAAATTTTAAAATAACCATAAATCCATATTCTTTTATGAATAAAAAATTATTGTTTAGCTTCCTTGCCTTCCTTGGAGTGGTAAGTGTTAAAGCACAAAGAAACGAATTGGGAGTTCGTCTAGGTATGAGTAACCTAGTGGGAGATGTAGGAAGTACGAATTATATTTTACAAAAGCCGTTGGATTTAAACAGAGTGTCAGATTGGGGCATCCCATTTTATGGAGGTTTATTATATAGGTTTAATTTTAACCCGCATCAGACCATTCGATTGGATTTAGGATACAACCAGGTTCAGTTTAGTGATAAAGCGGCAAAAGAGGATTATAGAAGAAATAGAAACTCATACGGAAAAAATAACGTGTATGAGGCGAGTTTAATGTTTGAATATAACTTTTTCCCTGTAAATAATGAGCAGATCAGCATGCTAAGCCCTTACATCTTCGGTGGCGTTGGTGCTTTGATGTTCGATGCTCCTAAAGCAACCCTGATGAATGACTTCAGAAGAGATGCTGATGGGGTGGCACAGGCTCCAATCAATGAATTGGATTTCACGACCAAAACAGATTATTCATTAGGAAAAAAAGTAACAGTACATATTCCTTTTGGGGTAGGTTTGAAGTATAAATTCAACCACTCATGGGCTATATTTGCAGAAGCTACGTTCAGATATACATTGACGGATCAGTTGGATCACAGTAAGATCCTTTCCAAAGATGTAAAAACTTCTTTTAATGCTGATATTTTGGACCCTGCTACAGGAAGTTCATTATTACAGTCTGGAAATTACTATGCAGTTTCTAAAGAAAGAGAAGCAGAGTTTATTAAAAAGAGAAATATTGGAGATGGAAGATCTAATGACTGGATGAATACTTTCAGCTTAGGACTGACATATTCGTTCGGAAGACCTCCATGTTATTGTGAATAATATGTCGTTGATTAAAGATAAAATAAATTCTGAGAATTTACCAAAACACGTAGCCATCATTATGGATGGTAATGGAAGATGGGCAAAATCTCGTGGCGAAGAAAGAACCTTCGGTCACAAAAATGCCATTAATGCAGTTAGAAATGCCATTAATGCTTGTAATGAGATTAATATCCCTTACTTAACATTGTATACATTCTCTTCAGAAAATTGGAGCCGTCCAAGTGAAGAAGTGAATACCCTTATGAATCTGTTGGTAGAGACCTTACTGCTAGAGGCAGAAGAGATCTTCAGCAAAGGATTGAGAATGCATGTTATAGGGAATTTGGAAAAGCTGCCTACTTTAGTAAAAGAGCAGTTGGAACGTGTGGTAGAACTTACAAAAGAAAACACAAAAGGAAACCTTGTATTGGCTATAAGCTACGGCTCACAAAATGAAATTTTGGAAGCTGTAAAAAATATAAGTTCTGATGTAAAAGAAGGAAAAGTAGAGATAGAAAATATTAACGAAAGTTTATTTGAAAATTATCTTTATACAAAAGATTTTCCTCCTGTAGACTTATTGATCAGAACCAGCGGTGAAATAAGGATAAGCAATTTCCTGCTTTGGCAGATCGCTTATGCAGAATTACAGTTTTTAAATGTACTATGGCCGGATTTTTCCAAAGATATTTTCTTTCAATGTATTGTTGATTATCAAAACAAAGAAAGAAGATACGGTTTAACCGGTGAGCAAGTAAAAGGCCAATAAAATTTAGAAAAGAAAGACTCGATAAAATGAAGTTTAGACTATTACCCATCATTATGTTTGCTGCTTCTGCACATTTTTATGGACAAGTAACTCCAAAGGACAGCACAAAAGTAAATAATGCTGTTCACGCAGAAAATGAGGCAGGCACTTATACACTTAAAGACATCGTTGTAGATGGGGTAAAGAAATATACACCCGCTCAGATCTTAAGATTTACAGGCCTTACAAAAGGAGAAAGTGTAGATATTCCAGGACAAAAAATCAGCAATGCTGTTAAAAAACTTTGGGATACTCAATCTTTTTCTGAAGTGGAAGTGTATGTTCAAAGCATTGAAGGACAGACGATCGTTCTGAAATTCTACCTGCAGGACCTTAAAGAACTTGGAGAAGTTAAATTCGCAGGGAAAGGAATTGGTAAATCTAAAAGTGAAAAAATGGCAAAGGATAACAACCTTAAGCCAGGAACTAAAATCACTCAGAACCTAGTTTCAAGCCTTAAAACCAATGTCCCTAAAGACTTTATTAAAAAAGGTTTTGCGGACGCCAAAATCACTATTCAGGATAAAGTAAATGCAGGAGACCCTGCTTTAGTAGACTGGACAATCAATGTAGAGAAAGGGAAGAGGATTAAAATTGATCATATTGAATTTGAAGGAAACGAAAGTGTAACCGATAGAAAACTTAGAAACAAAGCTTTCAAAGAAACAAAACAGAAACGTTTTGGTATCGGTGGTATCTTGAAATCCTCAAAATTCATTGAAGATAAATATCAGGAAGATAAGCAAGGACTTATCAGTTATTACAACTCCCTGGGGTATAGAGACGCCAAAATTGTTTCAGACTCAGTATGGAGAAACAAAAGGAATAACTACGAAATCAATGTAAAACTTAACGAGGGTAAAAAATATTACATCGGTGACGTTACGTTCACAGGTAATACAGTATACGCTACAGAATATTTACAAAGATTATTAGGATATAAGAAAGGAGATATTTACGATGCTGTAGGATTCAACAAAAAAGTAGGAGAAGACGGTGGTAAAGAAGATGATTCAGATATCAAATCTGTTTACATGAACAATGGTTACCTTTTCTCTAACGTAACACCTGTTGAAAAATCAGTATCAGGAGATGCCGTAAACCTTGAAGTTAGAATTAATGAAGGAGAACAGGCTACTTGGAATAAAGTAACTTGGCAGGGGAATACAACAACCCATGACCACGTAATTCTTAGAGCACTAAGAACAAAACCGGGAGAGCTATTCAAGAAAACGGAAATTAAAAGAACATATTTCGATTTAGCAGGGATGTCATTCTTTGACCCTCAGCAGATCGGACAGGATATTCAGCCAAATCAGCAGGATAACACCGTTGATGTTAATTGGAAGCTTGTAGAAAAAGGATCTTCTCAGGTGCAGTTACAGGCAGGTTACGGTGGTAACAGCTTTATTGGTACCTTAGGATTGACATTTAATAACTTCTCATTAAGGAATTTCCTTAAGTTTAAAGACTTCAAACCAGTACCTCAGGGAGATGGACAAACCTTCTCTATTCAGGTTCAGGCAGGACAGTACTTCCAGAACTATGGAGTATCATTTACAGAACCTTGGTTATTTGGTACAAAACCAACAGCCCTTTCTGTAAGTTTGAACAACTCCAGAGTAAGATATACAGATCAATACGGAGCAGCTCAGAAATTGAACATCTTCTCTGCTTCAGTAGGTTTAAACAGACTATTGAACTGGCCGGATGATTACTTCTCTCTTTACACTGGTTTACAGTTCCAGAAGTATGACTTCAATAACTATCCATTTCAGTTTGGTGATACTACAGAAAATAATGGTACAGCCAATAACTTCAGTATCAACTTAGGATTGAGTAGAAACTCAGCAGGGATTGACCCAATCTTCCCAACAACGGGATCCAATATGGAACTTTCAGCAAAACTGACACCTCCATATTCATTGTTTAAGAAGAAAGATTACTCCACCATGTCTGCAATTGACAAGTACAAGTGGATGGAATTCTATAAAATCAAGTTTAAAGCAGACGTTTACAATGAGATCATTGGAAAATTGGTCTTGAGATCTTCTGCTGAAATGGGATTCATGGACGGATATAACAGTCAGCTGGGAGCTCCGCCATTTGAAAGATTCTATATGGGAGGTACAGGTCTTTTCGGAGGTAGATATGACGGTAGAGAATTGATTCCTTTGAGAGGATATGAAAATGCGACTACAAATGGAGGAGAAGCAGAAGATATTACTCAAAAAGGAGGAGGTACAATTTACAACAGATTCACGTTAGAATTAAGATACCCAATCTCAATGAGCCAGACTGCAAAAATCTATGCACTGACATTTGCTGAAGGAGGTAACGTATGGAACACATGGAGTTCTTACAGCCCATTCCAGTTGAAAAGATCAGTCGGGATTGGAGTAAGAGTTTATATGGGAGCATTTGGATTGATCGGATTCGACTTTGCACTTGGTCTGGATAAAACATTATCAGGTGATAAGTCTGGATGGAGAAACCACTTCTTGATGAACCAAACACTATAATTAGAAATATGAAGCACTTTAAAATAATTTTCACATTCGCATTACTTTTGCTTTTTGGGTTTAATAATGCCCAAAAGATAGGAGTAGTGGATACTAATGAAATTTTGAATAAATTACCTCAGTATAAAGAAGCGGAAGCAAGACTGAATTCTCAGATCGATACCTGGGAGTCAGAACTTCAAAACCTTCAGTCTGAATATGAAAGAAAAAAAGCTGCTTTTGAAAGTGAAAAAGTTTTATTAATAGGGGATCAGCTTAAACTTAGAGAAAAAGAAGTTGTAGACCTTGACAAAAATATTAAAACCACAACAAGTTTACGTTTTGGGGCTAATGGTGAAATTACAAAACTGAGAACAAATCTGGTTTTACCTTTTCAGGATCAGATCTGGGGAGCAATCAAAACGATGTCTGAAAAAAATGGATTGGGCATAGTTCTTGATAAAAGCAATAACATTAGTGTTATTTTCCTTCAGTCAAAATATGATTACACCGAGAAAGTATTATCTATTCTGCTAAAAGGAACAGATAAGAAGGAAAAAACAAATAGCAAAGGCAAAAAATAAATTATCAAATTAACTTTTGCTATATTTTAAAATCTAAAAACAAATTAAATTATTTATTTACCAGTTATGAAAAAATTAAGTGTATTATTTGCAGCAGTAATGATGGTTGTATCTGTAGGTATGGCAAAAGCTCAAAAAATTGCTACTTTAGATGTAATGGGAGTTCTTAACGCTATGCCGGAGAAAAAGAAAGCAGATGCTGATCTTAAAACATTCTTAGATACAAAACAAGCTGAGATTAAGAAAAAAGCTGACGCAGCTCAAACTAAATATCAGCAATATCAGACAGAAGCACCAAAAAAGACAGCTGATGAAAACAAAGCTAGAGAAGAAGAGATGAAAAAATTAGCTGAAGAAATTCAGCAAATGCAAGACAAAGCTCAAAAAGATCTACAAGCTAAACAAGATGTAGCTTTCGGACCAGTTGAGAAGAAATTGAATGATGCAGTAGAAAAAGTAGCTAAAGCTAACGGTTACGATTATATTATGGATGCAAATTCAACAGCATTCCTTTATAAAGCAGGACCAGACGCTACTCCAGCTGTGAAGAAAGAACTAGGAGTTCAATAATTTCAGCAAATTAACAAAGATTTATAAAACTAACCACCTCTTTTAGAGGTGGTTTTTTTATTTTTGCGGAATGGAAAAAGAAGTATCAACTACAGTTAAAGTTAGGTTTAGTGACTGCGATCCGATCGGACATTTGAATAATGTAAAATATCTTGATTATATGTTCAATGCCAGAGAAGATCATGTAGAAACATTTTATGGATTTACCTATGAAGAATATACCAAGAAAACCGGCTGTACCTGGATTGCCATTCAAAATGAAATAGCATACTTAAAAGAAGTAAGATACAACACGCAGGTGGTCATCAGCAGCAAAACCATCGATGTGCAGGATAGAACTGCTAAAGTTGAAATTCTGATGAAGAGTCTGGATGAAAAGACAATTCATGCCGTACTTTGGGTGACCGTTATTTATTTTAATGTTAAAACCAGAAAATCTGAAGTTCATCCCGAAGAGATCAAAGAACTCTTTGATAAATTTTATGTAGATTTAATACAGAAAGACTACCAGTCACGAGTAAAGTTTTTAAGAACTCAGAATGCGAAAAATTCTTAGTCAACAGTTCTTATCAAACATATCAACTTAAAAATTAATAATAGATAAATGAAAAAAATAGCAGTAATAGGAAGTAACGGACAATTGGGAAACTGCATTAGAAAAATAGCGCCTGACTTTGAACATCAATATGAATTCTTATTTACAGACTCATCCACTTTAGATGTTACAAATGAAGAACAGGTAAACGATTTCTTTTATGATAATAAACCCGATTACTGCATCAATGCTTCTGCATATACCGCAGTGGATCTGGCAGAAACTGATAAAGAAAAAGCTTTTGCCATCAATGCAGATGGAGTAGCTCATCTTGCTCAGGCATGTGTAGAATGCAAATCCACTCTGATTCATGTTTCTACTGACTACGTTTTTGATGGAAGCACGAATCTTCCGTATTCTGAAGATGATTTTACCAATCCAATAGGCGTATATGGAGAATCAAAAAGAAAAGGAGAAGAACTGGCTTTAGAAATCAATCCTAAAACCATTATACTAAGAACTTCCTGGCTGTATTCAGAATTCAATAAGAACTTTGTGAAGACAATGCTGAATTTGTTCTCTCAGAAAAAAGAATTGGGAATCGTTGCCGATCAGTTTGGACAGCCAACTAATGCAACCGATCTTGCAGAAGCAATCCTGGCAATCATTGAAGCTCCAAACAAAACCTATGGGATTTTCCACTTCTCAAACTATCCGGAAACAACATGGTTCGAATTTGCCAAAAAAATTGCTGAATTTTCAAAATCCTCAGTAAAACTAAATCCGTTAACAACCGAACAGTATCCAACTCCTGCCAAAAGACCTGTGAGAAGTACAATGTCTTTGGATAAAATTGAAGAGACTTACAAAATAGAGCCCAAACATTGGGAAAACAGTCTTGAAGAATGTGTTGATGTACTTTCACAACAATAATACATATATGAAGAATATAGCAATCATCTTTTCCGTGTTGTGTATCCAGTTGTGGAATGCACAGAATGTTTATCTGACCAAGGTTGAGAAAACAAATGATAACCCGGATAAATTCTTCCATAAAAAAGAAGAAGCAGGTACCGATGCAGTTTATCTAGGAGAAGTAGAAGTTCAGGGATTTTCAAAAGATGATGCACTCGTATTTTCTTTAGTATATAAAAAAGCAAAAGAGATCGGTGCCAATACATTCGAATTAAAACCTTTCGAAAATGTTGACGGCACCCCTCAGGAATTCAATGCTGCCAATTATAAAGTTGCTTTATACTATACCCCTAAAGAAAAGCTGACCGCTCAGCATGGTGATATGTATATATTTGCATCCTCTGAAAAAGATCAGAAAATAAGTATCAACCGCAAAGACTACACGATCTCTCCAAGGTCATTTTTAAAAATTAAAGTTGTTCCCGGAGAAATCTATACCATTTCAACAAAGAAACTTTTAGGATCTACTGTAAAAGTTCAGCCAAAAGCCGATGATGATAATCTTTACTTCCAGGTTTCATCCTTAAAAGTGAAGCCGGATAACTCAGGAATAGGAGGTTTGAACCTTAAATCCGGAGATATTATTGGACTGGAAAAGTCTTACGCCGAATTTTTGAGCGCGATTTATAAAAAAATCAACCCTTAAAAGCAGTCAGGAACACTATTATTCCTGGTTTTACTTTATAAGGATATAATGTAACCAATTTTGTTTAAAATTTTTCTCTCT